>CAZZZH010000272.1:0-6018 GCA_964658445.1 Ilyomonas sp.
TAGCTTCGAATAGGATAAAAGCGGGCAATTGCCCGCTTTTTTAGTGCCCGGAATCTTTCTAAGCTAACCCTTTAATTGCCGGGGATAGTGATCTTGTTGTTGACGCGGTTGACATCGGCAAGGCGACCGCTGGGGTCTATCTCTACTTCTTTAATGTCTTTTACTGGCCGGCTGACGGTGAAGGTGTATTCGGGTTGTGTCCACTTCCATTCGTCGTGCACAACGACGGGCGTGGCGTCCTCGGGCTTTTTGCCGCCATACATCAGGTTCATGGGTATGTAATGTAATTCCTTGCTGCCGTCTTTGTAGGTAACCATCACATCGATGGGCATGGGCATGTAGCCGATGCGCTTTACGGAGAGGACAGTTTTTCCGTCGACGGTATTGATATCGCCTAGGGCATAATCGATGGTCTTGGTGGTATAGACCCAGTATTCTTTGTACCACTGCAGCTCGATGCCACTCTCCTTCTCGGCGACGCGTATAAAATCGTTGGGATTGGGATGCTTGAAGCGCCATTCACGGTAGTAAGCCAACAGGATCTTGTCCAGCATTTGCTGCCCGACGATGTAGCCCAGTTGCGCCAGGAAAACGGCACCTTTAGAATAGGCAGCATTGGAGTAGGCAAAGTTGGTCTCGTAGTGATCGGAATGGGTGCTCATGGGTTCTTCAAGCCCGCTTTTTGCCAACCTAAAATAACCTGTGTAGGCATTGGTAAAGGGGAAGCCGGTGGCGCCGTGGAGCCAATTGCTTACCCGCAGCTCGGCGTAGGTGGTGAAGCCTTCGTCCATCCAGGGGTAAAGGCTTTCGTTGGTGCCCATCATGCCCTGGTACCAGCTATGCATCCACTCGTGGATGGCGCTGCCGATGCTGGCATTCTTTATCAGCGTAGCCATCGGGTATTCCATGCCGCCATCGCCGCCTTGAATGAACGAATAGTTGGCGTAGGGATAGGCGCCGAAGGTTTTGGCGATATACGGATAGGCTAACTGCGCGGTATCTGCAAGGGCCTGCCATTTGGCTTCCAAAGAATCTACTTTTTTATAAACGATGTAGAGCAGCGGACCGTTCTCTGTTTTGCGGATAATGACGTTGTAGGCAGTATCGGCCGCCCAGACAAAGTCGTGCACGTTTTGCGCAGCGAAGCGCCAGGTGAGGGTGGAACCGGAAGATGACGATTGGTGGCTGGCAGCCGGGCTGTAACCATGACCGACTTCACCGGCATTCTGAATGGTGCCGGTGCCGGCGAGGGTGTAGCGTTTATCGATGGTGATGTTGACATTGTAATCGCCCCACACACCGTAGAACTCGCGGGCAATGTAGGGGTTGGCGTTCCAGCCCCCATAGTCGTACTCTACCATTTTAGGATACCACTGGCTCATGCTGTAGCGGATGCCCTCGGCATTATCGCGGCCGCTGCGGCGAATCTGCACGGGCACCTGGGCGTTGAACGCCACATCGAGTGCCGTTTTGCTGTGGGGAAGGATGGGCGAGGCGAGCTTGACCTCGAGAATGGTTTCGTGGTAAATAAGGGTTTGGCTGGCGCCGTTGATCTTTATATATTTTACACTATCCCAGCCGATCTGATCGGGAGCGAGGTGGCTGATACGGTCGCGCACGCGGTCGTCCCAGTCGCGCACGTCTTTGCCGTTTTTATCGGTACCGAGCACGCGCTTGCCCAGCTCGATGCTGCGTTGGTCCATCATGCTGCCGGGCTGGAAGGCATTCCAGTAGAGATGAAAAAAGAGGCGGCCCAATGTGTCGGGCGAATTGTTATCATACACGATCTTTTCGGTGCCGGCGAAGCGGTTGGTCTGCACATTCATCTGCACGTCTATACTGTACTTTATGCGCTGCTGCCAGCGGTCGGGCTGCGCAGTGGCGGCTTTACCCAAAATAGACACGAGCCCAACGACAAGGATTGCTTTTTTCATGCGATAAAAATAGGTGACGACAATAAAAAAGCCCCGCCAATTCGGGGCTTTTGGTGTATGAAAAGGTGACTGTTATAAGGTGAGCGTTTCTTTTTCTAACTGCCCGGAGGTGTTGAAGAACAAATATTTCTTCTGCACGCCGCCCACTTTGTCTACATAAACGCGGTACTGCATGCTGTTGTCGGGTTTGGTAACGATGGTTACTACTTCGCCGGGCTTCCATTCGTCGCGTGAGGCGTATTTGCTTTTGCTCAGTCCGTCTTTTACGGCGGCGGGGGCTTCATCAAAAGAGATGGCTTTCTCAGTTTTCTGCCATTCGCCTTTGCTGTTGTAATCGACGGTCATGTTCGAGCCATCCTGCTTGAACTGAACTTCAAAGAAGGCGAGGCGGTCTTTCCATTCTACATCCGTCGCTTTAGGGTATTTAGCCTTGAAGGCGTTGGTAACATCGGCAGGCACTTTGCGAAGCTGCGCCTGCAGGGCACCGCCGAGGGTAAGACTCAGCAAAAGGGAAACTACTATTTTTTTCATGTGCTGTTGTTTTAGACAAATGAGGTAAGAGATTTTTGTGCCAAGGTTTAGCAGGAGCATGTTATGAAATGATTAGTATGAACCAGTGGGGACTAATTTCTTTACTAAAAAGGAGATTTGAGTAAGGAAAGCGCTAGGGAATTATCTTGCCGGTAAATTGAAGAAATTGACCGTTTATTTTATCAGCGGGCTGGGGGCTGATGAGCGCGTGTTTGACAAGCTAACGTTGCCTCTAAACTGGGATGTACAGCATATTGCCTGGCTGCCGCATTTGCCCAACGAGTCGCTTTCTTCTTATTGCCACAGGCTTTCCGCAGCCATTGATACACCCGAGTTTGTGCTAGTGGGTCTTTCTTTTGGCGGGATAGTAGCCGTGGAGCTGGCTCATTTCCTTAACCCGAAACTTACGGTTCTTATTTCGAGCGTTGCCACCCGCCGGGAGCTACCCCTGCTTTATCGCATGATTGCAAAGACGAAGCTTGACCGGCTGGTTCCGGCATCGTTCTTAAAAATTCCGAACAGCTTCCTATACCGGTTTTTCGGCACTTCTGCCGCAGAAGAAAAACGCTTACTGAGGCAAACTATAGCGAATACCAATTCCCGCTTTTTAAAGTGGGCCATCCACGAAATTATTAACTGGACCAATAGCGAACGACCGGCGCCCCTCTTCCATATACACGGAACGAACGACCATCTTTTCGCTATAAAAAATACAAACGCCGATGTACAGATACAAGGAGGCGGGCATTTGCTGGTATATGATAGTGCGGACGAGATTAGCCGCATTCTAACAGAGGTAATCACTTCGGCGTAAATAAAGACAGCAGCTTTACCAGCCGCTGCTCGTTATCGTAAAGAACCTTTCTTTAACAGTCTCTTACTCCGCCCACGCTTTCAGCACCTGCTCGGTGTGGTTTTCTGTATCCGGCTTGTCGATGATCTTTTTAATCTTTCCTTCCTCATCTATCAAAAAGGTAGTGCGGATAATGCCCATGTATTTTTTACCAAACATTTGCTTTTCGCCCCACACGCCATACGCCTGCGAGATAGACTGATTGGTGTCTGCCACCAGCGGAAAAGGAAGCTGGAACTTGGTTTCGAACTTTTTATGACTTTTTACATCATCGGCGCTTACACCAATTACGACGTAGCCTTCCTTTAGTAATTGAGAGTAATTATCTCTCAGGTTGCAGGCTTGCGCGGTACAGCCGGGCGTATCGTCTTTGGGATAAAAATAAAGTACTACTTTTTTGCCCCGAAACATGTTGAGCGAAATATCGTTATCGTTCTGGTCTTTAGCGGCAAAGGCAGGCGCTTTATCGCCTTCATTCAATGTGATCATGAAAACATTTTTAATTGTAGCGGGCAAAGCTATTGCCACAAATTTGTTTTCCAATTTCCTTTTTCTGATACCGGTTTTTAAGGTGCCACTCCTTATCTTTGCGCAAAATTGAAAAAGAACACATGAGCTTAAAAAGCTTAAAAGTCTTACTGGTAGCGGTTTTCAGCGTTTTCCTCTTGCTTGCTTCACACAATTCTTACTCACAGGAAACAAAAGACACGACAAAGACGGCAAAAGAAGGCACGTTTGATCCTGCCAAGATTATCATGGAGCACGTAATGGATGCGCATGAGTTTCATTTTTTTTCCTATAAAGGCAGCGATGGAGAGGAACATGAAGTGTCTATACCCTTGCCGGTAATTTTGTATTCTCAAGAGCGCGGGCTGGTTGCTTTTTCTTATGGACACTTTCACGACAATGACAGCCATGGTATATACAACGGCTATAAAAATGAAGAGGGCAAGATTGTAGCCGTAGATGCGGCAGGAAATGTGGATGAAAACGTAAAGGTGTACGACCTGAGCCTGACCCGCAATGTGATACAGATGTTTATTGCGCTTATCATTTTGGTTTGGATATTATTAGCCGCTGCTAATAAATACCAGAAGAACGGAACGAATGTAGCACCTACCGGCAATCAGAATATGATTGAAGTGGTGGTTACTTTTATTCGCGATGAAGTGGGCAAACCGAACCTTGGCAAGAAGTACGAGAAATACATGCCTTACCTACTGACCGTATTCTTTTTTATCCTGATCAATAATTTAATCGGATTGATACCTGGTACGGCAAACGTAACCGGCAATATTGCTTTTACTTTAGTTCTGGCGGCTATTTCGCTGCTGGTGATCCTTTTCAGCACCAATCGTCATTACTGGGGACATATTTTCTGGCCGCCCGGCGTACCGATTCTGGTGAAATTCATTTTAATTCCTGTAGAGTTGTTGAGCGTTGTTATCAAGCCGGCAGCATTGATGATACGTCTGTTTGCCAACATGATTGCAGGTCATATTATTATCACCTGCTTTATCCTGCTGATATTTATCTTCGGTGGAATGAACCATGTGGCAGGCTGGGGCTTTGCGCCAGTATCGGTCGCCTTCACCATCTTTATTTATTTCATTGAACTTTTGGTAGCATTTATACAGGCTTTCATTTTTACTACCCTCACGGCGGTGTTCATCGGTCAGGCGTTCGAAGGCGAACACCACGATGGGCACGACCATGCTGATGACATTATTGCATTATAAAAGAATCACCTTTTTTCATTCATAAAAACAACAAATATGTCTTTATTAAGCATTCTGTTGCAGGCGAGCACCGATTCATTGGCACACTTAGGTGGTGCAGTGGGTGCAGGTTTAGCAGCTATCGGCGCCGGTATTGGTATCGGTCAGATTGGTAAAGGAGCGGTGGAGAGCATCGCCCGCCAGCCTGAGGCAGCTAATGACATTCGCGCAAACATGATCCTGACCGCAGCGTTCGTAGAAGGGGTTGCCCTTTTCGCCGTTATTGCAGGTATCCTTGCTGTACTGAAACCATAAGTACATCGGCAACTTTTTATTGCACCCAACGCGGAGGGCAGCGGGTGCAATAATTTTAATTTGAAAATGTAGGTTTAAATCATCCTTCAATCAATTTTCAAATTAACTGATTTTCAAATTTCAAATTGTATTCATGGAACTGTTATTACCCGGTTTAGGTCTGTTAATATGGACGCTGGTAGCGTTTCTCATCGTTTTATTTATTCTGAAAAAATTTGCCTGGAAACCAATCTTAAAAGGTTTAAAAGACAGGGAAACCAACATTTCGGAAGCCATTGCCACTGCTGAAAAAGTAAAGGCAGAAATGGCAGCGATGAAGAATGAAAATGAAGCCATGCTGGCCAAAGCCCGCGAAGACAGAGCGGTGATGATTAAAGAAGCAAAAGAAACCGGCGACAAAATGATTGCCGATGCGCAAAGCAAAGCGAAAACAGAATACGAAAGAATCATAAACGATGCGCAGGCTGCCATTGACCTGCAAAAGAATGCGGCATTGACAGAAGTAAAAAACCAGGTAGGAAATCTGGTTATTGAAATAGCCGAAAAAGTGCTTCGCAAACAGCTTGACAACAAAACACAGCAGGAAGCTTTCATCAAAGAACAGGCAGACGCTGTAAAACTGAATTAGGTAATCAGGAAATCTGAAGATGGTATAAAAGACATTTTC
>CAZZZH010000273.1:0-6002 GCA_964658445.1 Ilyomonas sp.
TTTTTTACCGATGCCTATTTTATTTCGATTGCCAACAGCAACCAGTTTGGTAACAACGTGACCATAGCCCCGCAGGCGAGCCTGACCGATGGCTTGCTGGACATTGTGATTGTTCAGAAAATGAATAAGGTTAGGCTGCCTTTTGCCATTATAAAACAGATACGTGGCAACAACAAACTGCAGCAAATGGTGGAAGACATGAGCCGGAATAATGTGCTGTATTTTCAATCGGCGAGCATAACGATTAAAAATGTAAAGAAAGCCCCCTTTCATATAGATGGCGACCCTGCACCCACCAGCGATGTGTTTACTGCAACCGTTATTAAAGACTGCTTTAAGCTGATACAGCCTTAACCAACCGGCGGCGTGATGGCTTTACCAATTCCTCCTTTTCACGAAGTGGACACAGAACGAAACAGAGGGAACTGGTTGTGGTTCTTTTTTTTCATTACCCTATAGTATAACAGAAGACCAACGGGAAAACCGATATGGAAAAAAGTAAGGTGTAGCGATCATACCTTATAAGGGTACGTTACATTACAAAATGGAACCAAGTGATGGCAAGACGGAACCGATATATTAAATACTGAAGCAAGTGGTGCCAAAACGGAATCGAGAGATTGTTAAATGTACCGATATATTATACTAATGATACAAGTGAAGTGGAAACCGAACCGGGAGGTTCAGATAAGGAACCGATGAGCAGGCTTATGGAAACGAGGAGGCAGAAGAATGCAGGTGGCGAACAGCCGGTTGGAATGAGTGATGAGAAGCGCGAAGTGAGGAGCTAGATAAACTGAGAGAGCGTGTCACCAGTGGATGGAAGCGCCGGCTGATAACGGCTGTAAAGGAGAATATTTGCTTTTGTTTGCTGGTGCTTTCGGAGCATGGCAAGCCATACAATCTACCCAAAGCCTTACATTTGCTGCCATTTATTATTTATACCACAATAATACAGACCTGCTGACGATAAGGATAGCAGCGCAGAAAACAATACCAGACACATGAATACAGGCTTCAATCCCGACAAGCAACATACGCTAGAAAATGCCATCAACATCAGCGGCAAGGGCTTACACACCGGCATATTGGTAGATATGACGCTGTGCCCCGCCAGTGCCGGCTTTGGCATACAGTTTAAACGGATTGACCTGCCTCATCAGCCCATTATTAAAGCCGACTGCGACCTGGTGACCGATACCAGCCGCGGCACCACGCTGCAAGTGGACGATGCCAAAGTGAGCACCGTAGAACACCTGCTGGCGGCGCTGGTGGGCATGGGTGTAGATAATGTGCTGATAGAACTGAACGCACCCGAAGTACCTATTATGGATGGCAGCAGCCAGCCCTTTGTTGAGCTGATAGAAGAAGCCGGCATACTGGAGCAGGAAGCTACTAAAATATGGTATAGCATAGATGAAAATATAAACCATTATGATGAGCAGAAGCGTGTGGAAATGGTACTGATGCCGGCGATGGAATACCAGATAACCACACTGATAGACTTTAACAGCCCGGTACTGGGAACCCAGTATGCGCAACTAAAAACGATGAGCGAGTTTAAGACGGAAGTTGCGCCGTGCCGCACGTTCAGTTTTCTGCACGAGCTGGAAATGCTGCTGGCGAATGACCTGATTAAAGGCGGTGACATTAATAACGCCATTGTAGTGGTAGACCGACCGGTGACCTCTGAAACTATGAGCCGGCTGGCAAAAGCATTTGGCAGAGACAATATAGAGGTGAAAAGCGAAGGGTATCTAAACAACCTAGAACTGCGTTTTCCTAACGAGCCGGCGCGCCATAAGCTGCTGGATGTGGTAGGAGATCTGGCTTTGATTGGGTATCCTATTAAGGGTCGGGTGATTGCGAACCGCCCGGGGCATAGCACCAATGTGGCGTTTGCCAAAAAAATAAAGCAGTACATTAAAAAGAACAAGCATGTAAAAGATGTGCCGGTGTATAACCCTTTGCAGCCGCCGGTTTTCAACTATGAGCATATTGAAAAAACACTGCCGCACCGCTACCCCTTTTTGATGGTAGATAAGATCATTGAACTTACCGATTCGCGCATTGTAGGTGTGAAGCACATCACGATTAATGAATGGTTTTTCCAGGGACATTTTCCTTCTAACCCTATTATGCCGGGCGTTCTGCAACTGGAAGCGCTGGCGCAAACAGGTGGCATACTTGCCATCAACAACAGCCCGGAAGGAAAGTACGATACTTACTTTGTGAAGATTGATAATTGCCGGTTTAAACAAATGGTGCGCCCCGGTGATACCATGATTTTGAAAATGGAATTTAATGCTCCTGTGCGCCGCGGACTTTGTGACATGCACGGCACTGTGTATGTAAACGGCAAAGTGGCAACAGAAGCCGATATGGTGGCACAGATTGTTAAAAGACCTTCGTAAAAAAGTTATTGGCCGATTCCAACTATTTTTGCCGGCTAATTCAGCTGTTATATTTTTATCAATGATTCATCCGCACACGTATATTCATCCGAATGCTATCCTTGCCCGCAATGTAAAAATCGATCCTTTCACTGTGATACACGAAGATGTGCAGATTGGTGAAGGCACGTGGATAGGCAGCAATGTGACCATTATGGAAGGTGCGCGCATTGGTAAAAACTGCCGCATTTTTCCGGGAGCTGTACTGGCTGCAATACCGCAGGATCTAAAATTTGCGGGCGAAAAAACCTATATTGAAATTGGCGATAACACAACCATCCGCGAGTTTGTAACCATAAACCGCGGCACGGTTGACCGGGGAAAAACAGTAGTTGGTAACAACTGCCTGATTATGGCATATTGCCATATTGGCCATGATTGCATTATCGGTAACAACTGCATCATGAGCAATAACTCGCAGATGGCGGGGCATGTGGTGATGAACGACTGGGCAATACTGGCAGGCGTTTGCGCAGTACAACAGTTTACCCACATTGGCCAACATTCTTTTATTGCAGGTGGCAGCCATGTAACCAAAGATGTTCCTCCATACATCAAAGCCGTTCGTACGCCGCTAAGCTATGGAGGCGTAAATAGTGTAGGACTGAAACGGAGAGGCTTTTCCATTGAGCAAATCAACCATATCCTCGATTTATACCGTATCATTTACAACAAAGGCTTAAACATTACGCAGGCGCTTGAATATATAGAAGAAGATCTGCCGGCTACCGACGAGCGTGATGATATTGTAACGTTTATTCGCGAAAGTGGTCGCGGCATTATTAAGCGTTATACAAAGGGCGCAGAAGAAGAAGTATAGATGACATACATACTAGGGCTTCTTCCTTACCTGTGGCACAACGAATGTTTTACCATCTTCTGAATTGGGTATAGCCGTTGTAGTGGTGTTTGGTTTCAGCAAACGCATATTATCCTCTTTCATTTTGTAAATTGTATCCTCGCCACTCATTCCTGCTTGTTCTCCGTCGTTTGGCAAAACAGCTACCGGTGTATGATAAGCCAATGCAGGCTGCGGAACAAAAGCAACTGCAGGAAGCTTATGAATACTTTTCAGGCTATCTAACCATCTTTTTTGTTTGGGTGTAAAAGCATTCGGAGGCTTGACATCAGACTGTGCCTGCGCAATAACCGCAATGCAAACAAATATAACCATCGCAATACAAGATTTCATAGCTTTCGTATTTGTAGCTAAGTTAAATTTAAAATTGAAAATTACACCAATATGTTTGCCGACCGGATGAAAAAACTGAATCGTTCGCTTCATTTATCAACGACTTTACCACACGGCATTGATGTTCTCAATCCCTTCCGGGAAAGCAAGGTCACACTAACTTTCAGCGATGCCTTCTATGATAAATATTATAACGACGATCAGAAACGTCGGGCCATTTTTGGCATCAATCCCGGCCGGTTTGGCGGCGGGTTGACAGGCGTTCCTTTTACTGATTTTAAACGTTTACAAACCGTTTGCGGTATAGACATAAACGGAGCTTCTTCGCATGAGCCATCCTCTGAATTTATTTATAAAATGATAGCCGCCATGAGCGGCGCAGATGCCTTCTATCAACAGTTTTATATCAACTCAGTTTGCCCGCTAGGCTTCATTATCCATAAAGGAAATAACAAGTGGATCAATTATAATTATTACGACGATAAAGCGCTGTTTGCGGCCGTAAAGCCATTTATTGTAAAGATGATGAAGCAGCAAATAGCCCTTGGTTTGCGCACTGAAGAATGTTTTTGCTTAGGCAAAAAGAATACTGAATATTTCGCGGCGATCAATGATGAGTTTCATTTTTTTGATACTATTACGCAACTGCCGCATCCGCGCTATGTTATTCAATATAAACGAAAAGACATGGATGTGTTTATCGATGAGTATGTGCAAAAACTAAGCAGCCGGATGGCGTATTGAAGATGTAAGATTTAATAATGAATATTTGCAAAAATTTGAAACTAAAATGTTCAACAACCGGACAAAAATAAAAGAGCTGCTGCAGGCAAACGAAGTAGGCAAAGAAGTGATTGTAATGGGCTGGGTACGCACGTTTAGAAACAATCAGTTTATAGCCCTTAACGATGGCAGCACGAACCAGAATATACAGGTAGTAGCCGTCTTGGGAATGTTGGACGACGAAACGCTGAAACGCATTACCACCGGGGCTTCCCTAAAAGTAATGGGTGAAGTGGTGGCGAGTTTGGGCAAAGGTCAGGCTGTTGAAATTAAAGCTTCATCTCTTGAGATTTTGGGTGATAGCGATGCAGAAAAATATCCGCTGCAGCCAAAGAAACACAGTCTTGAATTTTTAAGAGAAATTGCTCATCTGCGCTTTCGCACCAACACGTTTGGAGCTGTGTTTCGCGTGCGCAATTCACTGGCTTTTGCAGTTCATAAATTCTTCAACGAAAAAGGTTTTATTTATTTGCATACGCCAATCATTACCGCTTCGGATGCGGAAGGTGCAGGCGAAACTTTCCGGGTTACAACCTTATCGTTAAACAATGCGCCAACAACCGAAAACGGAACGATCGATTTTAGTGAAGACTTCTTTGGAAAAAGCACCAACCTTACCGTAAGCGGTCAGTTGGAAGGTGAGTTGGGCGCAATGGCATTCAGCGATATTTATACATTTGGTCCAACGTTTCGCGCCGAGAACAGCAATACGACACGGCACCTTGCCGAGTTCTGGATGATAGAGCCTGAGATGGCATTTTACGACCTGGAAGACAATGCGAATCTTGCTGAAGAGTTTATTCAATACCTGATCAATTATGCACTTGAAAATAATGCAGATGACCTGGCTTTTTTAGACCAGCGTTTAGCCGAAGAAGAGAAGGCAAAGCCGCAGGCAGAGCGAAACGAATTGGGTCTGTTAGACAAGCTTCGCTTTGTGGTAAATGACAAGTTTGAACGAATTACGTATACCGAAGCCATTGATATTTTATTGCAGTCTCCGGCTTATAAAAAGAAGAAGTTTAAGTATGAAGTCGGCTGGGGCATTGATATGCAAAGCGAGCATGAGCGCTACTTGGTAGAAAAGCATTTTAAGAAGCCTGTAATTGTTACCAACTACCCGGCTGCCATAAAAGCTTTTTACATGCGACGAAATGAGGATGGTAAAACAGTGGCTGCTATGGATATTTTAGCACCGGGCATTGGTGAAATTGTGGGCGGCAGCCAGCGTGAAGAACGCTATGACAAGCTCGTTGAACGAATGGAAACAATGCATATTCCGGTTGGAGAGATGAGTTGGTATTTAGATACACGGCGCTTTGGTACGGTGCCGCACGCAGGCTTTGGTTTAGGCTTCGAGCGCATGGTGCAGTTTGTAACTGGCATGACAAATATCCGGGATGTAATTCCGTTTGCGCGCACACCCAAGAACTGCGAATTTTAAAGCATTAAAAAGCACATTGATTTATCTTTTTTAAATTTTGCTTTTTTAATTATCATCTTATATTTGCAGCCCTTTACGGATGGTGCGGTAGCTCAGTCGGTAGAGCAAAGGACTGAAAATCCTTGTGTCG
>CAZZZH010000274.1:0-5983 GCA_964658445.1 Ilyomonas sp.
CAGCTCGTATTCTTCAATATGGATAGACGTGAAGAGGTCTTCGCGCACTACCTTTTCATTAATAACAATAGCATCTTCAAAGTTGTAACCTTTCCACGGCATGAATGCCACTTGCAGGTTACGACCTAAAGCCAATTCTCCATCTTTCGTAGCATAACCTTCAGTCAGGAAATCGCCTTTTACTACTTTCTGTCCTTTCCTTACAGCAGGACGTAGATTGATAGAAGTTGACTGGTTGGTTTTGATGAATTTAGTTAAGCGATAAACCACTAAATCATCTTCGAAAGACACTAAACGATCTGCATCGTTACGGTTGTAACGAACATGAATTTCTTTAGCGTCAACGAATTCAACCACACCATTGCCGTCAGCATGAATTTGAATACGTGCATCGCGGGCAGCTTTTCCTTCCAAACCAGTTCCTACAATCGGTGCTTGTGGCAGGATTAACGGAACCGCCTGGCGTTGCATATTTGAACCCATCAGCGCACGGTTGGCATCATCATGTTCCAGGAACGGAATCAAGGAAGCACTCAAACCTACAATCTGGTTAGGCGCAACGTCCATGTATTGAACATCATTTCTTTCAAGAATTGGGAAGTCGCCTGTTTCGCGGCTGATGATTTTATCTTCTACGAAATTGCCCTTCTCATCCAGAACGGTGTTGCTCTGGGCAATCTTGGCAGTATCTTCTTCTTCTGCGCTTAAGAACTTTAGGTTTTTCAAATCCACTTTACCTTCACTCACGCGATGATATGGAGTTTCAATAAAGCCCATATCATTAATCTTCGCATGAACGCAAAGGGTAGAAATCAAACCAATGTTCGGTCCTTCCGGTGTTTCGATGGTACACAAACGACCGTAGTGAGAATAGTGTACGTCACGTACTTCAAAACCAGCTCTTTCACGACTTAAACCTCCGGGTCCGAGTGCGGAAATACGACGTTTGTGCGTAATTTCTGACAACGGATTGGTTTGGTCTAAGAACTGGGACAACTGAGAAGTACCAAAGAACGAGTTGATAACAGAAGATAACGTACGCGCATTGATCAGGTCAACCGGCGTAAATACTTCATTATCTCTTACGTTCATTCTTTCACGGATGGTACGAGCCATACGCGCCAGACCCACACCAAACTGAGCATACAACTGTTCACCTACGGTACGTACACGACGGTTGCTCAGGTGATCGATATCATCAATATCAGCCTTCGCATTGGTTAAGCGAACGAGATATTTAATGATTTCAATGATATCTTCTTTGGTAAGAACTTTATTCGTCAGCTTTTGAGTTACGCCAAGTTTACGGTTGATCTTATAACGACCCACTTCACCCAGATCATAACGCTTATCGCTGAAGAACAATTTATCAATGATACCACGGGCAGTTTCATTATCCGGCGCATCAGCACCGCGCAACTGGCGATAGATATGCTGAACCGCTTCTAACTCACTGTTCGAAGTATCTTTATTTAACGTATTGTAGATAATGGCATAGTCGCCACCCACGTCTTCACGCTGAACGAAAACGCTCTTGGCTTCTACATCAATAATGGTTGCAATAGCATCTTCATCTAAGATAGTATCGCGTTCCATCACAATTTCATTACGCTCAATAGAAACCACTTCTCCGGTATCTTCATCCACAAAATCTTCCACCCATGTTCTCAAAACGCGGGCAGCTAATTTTTTACCAAGATGTTTAGAAAGAGATTTCTTATCGGCAGTAACTTCAGTAGCCATACCAAACAGCTCCAATATGTGCTTATCCGTTTCAAAACCGATAGAACGCAACAACGTCGTCACCGGGAATTTCTTCTTACGGTCAATGTACGCATACATTACGTTGTTAATGTCGGTAGCAAATTCCATCCACGCACCTTTAAAAGGAATGACACGGGCAGAATAAATCTTCGTTCCGTTCGGATGTATAGACTGACCAAAGAACACACCCGGAGAGCGGTGCAACTGCGAAACCACTACACGTTCAGCACCGTTCACTACAAACGTACCACGCGGCGTCATGTAAGGAATATTTCCTAAGAACACATCCTGTACTATCGTCTGGAAATCCACGTGCTCTTCGTCATTACAACTCAGGCGCAGCTTGGCCTTCAGCGGCACAGCATACGTAAGGCCACGCTCCATACATTCTTCAATGGTGTAGCGCGGCGGGTCAATAAAATAATCTAAAAATTCGAGCACGAAAATGTTTCTCGTGTCGGTGATGGGAAAGTTTTCCTTAAACACGCGAAACAAACCTTCTACGTTGCGTTTGTCTGGCGTGGTTTCTAATTGGAAAAACTCCCGGAAAGATTGTAGCTGGATGTCTAATAAATCAGGTGTTTCAGCAAGGTGTTTAGTTTTACCAAAGCTGACCCTGTTTTGAACTTTTGTTGATGACATATCTGAATTTAACCGGTTTTTTGCTTTACAATTTCCTTTCTGCTTAGAAAAGGGTTATTGAGATTGGACAAAAGAGAATCAATCTTTGCGAATGTTTATCATAGTTCTCTTATTTCCGATAGCTGTTGCATTGAAAAGGAGGGCAAAATTACGCATAACGGTGGAAATGTAAAACAAATTTATAAGGGTTTTCCAGTGTTTAACAAAATTTGGCAAATGATTTATAAAAAGTTTCTCGTTAGGGAAAAATTACAAACACATAAGTACGGCTTCAAAAAATTAGATGGCAATAATTGCTGTTACCGTCATTCCGCAATTGCCCTCGACATTGTTTTCATCACAAATCACTTTTGCGAGGGCTTTGTGCAGAATCTGATGATTAAATAAACATCAGCTAACCATGCAGCAGTACTTAATAAAATAAAAATGGCGATGAGCCGCTTTTAAATTTGCTTCTTTGTCAAAAACTTTTTTATAAAGCATGAGTTTCTTAGAAGTAACAGGAGTTATTAAGCAACAGGGGAGTATTAGCTTAAACAACATCTCTTTCACCCAGCATCGATTTCAAAAAATAGCCATCGCCGGCGAAACCGGTTCCGGCAAAAGCACATTACTGAAAATGGTCGCCGGTTTGGTGCAGCCCGATGCCGGCGAAATTCTGTTTAACGGAAAGAAGGTAAAAGGTCCTTTAGAAACCTTACTTCCCGGTCATCTTGGCATTGCTTATTTATCACAGCATTTCGAGCTTCGCAATAATTACCGGGTAGAGGAAGAGTTAGATTATCTCAACCAGTTAGGGAAAGAAGAAGCCGACGCCTTATTCGAAGTCTGCCGAATTTCTCATCTGGTAAAGCGTAAGACAACCGAAGTGTCAGGAGGAGAGAAGCAGCGCATTTCCCTCGCTCGTTTGTTGCTGTCCTCACCAAAGTTGTTATTGCTCGATGAGCCGTATTCCAACCTCGATATCATCCACAAAAACATTCTCAAAAAAGTCGTTCACGATCTGGGCGAAAAGCTCGGCATCACGTGCCTGCTCATTTCCCACGACCCCAACGATCTGCTTTCCTGGGCAGATGAAATCATCATCCTGAAAGAAGGAAGCGTCATCCAGCAGAGCAGCCCGTTCCAGGTTTATAACGAACCAACAAATGAATACGTAGCAGCTCTCTTCGGCAGTTACAATGTACTAAGTCAACCTTTGTACAATGCCTTTGCAGAGACGCCGGTTGAAGAAAATAACAGACGTTTTTTCATTCGTCCCGAACAGTTTCTGATCAATGTTCTGCAAAGAAAATTCGTTAAAGGCAAAGCGGCTGACATCCGTTTTTTGGGAAGTGCTTCCGAGGTCGATGTACTGTTTGATAATGAGGAAATGATAACTGTAAGAACAAACCTAACAAACATCAGCAAAGGCGATACCGTCAGAGTTTCCCTCTCACCAAACCATCTACTGGGTAAGGAGTAACGCGTTTCTTTTCTTTCTAAACTCCAACGAATTTCTGTTGTCTTCAATTAATAATTGATGATTCACCAACCATTGGTTCATTCGCTGAATCGCCGACTGCAATTGCGTTTGAGACAATTGACTGATCGCTGTTTTCTTTCTATCCAGGTAATAATACCAGCAATCGCTAAACAACCAGTCCAGTATAATCCGGTTAAAACAATGATTAAATCGAACCGGAGATTGATACGTTGCGGGGAGCGTTTCATTAATCATTGTTTGAAAAGCTGTTCTTAAGTCAGTCATAGGTTCATGAGGAAAAGCAAAAAAGCAGGTATCTGCTTTTATAGAGATGCCTGCTTTTTTGCTTATTCTTTACTTTATTGTTTAGTAATCTTTGTTGTTATCATCTCTTTACTGTTGCTCACTTTCAGGATATACATACCCGCGGGTAAGGAAGGTATAGTCAATCGCTTTGTGCTGCTGCCGGCAGGCAATGTATAAGTGTTTATCTGCACTGTTTTTCCAAATAGATCTACCAATTCTGCTTTTACTGCATCGGGTTTGGTAAGCGTAATGGTTACTGATAAATTACTGATAACAGGGTTAGGATAGGCTTTTACAGAAAACGCAGTAATACCGGAAATAGCACTGATTGTTTTAAGCGAAGCATCTGTTATCAAGTCAGCAGCGGGATCGCAAACTATCGCCTCGGTAAGCTTAGCAGCAGGGCTTATTCTCAGTACAGGGAACATCGTGTTCAATGTATAGGAAGAATAATTGGGGACATTTACGGTGTCTAACGCTATCGTCTGCGCCCTAACCGCTACATCTGTTGTATTGCAGGTATTGCCCGCAGCCGTAAGCTTGATAAGATAACTCTCGTTGTTCCTGCTTCTTGAAAAAGTGTAAAAGGCACGGCCTGCCAGAATGCGGTAACTTCCGTCCTTTAACTTAATAGACGCCATAGCAGCCGCAGGGTTAGGTGTACCGATTGTTTTTTCCCAGAGAAAGGTGCCATTTGTTTTCATAGCAGCTATCATCAGCATGGTATCGCTAAAACTGGTGTTGGTTCTATAACCTGCTAAGAGAATAACACTATCAGAAATAACTGCCGTATGGTAATTTTCAAACATTTTGGCAGCCCCGATTTGTTTTTGCCACACAACGGCACCTGACCTGGCAAAACGGGTAACATACGGAACACCGCCATAATTATTCCCGTTGGTGATCAATAAAAGATCCCCGTTGGAAAATTCGTCTGCAACGGTAGGAAAATTAGGTACTGCAGTAAAGCTTTTGTTCATTAACTGGTTGCCGCTGGTGTCAAACAATGAAAGCGTACTATTTCCAAAATCACTTCCGGCCGCAGCATACTTGTTATCATGGGTTACTTTTATAGAGCTTATAAAATTGTCGTAAGAAGGATCGCTTAACGACTTCGTCCACACAAAAGATCCATTTACATCCATTTTAATAAAGCGCGAACTAATAACATCGGCAGAATTAATATAAGAAATAATATAATTGCCTGTCTGGTCTTCCACAATATCAATAGCTTGGTTTCCATAGATAGCCTGCTTCCACACCGGATTTCCGCTCGCATCAAACTTGCTTACTTCTGGTGTTATATTACCCTGGTTAATGGTGTTGGCTAATACCACAAAACCATTATCCCGGGTAGGAATGGCTTTTACAAATTGCATGATGGTGGTGTCCTTTGCCTTAATTGTCCATACAATTTTGTCCGAAGCATTGTACTTTGCTATCAGGAAAATGCCTGTAACTAAGTAGCCACCATCTTGGGTAGCAACAATAGATTGTCCACCTGTCAATGGCAATTGTTTTACAAAAGAACTTTGTGCTTGTGAAAGTAACGTAGCGGTACAAAACAAGAAGACTAACGAATAAATTTTTTTCATAGAAAATTTGGTTATTGGCGGTGTAATAAATGAGGACATAAATATAATGGTTTAATTAATCCGCAACATAAAAATCCTTTACACAATAGCCTGGCGAAGCTTGGACTATCCTCACGTTTTCAATTTTCAATCTGGCGCAAGCGTCCGCTTATGCCGATAACAACGAAGCGTCCCCTTCACCTTGCACCTTCTTCACAAATAAACAAACCCA
>CAZZZH010000275.1:0-5976 GCA_964658445.1 Ilyomonas sp.
CAATGAAAAAGTAGTTCGCGAAGACTTGTTTACGTCTATCCATATTGAAGAATATGAACTGGAAGTGCGCGATACGAAATTGGGTGAAGAAGAATTAACCTCAGATATTCCTAACGTTTCTGAAGAAGCGACCAAAGATCTGGATGAGCACGGCATTATCCGTATTGGTGCCCAGGTTCGTGAAGGCGATATTTTGATTGGTAAGATCACACCAAAAGGTGAAAGCGATCCTACACCGGAAGAAAAACTGTTGCGTGCCATCTTCGGCGATAAAGCCGGTGATGCAAAAGATGCTTCTTTAAAAGCACCAAACGGCACAGAAGGTGTGGTGATAGACAAGAAATTGTTCCAGCGCGCTAAGAAAGATAAAAACGGTAAAATACGTGAAAAGGCTTTGCTTGAAAAAGTAGAAAAAGTTCACGAAAAGAATGAAGAAGATATCAAGAACCTGTTGCTGGAAAAGCTTCAGTTGGTATTGAGAGATAAATCTTCGGCTGGTGTAAGCAATAACTTTGGTGAAGTACTGATTGGCAAAAGCGCGAAGTTTAATCAAAAGAACCTGGCTTCTATTGATTACACGAGCGTAAATCCATTGGGCTGGACCGGCGATGCGGTGATTGATAATCAAATCAACGTTTTGCTTCACAACTACAGCATTAAGTACAACGAAGAACTGGGTCGTTACAAGAGAGAGAAGTTCAACATCTCTATCGGTGACGAATTACCAGCCGGTGTATTGAAGCTTGCCAAGGTTTACTTAGCTGTAAAGCGTAAACTGAAAGTAGGCGATAAGATGGCGGGTCGTCATGGTAATAAAGGTATTGTTGCGAAGATTGTTCGTGCGGAAGACATGCCGTTTATGGAAGATGGAACTCCGGTTGATATTGTTCTGAATCCATTGGGTGTACCCAGCCGTATGAACCTCGGACAGATTTACGAAACCATCCTTGGATGGGCAGGTAAGAGTCTGGGCGTGAAGTTCGCGACGCCGATTTTTGATGGTGCTACACCAGAAGAAATCGCTGAATACTGCGAAAAGTCTGGCATTCCTTCTATGGGTCATACGCACTTGTATGATGGCGAAACCGGCGAACGCTTTCACCAAAAGGCTACGGTAGGTGTTATCTACATGATTAAGTTGCACCACATGGTAGATGATAAGATGCATGCACGTTCTATCGGACCCTACAGCTTAATTACACAGCAGCCACTGGGTGGTAAAGCGCAGTTTGGTGGTCAGCGTTTTGGTGAAATGGAAGTATGGGCTTTGGAAGCTTACGGTGCTTCTAACATTTTGCAGGAATTGTTAACCATTAAATCTGATGATATCATCGGTCGTGCGAAGACTTATGAAGCGATCGTGAAGGGTGAGAATATCCCGAAAGCGGGTATTCCTGAATCATTCAATGTATTGGTTCATGAGCTGAGAGGGCTAGGCTTGGACCTGAAGTTTGAATAAACCATTTTTGGTTTGATAAAATAAACGCCGCTTACAGAAATGTGAGCGGCGTTTTTGTTTGCTTTTAGTCTATAAACAACAAAGAGTAATGATTCCGATTTGATTATTTTGCTAATATTTTTAGTTTTATTACTTTGCATAAAATTGCTAATTTCTCATTTATTAAATCAATTAATTATGAATTCCAAAAAGCTGAATCTTTACTTAATTGCACTTCTTTTTCCTGGATACATAAAAAACGAACTGATAAAGAACAAATACTATATGGCTGAGCGGTATGGAAGTTTCGAAGCATTACGTAAGATTCCACATGTCACGCTTAAAACGCCTATAGAGTTACCGGCTTATCAACATAAACACTTTTTGAATTGGTTTCAATCAATGCCTATAACGACTTCTGCTTTTCAACAGGCGATCAATGGATTTGGTGCGTTTGATAACCCTGAATATCCAGTTATATTTGCTAAACCTGACAACATCTCGCGCTTAAAACGACTGCAAAGAGAAATCATCTATTACATTCAAAACAGTCCATTTGAAATTCCCTTACATAGGTATGACAAATCTTATACACCACATGCTACGGTTGCATACCGTGACTTGACGGTTCCGGCTTTTAAACAAGCCTGGCAGGAATACAGAACAAAAGAATATCAGGCAGCTTTTAATGTTACCGGATTTCACTTATTACAACATAATAGAAAATTTTGGGAACCAATCAGCGAACATCATTTGCCTTTAAATAATACGCTGATTGAAGAATCACGGCTATCTATTCCAGATAAGCAGCCTTTATATCCTACATCAAAAGTCCTCACACTTTTCTGATTTCAAATGACATTTTCGAATGCACACTTAGATTTATTTTGCGTTGAAATGCGACATTACGGGTTGACTTTTCCTAATATCCATTTCGCCTTTCTTCTTTCAAAAAAAGAAAGCAACAGAGAAGTTATGAATAAGTGTGACGACTTTTCAATGGTATTCATGAGATCGATTCGCTGGTTATTTTCAATTATAATGATTGTTATAATAACTCAGTAAATCACTTAGCTGTTTAAGCACGGACGAAAACTCTGCGTTCGTCACGAAAATTCCATTTTCAGCTAGAGACTCTCCTTTTTTTGGCGTAATTCATCCCTGAAGTTGTCGTTATTACACTACGTGAAATGCCCAGCCAATGCTACTTTTAGGTCGTCAATAAAATTCAAACTAAAGTTACACAGCATTATGAAAAAGGTACACAAAACAGGGAATCTTCTTACGTCAATGCTATTGGTTGCCATGATTATGTTTGCCGCATTTCAATCGTACGGGCAAGAAATGAAACCTTCCAACAGTGGCTATGCGCCAGTCAACGGCATTAAAGTGTATTACGAAGTATATGGCGAGGGCAGACCTCTCGTTTTGATACACGGTGCGTTTATGACGATTGCCGGCAACTGGGGACAGTTGATTCCTGAGCTGTCGAAAACGAGGAAGGTAATTGCGATTGAAATGCAGGGACATGGACATACGCCGTATTCAGACCGGAAACTATCGGATACGATGTTAGCAAAAGATGTGGCTGGCGTGATGGATTACCTGAAAATAGACAGGGCTGACATAACAGGATACAGCATGGGCGGCTCGGTGGCGTACGAGTTTGCCATACAAAACCCAAAACGCGTAAGAAAATTAGTGATCATTTCTTCTACTTATAAAAGTACGGGCTGGGTACCCGAAGTAAACAGTGCATTTAAAAATTTAACCCCCGATATGTTTGCGAATAGCCCGATGAAAGCCGCCTACAATGCCGTAGCACCTGATACCACAAAATGGACGAAATTCCTGATGCAGATGTTTGCTTTTGCGTCCACACCATTCGACCTGGGGGACGCCAATGTTGCGAAAATCTCTGCGCCGGTGTTGATTATCTCCGGCGACAATGACGGGCTGGATAAAGTGGAGCTGATGAAAACTTATAAAATGTTGGGTGGCGGGGTGAGTGCCGATATGCAGCCGATGCCAAAATCGCAACTGGCTATTGTGCCTTCACAAAGCCATGTGGGCCTGATGATGCAGACAACCACTATTCTGACTTACCTAAACAATTTTTTACAGTAGGCTGTTGGGTTACATAACATTTTCTAAAAAAGGTGTTAGAACCAGAGATGAAAACTTCGCTTAACTTCTGACTTCGCTTAGCTGATCCTTTTATTTTGTTAGTACAAGATAATTTTTCTTGTTGTCCAGTATCCAGGAGCCGAATTTGTTGAGCAGGGCTTTGCCTACAATGATATGCTTTCCTTTATCGGTGACGGCTACTACAATGTTGCTTAGCGAATAATGACCGATCTGGACATTGTCAATCCTGTATTTGCGGCAGGTATCTGCCACGCCGTTTGCCATTTCGTACTGACCTGTGCCTAAGTAGTTTTCGGTTGTAATGACGCCTTCTTTTTTCAACTCGGTCTCCATGTCGGTGTTGATGAGCAGATCGGAGGCGCCGGTATCGAACAACCAGATTTGGGTAAGTGCGCCTGTTTTTACTTTTAGGTACGTCATTCCATACATGTTTACGATGGGTATGGTATCGGCCGGCGGACCTGACACATCGGCTGCATAGCTTTCGCGCCAGTGGTTGTCGCTTTCTTCGTTGGTGCGGAAGGGATCGCCACAGGTATACATGGTTTCGAAGAACAGGAGTGAATTGGGATTGGATAATGTTTCCAACTGGGCATCGGTGAGCTTTTTGGTTTTTACCATTTCTAACTGGCAGCGGCAGAAGCGGTCTACTTTTTCTTCCTCAGGTTTCTTTTCCGTAGATTCATAAATGTTCTTTTTGCATTGGTCCATAAACTGGTCTTCGAAGCTTTCTGCCGTTATTAGCGTGGTGACGCCGGTACTGGTAAAACAAGTGTGAACGCGGGCTTTCAACACGCTGTCTTCATTAATCATAGTGCCGATATCAATAACGCCACCTGCATTGTGCTGACGGTATTGCCTGGCAGTAAAATACCCATCGAGCTGTGCCACCTGGCACCGGCAAATGTAGAGAGCAGTGCTGTCGGTTCTGTCTTTATGAAGCGAATTGAGACAGTTGTTTTCTAATTGTTTCCTGTTTAGAATGGGTGTGCCCTCCCTGGTATAAATAAAGTTTCTTTGAGCCGATACGATCTGGACAGACAGAAGCAGGAACAGCAGAGAGAGGACGTGTGGTTTCATTTGCGCAAAGGATAATTGTTGGTGTTGCCGGTTGTAGTTCTGCGCCAAATATAATTTCCCCAGGTTTGTAAAAAGATTTTTTTCTTGTTGAGACATTGCGGTAAAGAACGCATTGCAGAAATGGTCTTTCTGTTTTGCTTACTGCTTCAATCCCTATGTTTGCAGTTTGGTGCAGGTTTAATTTCCTTAATGACAGATCAACAAACGGCGGTAAAAGCCACCTGGTTTAGTATCATTGGCAACGCATCACTTGCGGTTATCAAAATGATTGTCGGCTACCTCGGTAGTTCGTATGCAATCATTGCAGATGCTATAGAATCTACCGCAGATATCTTTTCATCATTCTTAGTCTTGTTTGGTATCAAATATATTAGTCGTCCTGCTGATGAAAACCATCCGTACGGTCATGGCCGTGCCGAACCTTTGGTTACTTTCCTAGTGGTTCTTTTCCTCATTGCGTCTGCTACGGTTATTGCCTACGAAAGTATCAGGAACATCATGACGCCCCATGCGCTTCCCAAAACCTGGACATTGTTTTTCCTGGCGCCCATTATTATCTGGAAAGAAATTTCTTACCGGCTGGTGATGAAGAAAAGCAGGGAAACCAACAGCTCTGCCCTTCGCGCCGATGCCTGGCATCATCGCAGCGATGCCATTACCTCGGTGGCTGCCTTTATTGGAATCTCTGTGGCTTCTATCTTAGGCAAAGGCTACGAGGCTGCAGACGATTGGGCAGCTTTGTTTGCATCAGGGTTTATTTACTACAACAGCTACCATATTTTCCGACCTGCCCTGGGGGAAATTATGGATGAAAACTTATACGAAGACCTTATTGCGCAAATCAGGGAAATCGCTGCCAATGTTCCCGGCATCCTCTCTACTGAAAAATGTATGATCCGCAAAGCCGGCATGATATACCATGTAGACATGCATGCCTCCGTGGATGCGGGCATCACGGTACAGCAAGGTCATAATATTGCGCACCTGCTAAAACACACTCTAAAGGAAAAACTCCCTCAGTTAGGTAATATCCTCATTCATATAGAGCCTAGTTTTCCCCCTGCTACTAGTATCCCCACCCACCGGAATTAAAAGTTGGTTCTTATTGAACATTCAGAGAGCCCTGCGGAACTCTCTGGTGAGCGGGATTCGGAGAAACATGTTATCCAGTTCTTCCAGATGCGATGCTCTAATATTTAGAAGAACTGGCAAGCTACATAATGGTTCTGTTGCGAAGTGGCTGTTTACAATGTGATCAAAATAGAGATGGAAAGTGCTTTGGAGTGGATGGAATGTGTCGCGAAGCGGAT
>CAZZZH010000276.1:0-5950 GCA_964658445.1 Ilyomonas sp.
GCAGAAGAAGAAGTTGTAGTAAGTATTATATGGCAGGTAATGAATTCAAGGTAATAAGAACAAATTCTTATACAGATTTGTTTTTATTCCTTATTTTTTTGTAGATGGAAATAGCAGACATCAATACAATAATGAAGATGAGCAAGCCACCCAAACCCCACAGAAGACTCATGGCTTCTTTTACAACCGCAAGCATTACAATGGCAATTAGAAAGATAGTTGCTACTTCGTTCCATACCCGCAGTTGCTGCGAGGTATATTTATAAACACCACGCAGTTGCTGCCGAAAAATAACGTGCAGGGTAATAAAATAAACATACAGCAGCACTACAAATACCAGCTTGATGGCTAACCACTGCGGCAGTGCATCCAGCATCATCCACATCCAGGGTCCAAAGAGTAGTGTAAGCAGCGCAGACGGAACGGTAATACCATACCACAGCCGCTTCATCATGAGAGTAAACTGCTTGTGCAGGATCTCTTTTTCTATATCGCTTTTTTCGTTGGCTTCGGTGTTGTAAATAAATAGTCTTGGCATGTAAAACATACCGGCAAACCACGTTACTACAAAGATGATGTGCAGGGCTTTAATGTAGTTGTACATGCTCGCTTTGTTTTTCAACCAAAGACACCAGCGCATTTACCCACAGTGGGTTTACATTCAGGCACGGGATGGCGGTAAAGCTTTCGCCACCGGCATTTAAAAAAATATCCCTGCCTTCTATTGCCATCTCTTCCAGCGTTTCTAAACAATCGCTGATAAACGCCGGGCAAACCACCAGCAATTTCTTGACGCCTTCCTTTGGCAATTCGGTTAAGCGTAAAGCGGTGTAAGGCAACAGCCATTGATCTCTTCCCAGGCGCGATTGAAATGTTTGTTCCCATTTTTCTTTGGGCAAATGCAATTGCTCGCTTACCCGTTCTGCAGTCAGCAAGGTTTGATGCCGGTAACAAAATGCGTGTGCTGGCGAGGCTACATGGCAGCAGTCGGCAACCTTCAGGCAATGCTGGTGCGTAGGGTCGGTTTTCTTTACATGCCGTTCGGGAATGCCGTGAAAAGAGAACAGGATTTTATCAAACGGTTCATCGGTGTATGGCTTGATGCTTTGCGTGAGCGCATTGATATACTCATCATCATTATAAAACGGCTCGATTACAGAAAGCGAAAACTTATAACCTTCTTTCTGATGCACTTCTTTCATGTATTCCACCGCTGTTTCGTAGCTGCTCATTGCGTAGTGCGGATAGAGTGGAAACAGGATGACCTCTTCCACATCGGGCACCTGCTTTAGTATGTTTTGGTAAGCCGTCTGCGGCGTAGGGTTTCCATAGCGCATAGCTATTTCTACGGGCATATCGAAATGCGGCTTCACTGCCTGCTGCAACTGTTTGGTCAGCACTATCAGGGGCGAGCCTTCCTTTGTCCAGATGCTTTGGTAGGCGTGTGCCGATTTGGGCGCGCGAAATGGAACAACGATGCCTTTTATCAGCAGCAGCCGCGCCAGGTAGGGAATGTCTATCACGCGCTCGTCCATCAGAAATTCGCGTAAGTAACGGGCTACATCTTTGGTCTGTGTAGAGTCGGGCGAGCCGAGGTTCATCAGTATAATTGCCTTCTTGTTCGTGCTTTGCATAGTGTTGTATCTTTCGCTCTTATCCCCGCGCCTATATTTGCGCAGCAAAAAATTGTCGTGTAAAAACGGTGCAAAGATAGCCCGTGCACAAACATCTAATCATGAAGCAAAAGTCTGTTCATCCCGCACTTGCCCCTTACCTGGAAGGTAAAGTGATATTACTTAACAAACCCCTGCACTGGACATCGTTCGACGTGGTAAAAAAAGTCCGCATCCTCACGGGCATCTCTAAAGTAGGTCATGCCGGTACGCTCGATCCTTTAGCCACCGGACTGCTCATTGTTTGCACCGGTAAGTTTACCAAGAAAATAAATGAATACATGGGTATGGAAAAGGAATACACCGGCTCGTTTACGCTGGGTGCTACTACGCCAACTTATGACAGGGAAAGTGAGCCGGAAAACCTGGCCGATACCTCGCAGCTTTCCCTTCAGCAGATACACGATGCGACCATTCATTTTACCGGCGATATTTTGCAGGTTCCGCCCATCCATTCCGCCATTAAGCAAGAGGGAAAGCCGGTTTATCTCGCTGCGCGAAAAGGGATAGATGTGGTGCTGGAGCCGCGACCCATTACCATAAAAGAATTTACCCTTACCAAAATCGATATGCCTGAAGTCTTTTTTAAGGTCGTTTGCACTACCGGCACTTACATCCGCAGCATGGCAAACGATTTTGGCGCATCGCTGGGTGTAGGTGGCTATCTCAGCAGCCTGTGCCGCACCCGCATTGGCGATTTTAGTGTGGAAGATGCGTTGAGTGTAGAAGCTTTTGCGAAGCAAATACAAGAATTGGTTGAAAAATAATGAGTTGTAGAAAATACGGTATTGTTCCGCACCTTGCAATGCCTTGCCGGAAAAACGTACACAGGTTATCTGCATACTGCGAAATACCTATGCTAATAGTTGCAGTACCTTCTTGCAGTGTGCAGGATGGCATTGTAAGTCTTTACATAGGCATTCTGCACACTGCGGGATAGTACTGTAAAAACTTACAATGGTATTCCGCAGGCTGCGGTGCCCTATTGTAAAAACTTACGGTACCGTTCTGCAGGCTGCAGGATACTACTGTAAAAAGTTACAATGGTATGTTGCAGGCTGCGGGATGCCATCGTAAAAAGCTGCAATGGCATCCCGCAGTGCAGTATGTTTTTCTGCCAACTTCTCACCAGTAAAGCTTCACTTTTCACTTACAGTATTTCTTACCTTGCGCCCATGTTTACCGGCATTGTAGAAGCAACAGGAATCATAATTTCTGTTGAAAAAGAAAATACAAACCAAATATTCTGGATTGAAAGCGCCATCAGTCACGAATTAAAAATTGACCAGAGCGTAAGCCATAGCGGCGTTTGCCTTACGGTAGATGCGCTGCTTGATGGCGCCCACCGGGTAACGGCGGTTGCCGAAACTTTGTCGAAAACCAATCTGGGTTTGTGGCAGGAAGGAAGCCTCGTAAATATAGAACGGTGTATGCCTATGAATGGCAGGATAGACGGGCACATTGTGCAGGGTCATGTAGATGCAACGGCGGTTTGCGCCGAAAAAAAAGACCTGAACGGAAGCTGGGAATACCGCTTTGTGTTTGATGAACAATTTGCTTCGCTGATGATTGAAAAAGGGTCGGTGTGTGTAAATGGCATCAGCCTGACGGCATACAACGTGGGACGAAATGAGTTTACGGTTTCCATCATCCCGTACACGTACGATCATACCAATATTCAACAGGTGCAGAAAGATAGTGTGGTGAATATCGAGTTTGATATGATTGGCAAATATATCAACCGCATTCATTGGCTGCAACAAAATACCGGACGCCGTGAATGAACCCTCTGTAGCCATTGCCATCCTTAACTGGAATGGCAAATCTTTTTTAGAAACTTTGTTGCCCGCCTTGCAGCATCTTACCTATCCCGCCTATGCGGTTTATGTGATTGACAACAATAGCTCGGACGATTCGCTCCTATTTATCCGCGCGCATTTCCCTTCGGTTACCATCATTGCCCTGCCCGACAACTACGGCTTTGCCACCGGCTACAACAAAGGCTTTGCGGAGATACAGGAAGATTTTTACTTAATGATGAACTCTGATATTGAGGTAGAAGCGGGCTTTATCGAGCCATTGGTAGCTATGATGCAAAGCGATGAAAAGATTGCCGTTTGCCAGCCTAAGATTCGCTCGCTTCGTAACCGGAAAATGTTTGAACATGCCGGCGCTGCCGGTGGTATGATAGACCAACTGGGCTATCCATTTTGCCGCGGAAGAATGTTTGATGTTGTGGAAGAAGATAAAGGTCAATACGACGATGCAATTCAGATATTCTGGGCAACCGGCACCTGCTGCCTCCTACGCAAACAGGCGTACTGGCAGGTGGGAGGCATGTATGGTTTTTATTTTATGCACATGGAAGAAATTGACTTGTGCTGGCGCCTGAATGCGGCTTCCTGGAAAGTGATGTATTGCCCGCAGTCGATCATCTATCATTTGGGTGGTGGCTCGCTGCCATATCATTCACCACGAAAGATCTACTTTAATTTCAGGAACAATATTATTATGTGCTGGCGCAATTCGCCCTGGTATGTAAAAGTGTGGCTGCTGCCCCTGCGCATGATGTTGGATGCCGCAGCAGCTGTCCAATTTCTGCTGGGCAAACAAGGCACATATGCCACGGCTATCGGCAAAGCCTACCTGCACTTTTTCCGGTGGTTGTTATCTACGGAAAAAAGTACGCTGCAGCAGAAGCTGTCGCTCCGCAAAGCCGCAGGCAGCCAGGTTTTCAGCGTGGTATGGGCTTATTACGTCAGAAAGAAAAAAAAGTACAGCCAGTTGCTGTTGCCATCTACCGCAAAGGCATAATAAAACAAAAGCTGCAAAGCGCCATGCTTCGCAGCTTTTGCAGAACAATACAATCAACTTTTTATTCCGTACCCGGCTTTACCAAACCCAGCTTGGCTTCGAGGCTTAGCGTGGCGTGAGGCACCGCGCGCAGGCGAGCTTTGTCTATCAGCTTACCGGTAACACGGCAAATGCCGTAGGTTTTGTTTTCAATGCGGATAAGCGCTTTCTCCAAGTGATCGATATAGGTAATCTGCCGGCTTGCCATCTGGCTAAGCTGTTCGCGTTCCATACTCATGCTGCCATCTTCCATGGTCATGTAGCGGTTGTCGCCTTCGTCACCACCCATATCATCTTTACGGGTTATCAGCCCCTGCAGGTAAGCCAGTTCCTTTTTTGCCGATTCCAGCTTTTTATTAATCAGTTCTCTAAAATCTGTCAATTCATTATCGTTATACCTCACCAGCGGTGTATTGCTTTTTCCGTTGGTTACAGTTTGGCGCTGGTCTAATGTTTTGTATTCAGGATAATAAGGAACGGATGTTTTAATAGTCGTCTTTGGAATTTTTACTTCTGCAGGCGCTACTTTTTTTACTGGTTTTTCAACGGCTACAGGTGCTGCAACTTCTTTTTTAGGTACTGGCTTAGCAGCTTGTTTTGCTTGAGGTTCGCTTTTTTCTACCGGTTTTGCTACTTCTTTCTTTGTACTTTTCGTTTCTTTTATCGGTGCTTTCTTCATCATCGGCTTACTGCTTATTGGTGTTTTTAATGTTGATGCTTTCTTCTTCGGCACAGGCACAGCTGCTTTTTTGGCAACCGCTTTTGCTTTTACTTTCTTCACAGGCGCAGTCTTAGAGGCGGGTTTAACGGCGGGTTTGCTTTTTTTAAGGGCGGCTTTTTTTACAGCAGGCTTGGCAGGCGCCGCTTTCTTAGCAGTTTTAATAGTAGTTTTAGCTGCCTTTTTAGGCGCTGCTTTTTTTACGGCCATACAATTGTTATTTTTTGATTAAACTGATTTTTACAGGAGTGTCGTTAATTTCAATTTCAGTTCCCTGATTGGTTAAGGGCACCCAATTAATTGAGTCTGCCAAAATTTCGGCGCAAATATAGTTTTTATATTGATTAATAGATTTTCTTAACTTTTCATTGTTTTCGATCTCTACATCAATACGGTCGGTTACATAAAAGTCGTTTTCTTTTCGCAAGTTTTGCACCCGGTTTACAAACTCGCGCGCATCGCCTTCGCCTCTCAGTTCATCTGTCAGTTCAATATCTAAAGCAACGGTCAGCAAGCCCTTATTGGCTATGCTCCATCCGGGAATATCTTCAGCAATTATTTCTACTTCTGTGCTGGCAATGCTATAAACATGACCGTTTATCTGTACATCTATGCTTCCGTTTTTCTCCAGTTTGTTTATGTCAGCCTGTTCTAAATTCGTTAGCAGCGCCGCAGCTGCTTTCATGTTGGCACCCAGCTTGGCACC
>CAZZZH010000277.1:0-5945 GCA_964658445.1 Ilyomonas sp.
GTAGCTAAAGCCGCTATAGAAAGCGGCGTGGCAAAACGACCTATTGAAGACTGGGAAACTTATAAGATTGAGCTTAATAAACGGTTGGGATTAGATAACCAGATCATGCGCGTACTGGGCAGCAAAGCGCGCCGCAACCCACAGCGCGTTGTATTTGCCGAAGCAGATAATCAAAAAATTTTAAAAGCTGCTTCTATCTTGTATGATGAAGGCGTTGCCTGCCCAATATTGTTGGGTGAAAAAACCATTATCAAAAGAATTGCGGATGATAACGGGATCGATATTTCAGACTTCCCATTAATCGACCCTTCGAGCCAAGAGATGAAGGATATACGTTGTAAATATGCTGAGCTTTTTTTTAAGAAACGACAACGCAAAGGCATCAACCTGTACGAGAGTAAAAAGATGCTGATTGATCGCAACTACTTTGGTTGCATGATGGTGGAAAACGGCGATGCTGAAGCTCTCATTTCAGGCTTAACACGTAATTATGCTGAAGCTATACGACCTGCGCTTGAAGTAATAGGAACAGAAGAAGGCGTAAAAAAAATTGCCGGCATGTATCTTTTGCTTACTAAGCGGGGACCTCTGTTTTTAGCCGACACGACTGTCAACTTTAACCCGACGGCGCAGGAACTTGCCGATATTGCGATGCTGGTGGCCAAAGAGGTTCGCAATTTCAATCTTACCCCTCGCATTGCTATGCTGAGTTACAGCAATTTCGGCAGCAGCAATTCGCCGGAAGCGAAGCTGGTGGCAGAGGCTACAAAAATTTTAAAACAGCACAATCCATCCTTGATTGTAGATGGGGAAATGCAGGCCTGGCTTCCATTTAATAAAGATGTGATGCGCGACAATTATCCCTTTAGCGAATTGGCGGACGGAGATGTGAATACACTCATCTTTCCCAATTTAGCAGCTGGAAATGTAGCCTATAATTTGCTCAAAGAGGTAGGCGGCGCAGATGCTATTGGTCCCATTTTATTAGGCATTAAACGACCAGTGCATGTGCTGCAGTTGGGCAGTTCTGTGCGGAGTATTATTAATATGGCGAATATAGCAGTAGTAGATGCACAGCAGAAATCACGTGCCGATGTCAGAGCGATCATTGCTGACTCACCTTGGTGGAAACGACTAAAAAAGATGAACGAAAAAGTAATTCAATAAAACACTATGGCTTCTTTTCTTACACATACCGGCCGTTATCTGCTTACGTTGAAAGCAATGTTTCATAAGCCGGAAAACTGGAAAATGTATTGGCGCGAATTTATGCACCAGTGCTCTGAAATCGGTATTGGCTCATTGCCCATCGTGGTTATTATCTCTGTATTTCTGGGTGCGGTAACTACCGTTCAAACGGCGTATCAGTTGGTATCGCCGTTGATACCAAAATCTACTATTGGAATGATAACGAGAGATACTATTATGCTGGAGCTATCGCCTACCGTGGTATGCGTAGTATTGGCGGGTGTGGTGGGCAGTAAGATAGCCAGCGAATTGGGCAACATGCGTGTCAGTGAGCAAATCGATGCCTTAAAGATTATGGGTATCAGCACCGAATCTTACCTCATTTTGCCTAAAATATTAGCCTGTGTTTTAATGATTCCTATGCTAATAGGCATTTCTATGTTTCTTGCCATTTTTGGAGGCCGTATTGCAGCAACGGCTGCTAACATCGTCCCAATGAATGTTTTTGATGAAGGTTTAAAGCAGACATTTCATCCTTTCAATATCACATTTGCACTGATTAAGGCATATACGTTTGGCTTTATCATCGGCAGCATATCGGCTTACTACGGCTATAATGTAAAAGGAGGCTCACTAGAAATTGGTAGAGCAAGTACAAAGGCTGTTATTGTTAGTTGTATTATGATACTTGTGGCTGATTATCTGCTTGCAGCTTTGTTGTTGTAATTCTATACAAAAGAAAGGCTATTAATATAGATACTAATAATTACAAGCGTTATAATTTGGATAATGACGGCTCTGCACTTATTTTTGCAGCCCTTGATTTATTTTTTGCCTGATAGTATAAGGGTAGTACAACAGGTTTTGGTCCTGTATGTCTTGGTTCGAATCCAGGTCAGGCAACATTTACCATCAGCTCCCCTTCCCACTAATGGAAAAGATTTAAAACTTTTTCTTTCCGGATTAAATTTTAAACTTTTTATTAAAAAAACCTTAATGAAGCTAAAAAATTTATTATTTTTGGCAAAATCCAAATTTATTCATTCGTTCAAACCAAAAGCATGCAAATCCTCACCAATGTATCTCAAAAACGAATTATCCATGTTACCATGCCTGTCGAGGCAGCAGATGAAAAGACTTTGATTTTTCAAAGTTTGCAAAATAAGAAAGGGCAGCTTACCTTAAAACGAGCTTTCGATTTTGGTGTTTCGCTTTCTCTTATTCTGTTGCTCTCACCATTATTACTGTTGGTAGGGTTTTTAATCAAACTAACTTCGAAGGGTAAAATCTTGTACAGTAATGAAAGAGTAGGTTTACATGGCAATCACTTTCGCTGTTATAAGTTTCGTTCCATGATTTCTGACCAGAGCAAAAAAGCGCAGGCTTACAAGATGGCATTAGAGCAATCTCAGCAGGGGGTTTTATTAAAATTGCCTAACGATCCGCGCGTAACCTGGGTTGGAAAAATCATCCGCAAATCAAGCATTGACGAACTGCCGCAGTTGTTTAATGTTTTGCTTGGCGATATGAGTATTATTGGTCCACGCCCGCTCGTTCCGTTTATGCTTACCCATCTGCCGGAGTTTAAAGAAATCCGTTGTAAGGTAAGACCTGGTATTACCGGTTTATGGCAAATACGTGACCGTAAAAACAATACCAGCGCAGAGTTTATGATTGAACATGATACCGAATATATCAGAGATTACAGCCTGCTGATGGATTTTAAAATCTTAGCCAGTACGCCGGGAGCTGTTTTAAAAGCGGATGGTGCTTATTAATGAGTCGCTTTCGCTTCTCTTTCTTTTGCTTGCCTTGTTTATTATTTTCCTTCTTTTTACTGCTTTAAAATCCGATAGCAGAATACTATGATTCAAGCCGATTTTATTATCGTTGGTTCCGGGTTAACAGGCAGCACTATAGCAAGACTTCTTACAGATTACGGGCAACAAGCAGTGATACTTGACCGCAAAGACCACATTGCCGGGAACGTGTTTGACTATAAGCACGAAAGTGGTGCAATGATTCATAAATACGGCCCGCATTACTTCCGTTGCGGTAGCGAACGTATCTGGAATTTTCTTAATCGCTTTACTGATTTCTATAACTGGTCGGCTGTATTAAAATCAAAAGTGGGCGACGACTACCTGAGTTGGCCGGTAAATGTAGACTACATCAACAGTGTAGTAGGCGAAGACTGGAATCTGTTTACCGGCGAGCCTGCTAATTTTGAAGAGGTTTGTCTTAGCCGGATGCCACGTCAGATTTATGAGATGTTCATAAAAGGCTATACCGAAAAGCAATGGGGTGTAAAAGCCACTGAATTAAGTAAAGATTTAGCAACGCGCATTACCATAAACAAAGGCAACGTAACTACGCTGACGCCCAATCACCGCTGGAATGCGTTGCCGGCTAAAGGATACACGGAAATGGTCCGTGGCATTATCGGTGATATACCGTTTCATTTAAATTTCGATTACTTAAAGAATAAAGACCAAGTAAAGGCTAACAAGCTGCTCATTTTTACCGGACCGGTAGATGAGTTCTTCAATTATAAATTTGGAAAGCTGAAGTATCGCGGGCAAAACCGTAAGGTAGAATACCTACCGGAGGTAACGCAATACCAGCCTTGCATACAGGTTAATTATCCAAACGCAGAAGACCCGCGCATAAGAACGATTGAGTGGAAGCATTTGATGCCGGCTGAAGTAAAAGATAATATCAAAGGCGCTGTACTAACGCATGAAACACCCTTTACGCCGGAAGAGCCCGGACAATATGAATACCCATTTCCTGATAAGGAAAACGCTGATTTATATAAACAATACAAAGCCGAAGCCGAAGCCTTAACCGATACGCTTATCTGCGGGCGCTTGGGTGAGTATCGCTATTATGATATGGACCAGGCAATAGGTAGAGCCATGAGCTTAACCGGGAAATTATTGGAACGGTTCGGGTTAGGTAAAGAAGCCGATATAGCTGTGTAATAAGCCTGCAGATGATACTTGCCTGTTGATAGAATTAAATATAAAAAGAAACGCGATGAACACTCATCGCGTTTCTTTTTTATAATCCTGTCAGGCTTTCTATCTTCACACAATGGATTTTTATAAGCTTACCGATTTCCAGTTGTACTCCATTATCCATAGTCGTCATCTTGATAAAACAGACAAAGAAAAAGCCGAACGAGAGCTGGAACGAAGACATTTATCGGAAGACGATCTGCAAAAGCTATCGGCTGAACTGGCTGAAAAAACAAAAGCAACGCCCTCTCTTTTTAACCTGAACATCAGCTCTAATGTATGGCTCCTAATTGGTGTTATTATTTTACTGTTTCTCCTCAGACAATGCTTTGTTGCCCCTTAATTGTCTAATAATGAAAGCTTCCTGCTATTAAGCAGAAACCACATTAGGCTTCTTCTTTTTCCATCATTAGATAGGCTTTAATAAAACCATCCAGTTCGCCATCCATTACCGGCTGCACGTTTCCAACTTCGTAGTCGGTGCGGTGGTCTTTGATCATTTTATATGGATGAAACACGTAACTGCGGATCTGACTGCCCCATTCTATTTTCTTTTTGCCGGCATTTACGGCATTTTTGGCTTCTTCGCGGCGGCGAAGCTCTTCTTCGTACAAGCGGCTTTTCAGCATTTTTAAAGCCAGTTCACGGTTTTCGCCCTGAGTGCGGCTTTGCTGGCATTCGACAATGATGCCGCTGGGAATGTGCTTTAAGCGCACGGCGGTCTCTACCTTGTTTACATTTTGCCCGCCTTTGCCACCGCTGCGGTAAAATTCCCACTCAAGGTCGGCGGGATTGACTTCGATTTCAATGGTGTCGTCTATTAACGGATAGACAAAAACGGAGGCAAACGAGGTGTGCCGACGGGCATTGCTGTCAAACGGCGATATGCGCACGAGACGATGCACGCCGCTTTCGGCTTTTAGAAAACCATAAGCGAAATCGCCCTCGAACTGGAGGGTAGCGGTTTTGATGCCGGCGCCATCGCCTTCCTGGAAGTCGAGCTCGGTTACTTTCCAGCCTTGCTTTTCGCCGTACATGCGGTACATGCGGAGAAGCATTTCGGCCCAGTCCTGGCTTTCGGTGCCGCCGGCGCCAGGATTAATTTGCAGAACGGCGGGCAGTTCGTCTTCAGGCTGGTTGAGCGTGCTTTTAAATTCGGCATCTTCTATTTGCCGTAAGGCTTCTTCATACGCGGCGCGGGTTTCTTCTTCGGTAGCATCGCCTCCTTTCCAGAAATCGAACAAAACGGCAAAGTCTTCTACGGAGGTTTTTACACTTTTGTAGAGCTTCATCCAATATTCGTTTACCTTAATGTCTTTCATAATGGCGGTGGCGCGGGCGTTATCGTCCCAAAAGCCGGGCGACAGGGAAAGGCGGCGGTCGTTTTCTACTTTTTCGTTTCGTTGATCGTAGTCAAAGAAACCTCCTCAGGACGGAAACGCGGTCCCTCATAACTTTTATTTGCTCTTGTGTCATAGGGCGCGAAGATAAATGTAAAGGTGAGATATGAGAGGTGAAAAGTGAGGGTGATGGGGAAGGTGAAAGGAGGGTATGGATTGGGTTTAAGAAAAGTGGTTTTGTATAAAAAATATGCGAGGTGAGTTTGGTTGGGCTCGAAAAAGTATCGTCGAAGCTAAGATTGGCATCGTCGAGCCTGTAATTAATATCGTAGGTCTTGTAATTGCCATCGTCGAGGCTGAAACCGGCATCGTCGGCGTTGAAATGAATATCGTCGAG
>CAZZZH010000278.1:0-5900 GCA_964658445.1 Ilyomonas sp.
GCCAGTAACAAGATAACAACTCCGCAAGCAAAGCCTAAACCCGGCGCTGGTATAATTAGCAGTGCCCAACCGCTGATGTAGGCTCCCATCACATCGCATAAATTTAAAAAAGCCATATAGCCGGTAAATTGCGAGCCTTCTACCTGTGGGCGGCACAGCGCCATCAGCAAAGGAAATGAAGCCACGCTGAACATAGGATCGGCAAAGTTCCAGACAATTAAACCTGCCGTGGTTAGCGGGCGATAGCTCCAGTACAGATAGCTGCTGCAAAGCGCTATGAAATAAATACCCAATGCCCACATCACAATGCGTTGCAGCCGCGCCACACCTACGCGGTCGGCAATCACGCCGCCGGAGATAACAACGGCAAACGTCAGCAAATTGCCCCAACTTCCCTGCAGCACGCTCAGGTCATCGTCTTTCCAGTGCAGTACGTGTATAATGTGGTAAGTGTAAGACCGGATAAAGATGCTGAAACAGAGATAGACGAGCGCAATACCAATATAAGTCTGCAGGCTTTTCTTCGCCATAATTCCGGTATAGAGCTGGGCAAACATCCACCGCAAAGAAGGATTGTTTTGGGGCAAATGGTCTTTGGGTACTGCTTCTTTTTTTCCGAAACTGGGTAAGAGTTTATCTTTTCTATCTATTTTAATAAAAAAAGTAAGCCCGGTAAACGCCAGCAGCACCGCCGATTGCAGCAGTGCAGCGGTGAAAAATGAATAATGATGTAACACTAGCGAAAGCACCGCCGCGCCGAACGCTGTACCCATTAGAAAGCCGCCGCGCATAAAAGCATTCACCCGCCCCATTTCTTTTTCCGGCACTACAAAAATGGCAGTAGCATCGACGCTAGTATCCTGAAAAGAAGCAAAAATGCTGTGCACAAAAAAAATAGCGCTGATGTAAGTTACCTGCTTTACCGGGTTGGTGATGAATAAAAGCAGGAGCAGAGTAAGCCAGGCACCTAACTGCATACCTACCATCCAGTGCTTGCGTCTGCCCATGGCCGAGTACTGGTAACGGTCAATCACTGGTCCCCACATAAACTGCAAAATCCAAGGCGTGCCAATGATGCCTACAAAATTGCCTACCACATTAGAAGCCGCACCCTGCCCTGCCAAATAGTTAGCTAACGTGGTCAATGCAAAGCCCGCCGGAATGCCCTGCATGGCGTAGAGATAAAAGAAAGAAAAGTAACGTAAACGGGTGCTTTCGTTTAAAGCAGGTAGTGGCATGAAAATCGTTTTGAAATATGGTACAGTCCTACACAATTAACATGCAGAAACTGATGAAAAAACGAAAAGACTCCTTCATTTGTTAAACTAAAGGAGCTACCCGTTAGTGTGATAATCGTTATGTAATTTGCTTACAAAATAAGAAGGATAAGATGAAACAGGAAGTGAGAAAAGGCGATTTATTAATTGCAGACCCATTTTTAAAAGATCCTAATTTCTTGCGCACCGTGGTGTTGCTCTGCGATCATCAGCCGGAAGGCTCTATCGGCTTTGTTATTAACCGCAAATACAACAGAACGGTCGGCGACCTCGTCAGCCAGTTAGAAACCTGCACACTTCCTGTTTATTATGGCGGGCCGGTGCAGACCGATACCATTCATTTTCTTCACAACTGTCCTGAGCGAATACCCGATGGTATGCCTATTGGCAACGGTATCTGGTGGGGCGGCGATTTTAATATTGCCGCAGAGCTGCTGCGAAATGGCGAACTGGAACCAGGAGAAATACGCTTCTACATTGGCTATAGCGGCTGGGGCGAAGAGCAATTGGACAATGAAATTAATGAAAAAACATGGCTTACCACGCAAGCTACTACCAACCTTGTTTTTCATAAAAATGTAAGCCTTATCTGGCAGGACTCCTTAAAGCAGTTGGGTGGAAAATATGAGCAGCTTATTCATTACCCGCTCGATCCGCAGTTAAATTGAGCGATTCGTCATATGTTATTTGCTGTCACGTGCTGATTGTTTAATGGTATACGGTAATTATTTATTGCGCCTGATTATTAAGCGTTAATCCGGTTATTGGCTACTCTTTTACTTATTAGCTTTCAGAAGATTGAAAGCTGGTTGGTTATAGTGACAGCTTATCAATAATATTCCTTCTTAAATCTTCAGGAAAAAATCTGCTATCCCTTACCTTCGCAGCCGATTGTGAAAAACATATCTCCATTCAACCAGAATAAAATATATGGCCACAACAGGTAAAGTAAAACAAATCATCGGTGCGGTAGTAGATGTGCAGTTCAAAGAAGGCGAGCTGCCCGAAATATACAACGCGCTGGAATTGCAAAGAGACAATGGCGATAAGCTGGTTCTCGAAGTGCAACAGCATCTTGGTGAAGACAGTGTGCGTACTATTGCTATGGACGGTACCGAAGGATTGGTACGCGGTATGGACGTAACCGATACCGGCATTGCTATTGCCATGCCCGTAGGCGATGGCATCAACGGACGTTTATTTAATGTAACGGGCGACCCTATTGATGGTCTGCCTGCCGTTAGTAAAAAAGGCGGTCGACCCATCCATGCCTTACCTCCACTTTTCGAAAACCTCAGCACTGCTTCGGAAGTTCTTTTTACCGGCATAAAAGTGATAGACCTGATTGAGCCATATGCCAAAGGTGGTAAGATTGGTTTGTTTGGTGGCGCCGGTGTAGGTAAAACTGTATTGATTCAGGAGCTGATTAATAATATTGCCAAAGGTTACGGTGGTTTGTCGGTATTTGCCGGCGTAGGCGAAAGAACCCGCGAAGGAAATGACCTGCTGCGTGAAATGATTGAAGCCGGCATTATGAACTACGGCGATAAGTTTAAGCACAGCATGGAAGAAGGCGGCTGGGATGTAAGCCTAGTAGATACCGAAGCTTTGAAAGAATCGAAAGCTACGTTTGTGTTTGGACAAATGAATGAACCACCTGGAGCCCGCGCCCGTGTGGCATTAAGTGGTCTTACCATCGCTGAATATTTCCGCGACGGAGATGGCGTTGGTAAAGGCAGAGACATTCTTTTCTTTGTTGATAATATCTTCCGTTTTACACAGGCAGGTGCTGAGTTATCGGCTCTTTTAGGCCGTATGCCTTCTGCGGTAGGTTATCAACCGACACTGGCAACCGAGATGGGCTTGATGCAGGAACGCATCACTTCTACCAAAAACGGTTCTATCACTTCGGTGCAGGCAGTATATGTGCCTGCGGATGACTATACCGATCCGGCTCCGGCTACTACGTTTGCCCACCTTGATGCCACTACGGCATTGAGCCGTAAAATATCCGATTTAGGTATCTATCCTGCGGTTGATCCGCTTGAATCTACTTCGCGTATTTTAACGCCAACCATTGTAGGCGATAAGCATTATGACTGCGCCAACCGCGTAAAACTGATTTTACAACGATACAAGGAACTACAGGATATCATTGCCATCCTTGGTATTGATGAACTGAGTGACGAAGATAAAATGACAGTACAGCGTGCGCGCCGTGTGCAACGTTTCTTATCGCAGCCATTCTTTGTGGCAGAGCAGTTTACCGGTTTAAAAGGTGTGTTTGTAGATATCAGCGATACTATTAAAGGATTTAATATGATTATGGATGGAGAAGTAGATGAGTATCCTGAAGCTGCCTTTAACTTGGTTGGTACTATTGAAGATGCCATTGAGAAAGGTAAGAAGTTAATCGCTCAGGCACAGGGATAATTCATTCATTTAATTTCTTATGACATTAGAAATATTAACACCTGAAAAGAGATTGTACAGCGGCGATGTGTATGGCGTGCAATTGCCAGGCATTGATGGCTTGTTTGAAGTATTAGACAGGCATGCGGCACTCGTTAGCGCGCTGGGGAAAGGCAATATAAAAGTGTTGCAAACCAAAACCCAGACCGAGCGCTTTTCTATTGAAGGCGGCTTTGTAGAAGTGCTCGACAATAAAGCGACCGTGCTGGTAGAAGGTGCCGCGCAGATAGAGTAACAAGCCGATCTTATTTTTAAAATAGGTCAATGCTTTTAAAAGCGTTGACCTATTTTATTTTTGCCTGGCTCTATAAGTAAACAAAAAAAGTAACCGACTCTACCCCAAACGGATTGATTTAAAGCTTGTCGTTTCAACAAGCGCTGGTCAAAAATAAAGTTTCGATTTTGTAAAAAGAAAGTCTCATAGGTATTCAGTTTGGCAGTAAAAACCGCGGGAGAACAAGGTATCGAAAGAACAGAATCACTCTTGTGACAGTTTATAAATAAAGATTTGAGTTCCAGAACTCTTCCGAAAGTTCTGGAATAAAAAAATGAATTTAGGAACTCTTGCGAGAGTCATTTTACTCCTGCTTTTTATTTACCTAAGAAAATATTTCTAACGGCTCTTTTTATCCTGCCCCATAAGGCGATAGTATTGTCTGTAATCCTGGCAGAAAACCTTAGAAACGATACGCAAGATTCACCATCACGTTAGACGGCTCGCCTGGCCATTTATACACATTGTTGTAAGCGCCCATCCAGTAGGTTTTATGGGTAATGTTGTGCCAGAGAAAAGCCAGTTTCCAACGCTGGTACTGATACTGGATACCCGCATTTACAATGAAATAGCTAGGTAGTAGTACTGCTGGGTCGAGTGTGTTGCGCGCACCTACCGATGAATGCCCTGCCGACAAGCCCAACCCTTTTAAAAAGCCTTTTGCAAACGTGTATTTCAGATAGCTGCCGCTGGTGTTGCGCGGCGCATTCTCGGCCAGCAAACCCACCTGTGAAGCCGTTTTGCTCTTTACTATTTTACACTCCGAGTAAGTGTAGGTAATGTAAACACCCAGGTTGGGCAGCACATTGCCGGTCGCTTCCGTTTCTATGCCACGCGATCTGTTTTCGCCTTGCTGAACAAAAAGATTCGGGTTGCTGATGTTGTTGGCATTCACAGCCACATTATACACGGAAAGCTGGTAAACAGCCAGGCTTGCTGAAAGGTTGCTGTGAAAGAAGTTGGCTTTTGCACCGGCTTCCAGCAACTGGCTGGTGATAGGTTTAAAAGGGGCAGCAAAAACCTGCGTGGCAACAGAGACTTCAAACGGGTCGAAACCCTTGTTGTACGTGGCATACAGGCTGATGGTTGGCTTTATTGAGTATACAATTCCCACTCTTGGCAGAAAGACTTTTTCCGTTACGTTGGTGGCTCTGTTGTCATCATCGTCATCGCCGTTTTTGTACCATTCTTCCCGCAGGCTGAATAAGAATTTCCACTTGTTCACGCTCATCTGGTCCTGCACATAAATGCCTTGGGTATGATACGTTCCCGCATCTACATTGGTTTCCTCTTGCTGATAGTCGGACAATTGATAAGTGCTCGTTTGCCGCGGACTGTAAACCGGGTTTTTCAGGCTAAACGTACCTACTATACCGCTGCCTTCTCCAAAGGCGCTAGGCACTTCAAAATACTGTTGCGAAAGATGCGTTGCGCTGCTGATATAATCGTATCCCAACAGCAGCTCATGATTGAGAATACCGGTATTTGTTTTATAGGTAAAATAGTTGGTTATGCTGTTGGTGTGGTTCGGATAGTTCCATTTTGTAAAATAAAGAGCTACCGAGTCTGGCGTGATATAATCATTTAACCCATGCTCGGCTACTTTCTGATGCGTATAGTAGTTTAAATAGGCACTATTAAAGCTGAAACGATCGTTGAATTTATAAGATAAGGTAAGATTGGAAGCGAGGTCTGTTTCGTGCAGGTAATCTCCTTTTTGCACCAACGAAAGCGAGAGAGGCGTAGCGGTTAGTGAAGTATTATTTTCATAACCCGGCTGCCCACGGTCTAACATTGTGTTCGTGTGCGATAAAGAAAGGTCAAGGTTCATCTTCAACTTACCTTCTATAAAGCTTATGGAAGGCGCTATTTCATAA
>CAZZZH010000279.1:0-5887 GCA_964658445.1 Ilyomonas sp.
GTTACGGTTGTCAATAACTGTGGTTCATCAACACTTTCCACTACAGCAAGTGGTAGCTTGCTATGGAATACAGGTGACACCATCCCTTCGATTCTTGTGAACACGGCAGGTACTTATACCGTTACCCAGACGGTGAATGGTTGTGCGAGCCAGCCAAGTTCAGTGATTGCAGCACCAAAAGCCATTCCGTCAGCACCCATTGTTACGGTCAATAATGGCTGCGGGTCTTCAACGCTGTCAACAACAGCAACGGGCAGCTTGCTTTGGAGCACAGGCGCTACCGCTCCTGCTATTGTTACCAAGATGGGGGGCACTTATACCGTTACACAGACAGTGAATGGTTGTACGAGTCAGGCGGGTTCAGGAGTGGCAGCCCCCAAGGCGTTACCACCAACGCCTCCTGTAGCGGTAAGTAACAGTTGCGGCATATCCAAACTCTCAACAACAGCAAAGGGCAGCCTGTTGTGGAGCACAGGCGAAAGAACATCGTCTATCTACGTAAGTAGTGCAGGCACTTATACGGTAACACAAACAGCAAACGGTTGTACGAGTCTGCCAGGTTCAGGAGTAGCAGTGCTCAACAGCGCACCTTCTATTGTGATCAATAATATCGTAGTCAATTCAGGCTCCGGAAGTTGCAGTGCTTTGGTGACGTTGTCATCGTATGTAACAGTAACCGGTACACCCGCACCGACCATTGTCTATAAGATAGGCAATACCACTATTACTCCCGTTTATTCCTTTCCTCTGGGAACCTCCAAAGTAAAGGTTACGGCTATCAACTCGTGCGGCAGTACAACCCAGACCTTTACGGTAACGGTGAAAGATAATGCAGCACCTGTTATTACCTGTAAGCCAAACTCAAGCAGGACAACTACAGGTAATGCCTATACGGTTTCAGGCACAGAGTTCGATGCAACAGCAACGGACAATTGCAAAATACCTGCGCTGGCTTATAGCTTAAGCGGTGCCACTACAGCAGCTTATAATACTAAACACACATCCCTCGCTCATGTGAAGCTGAATGTGGGCGTGACAACCATCACCTGGAAGGCGACCGATGCCAGTGGCAATACATCTGCCTGTACAACTATGGTTACTGTGAACAAATCGAAAACTGCCAGTTATATTACCGGTACGTCGGAGAATAAACAAGCTCTTACTGATGAATCGGAGAAGGCAAAAGCCGGTGCAACACTTTCCGTCAAGGTAATGCCGAACCCCAGTACAAGCCGCTTTACCTTGCTGATAGAAAGCGCAAGTAAAGAAAAATGTAACCTCGTGGTGATAGATGAGGTAGGCCGACCCATTGAAGAGCAAAATAGTATTTCGCCAAACAGCACCTTGCAGATTGGAGGTTCTTACCATGCAGGTATTTACATTGCCATCGTAATGCAGGGCAATCAAAAAGTAACTGTGAAGCTGATGAAAGGAAAATAAAAGATTCTCCTGTTTATAAAGTCCCGGTTTATACAAATCTCATGATAAGGTACCGATTGAGTTTCTTTAAATCTCTATCGGTACCTATTCACCGCTTTTCCTCATAAGAATGAGGTATGCCGAAGCTAAATACCGCATTTCTAAAATGGGAAAGCATTTTCTTAGTCTGGTATGAATGGGTTGTTGCCAACACCTTTTTCCTTCACTGGATTCCTCAACCATAAATTATTTATTTGCCCCGCTTTCGCTTACCAGCTTCTAATGAACGGATTGATTTCTAACTGATTAGACGTGTATTCCTTTTCTATTGTCTACTTGCGGCTTCACCCTAAATGTCTTTTATAAAGGGAAAACTGAAACCGCGTACCATTCTTGGCTTTTTATTAGAAATCCATTTATGAAATTTAGTTATCCAATTATCTGTTTATTCTTTCTGTTGCAATCCTGCCGAAAAGAATGTTCTCCTCCACACGGCGCTCAACTGCCCGATACCACCGTTGTTTCCAGTACTTATTATCCTGCCCGTAATTGGGGTATGCTAGCTTACGAGGATAAGTGGCCGCTACTAAACGATTATGACATGAACGACCTAGTGGTATCTTATCAATACCGGATTGATAAGAACAAGGAGGGCAAAGTAGTGTCTCTCTTCTGCAATTATGCCATTGATGCGGTCGGTGCAAACTACCTCAATGGTTTCGCCATACAGTTTCCTTTTCTATCGGCAAAAGTGAAAAGTGTGTCGGGTGAGTTACTGACCGGCAATTCTATTTCGTTAAACAACAATGGCACAGAGGCAGGGCTTAGCAATACCGTCATTGTTCCATTTGACAATACGCAAAACCTGATTTCCAGTGGAGACAGCTCTCACTTTGTAAATGTACACCAGGGCGAAGCCAAAAGAACGGGCGATACCGCTCACATCGTCATCACCTTTGTGACACCGATGGATGCCGGTTCGTTGGGACAGGCGCCTTATGACCCTTTCCTGATGAGTAATATGAAACGGAACCATGAGATTCACCTGGCAGGCAAAACGCCGACGGCGAAGATGGACATGAGCTTATTTAACCAGTCGGACGATGACTCGAAAGCGGGTACCACTTATTTATCGGCTGCAAAGAAGCCGTGGGCACTGGATTTCCCGGAGGGTAACTATAGATATCCCTTGGATAGCAAAGCATTGACAGCAACGTACCTGCACTTTGCAGATTATCTGGCATCAGGCGGTGAACAATACAAGGACTGGCTGACGAATACATCGACTTCTTACCTGAACAGCACGAATCTTTATCGATAGTAACCATACGATAGAGGTACAAAAATGAGCAAAGTGTTTTTAGGTAATGATCCGTACAGGATAAATACTTTTGATGCGCGACTTAAATTTAGGGAAGGTAATGCCCTTGCTCACTTTTGGATGTGCTTACCCTTCCTCTTTGAGAAGAACCATTGGCACAAAATTATGCAGGGCTAAAGCCTACCGTATAATTCTTACGCTGGTAAAAGCGCGTGTCGGTATTAGGTAGACCGGATCAAGAGGACATTTATTCTTAAAGGTTACAGTGAAGTAAGATATTCCTGCCTTAGCTTTCTTTCCCGCCTTTATAAAAGTTCTTTCCGCTTTAGTTTGGCAGTTAGCCCTTTTTTACTATCTTCAAAAAAACAATATTGAAAATTAATGTCTTCAAATATTTCTATAATTTAATTTGGTAATGTAAACAAGATTGATGATTTGGAAAGTCAATGAAGCCCTTGTACGGGTGAGAAAGAAAGACAACCAAACAAAAAGAATCAAAGCTGCTAACACCAAGCGCTGTTTCCATTTCCAAATAAACGATTTCCTTATGCGTTCCCTCCGGCTGACGATGTTTGTGCTATGCCTCTGTGTGCCTGGGTATTCCCAGATCAATCTGAGAAGTGCTTTTACGGCAACCGACTTGCCCAAAGAAGCAACTGACGGAGTTGGTTGTTTCTGCTCAACCGTATTGCATCCGGTTAGCACCGAAGCTATTTGAGCTTATTGACAGAGATACCGCGCTGTGGCTGCCCCGTCGTTTGCAGCAATCGATTGATTGGCGGCCGTTTTATTTCCTTCGCTAATTCTTCATCTATATTTTCTTTTGTCAGCCCGACCGTTTGTAACGTATCGAAAATGTCTTTGTTACTTTTGAAAACTTCAAACAGCTTTTCTTTACCATAGAGCCTCAAGGTCCTTTCGCAAACCAATGCTCCGATCAGATAGGGAATCGGCGTTTCATGTTCATAATAGAACCGTTCATAAGGGTCTTCCATATGTTCCTTAAATGTAAAGTCAGGATTTTCTTTCAGAAATTTCACCAGCTTATTTTTTTGACATTGATAATCATATTTTCCACTTCCTCCGACTTAGGTCGCAAAACCTTCATTGAAGAAAGGATGGATAGAAGGAAACAGATTCTTTAGATAAATATGGGCTACCTCATGCATGTAATATTCTGATTTGTTTGCTGAGATCACAATGTTTTTATCTCTGCTCCAGCCACCCGATGTATCAACATACATATTGGGATGATAATCAAACCCCAGAAGTTCAAACAATTCCCTTGGTGAAGTACAGGAATAAAAGGTTATCGGAACCGGTTTTGTGTTCAAAAATGTACAGAGGATATTTTCTGCTTTGTTCTGCTTCACCACATCACTGAGATGTATTGTTCTGTGGGGAGAAATCCGGTAGAGAATGTTGCCTGCTTTATACTTTTTCCAGTCTTTGGCAACGTAATCCATGTAGGCGCTAAAAACGATCTTGCCATCCTGTTGGGTTGCTACCATATTGTAAATCGCTTTGATCAGGTTCCCTTTCGTTTCCTCATTATGTCCTATAAATGCAACCTTTATAATTTTTCTGTCGCTTTTTGCTGTCCCGATAATTTCCATCAAAGAAGGTTGATAGTAATGCTTACCTAATCTGCCTGCATCGATTCCTTCAAGGTCGCTGTACGGATCGCCATATTTTTCAAAGTCTGTGTGAGACCAGTAATTGTTTTGTGTATACGAACTGTCTTTGCTGTTCAGGAAAAGGATGAGCGTGGCTATGATTGCCTGATTCAAACTGTCTTTCTGATTAATGTTGGGAGCAATGGTTAAATGAAGGGTGTCATAGAAGGCTGTCTGAGAGTAGGCAGCAATTGATACAAGCAGAAAGACCGGTAAGCAGATTCTTTTCATGTCATAAGGTTTGAATAAAGGTGGTACCAAAGGCTAAGACTCTTTGCTGCGCTAATATTTTTTTCTCAGGCTGAGCGTACCGGACGGAAGATAATGGAATTACAGGTAATGAGCTCAGATACGCGGGACCTGCATAACGGCAAGCCTTTTTGGTAACAACTTACTTATATGCAGTCTAAGCCCTTGGACCAGAGCTTTTACGTTCTCATCGCTCAAAAAAATAGCGAAAGAAGGCAGGATATCTTTTACTTCCTAAGTTGGAATCTCAGTCCTCGGCCGCACCGGCAGCCTGCTGCCTGCCGGAAACTGATTATCGCGATGTCAGCCCCCAAAAAGATACACGTTTTATAGAATCACTACGGTTGTCCGAATTTCGTCAGCCCCTATGGCAGCATGCCTTTCCTGTCCTGACAAAAATAACAGAGAGTTCTGCAGCAGCTATGTGTAACAACTTTCTGAACCACCAACCTGCTTTGATAGGTATTCGATATATCCTCATTACCTGTCTCATCGTTCTTGGATAAAGGAAGGAAACAGGGACACCGTTAACGAAACTAATTCACACAGCAAATTACCCAGTTGAATTATTACAGAGTTGTCATGAATAGGCAGGCTAAGATAAACATCGACCAGGTAATCTATAAACTGTTCAACAGGTCTTGCTGAATTTAGTCATGGTCCGGCATCGTTATCTTGTCTACCTGCAACTCGCCGATATGCAGACCCTTCCTGATTATGGGATTACCCTGGTAGTGCACCTTAGCATCACCAAAAGCAGTGATCCTAATTTCATCTGAAACATTCATTCTGAAATCAGCTTCGCCATAGGCAGTTATGGCGCTGCTTTTACCGTCAATGGCAAGGCTGTTTATCTTTCCTTCACCATATGCCGTATACGTTTGCGATGTGGCAGACCCTGATAAAAACCTCACCTTACATTCACCATACGTGGTAGCCGCCAGGTCGTTTACCTGTATCTCATTTAGTGTTATATCGGCTTCTCCATAAACTTTCAGCGTAAAGGCATCGCCCCTGATAGCGCTTTTACACAACTGCTTCTCGTCACCCCGAATCGAAAGCCCGCGCAAAGTCTTGTAGGTAATAGTTGCCGTAAGCACGGTGCCTTGATAAATAGAATGTTTCTCTTTGTAGCCATTCCGGTTATCCTTCTCCGTCTTCTCAATATCTTTTGCGCCTTCCAGGTATACACGGAGCGTTTTGTTCTCCACTTCAATATGGA
>CAZZZH010000280.1:0-5871 GCA_964658445.1 Ilyomonas sp.
CTATTTTCTTAATTAAACGAACCGAGCTATCGGTGCTGCAGCCGCTAACGCCGGTTGCCGTTTCATCGGCCATAATGATGATAAACTGGCCAAACAACAGGTTGGCAAAGCCTTTTACCGGCACGCCATGGCTCTTCCAGTCTTTTACAAATTTTTCCAACAGACTTTCCATCGATAAGGCTTCTGTGATAGAAAAACGCCGGCTGCTTTGATAAATCCAAACCCTTGATTCAAAGTTAAAGTCTTCGGGAATATGTTCTACGTAGGATAAATTCATGTTTCAAATTAATAAGTCAAAATTAAAAAGAGAGAAGAAGTGAACGAATACTCTTTTTGTTATGAAATCTGGTTTTATACTTTACTCCATACTCATCTCAATTAATTCGGCTACATCCATCACTTTTACGTCGCCTTCTTTTTCTTTGTTTTTTACACCGTCAGTCATCATGGTATTGCAGAAAGGGCAGGCTGCCGCAATGATATTGGCACCTGTGTCTAACGCTTCTTCTGTTCTCTCTATATTGATTCGTTTGTTGCCAGGCTCATCTTCCTTAAAGTATTGCGCACCACCGGCACCGCAACACAAACCCTTGCTGCGACAGCGTTTCATCTCTACCAGCTCGGCATCCAACGCTTCCAACACCTTGCGGGGCGCTTCATAGATGTCGTTGGCTCTGCCCAGATAGCAGCTATCGTGAAACGTGATGCGCCTGCCTTTAAAAGCGCCGCCTTCTTTTATTTTTATCTTGCCATCATCTATCAGTTGCTGCAAAAAGGTTGTGTGATGAATGACTTCGTAATGACCGCCCAGTTCAGGATATTCATTTTTAAAAATGTTGAAGCAATGCGGGCAGGCAGTTACTATCTTTTTGATGCCATAACCGTTCAGGATCTGGATGTTGTTGTATGCCATCATCTGAAATAAAAACTCGTTCCCGGCGCGGCGTGCAGGGTCGCCGGTGCAGGCTTCTTCTTTACCTAAGATAGCGTATTTGATATTGACTTTATTGAGTATGGTAGCAAAAGCGCGGGTTATCTTTTGCGCCCGCTGGTCGTAGCTTCCGGCGCAGCCTACCCAGAACAAAACGTCTGGTGTTTCGCCGTTCATCATTAGCTCTGCCATGCTGGGTACGTTCATTGAAATCGTTGTTTTATAAATTCAAAACTAAGGGATAGCCGGGCGTTATTTATCAAAAGTTTCTTTGCCGCAACTCAACCAGCTCAGATAAGTTTTTGCATCTGGCGTGTAGCCGACCGGGTGATTGATGAGCTTGCCATCTTTATTTAAAATAACGTATAGCGGCTGCGATGTTTGCCCAAAATTTTCGGTTTCAAAAGTTGCCCATTTGTCGCCATTGGTTGTAATATCTACCTCGGCACCATTGCTTTTTTTGTACGTGGTTCGTTGCTGTACGGGCAGCTTTTCCCTATCGTCTACATACAAAGAAACCAACACAAAATTATCGGTAATGTATTTCGATACCTGTGGCTGGCTCCATACATTTTCTTCCATGCGCCGACAGTTGGTGCATGCCCAGCCGGTGAAGTCTATCAGCAAGGGTTTGTTTTGTTGTTTTGCCAAGGCAACCGCTTTGTCAAAGTCATTCATCACATTGGCTTCAATCGTTTTGCCATGCGCATTCCCTTTGCCATATACACTATAAGACAACGGTGGCAGAATGCCGCTCACTAAATTAAGATTGGCGCTTTTGCTCTCTGTTACGCCGGGCATCAGGTAGAAAGTAAACAGCAAAGCGATAACGCCGATTGCTTTTCTGCCAAAGCTTATTTTTTGTCCTTTATAATCGTGTGGCAGGCGCAAAATACCGAAGAGATATAGTGATAATGCCAAGCCGGTAACTACCCAGATGGCTACGAACACTTCGCGTTTTAAGATGCCCCAATGCATCACGAGGTCGGCGCTGGATAAGAACTTAAAGGCTAACCCCACCTCCACAAAAGCCAGTACTTTTTTCACCGTATCTAACCATCCGCCCGACTTGGGTAAAGATGCCAGTAGAGAAGGAAAAATAGCAAATAAAGCAAACGGTAAACCTAATGCAACGCCAAAGCCTGCCAGCCCGTAAGTCAATGGCCACGCGCCATTGCTCACCTCACCAACCAGAAGGGAACCAAGAATAACACCGGTGCACGAAAAAGAAACAATGGTAAGCGTTAACGCCATGAAAAAGATGCCACCAATGCTGGTGAGATTGCTTTTTTCGTCGGCTTTGTTTGCAATGTTGTTGGGTAAGGTAATCTCGAAAAAACCAAAGAAAGAAATGGCAAAAACGATAAAGACAACAAAGAATGTAAGATTAAGCCACGCATTGGTGGCAATGGTATTAAATATCTGCGCATTTACATTGCCGATGATATGAAACGGGATGCTGATGGCAACATAAATAAGGAAAATAAACAAGCCATACAAAGAGCCATTCCGGATGGCCGTTTTACGGTTGCCCGAACGCTTGGTAAAGAAAGAAATAGTAACCGGAACAAGGGGAAAAACGCAGGGCGTAAGCAAAGCAATTAAGCCACCGGCAAAACCAAGAAAGAAAACGGTGAGTAGGCTTTCGGAAGCTTCTGTTTTTTGTCCGCAATCAGCTAACGGCTGAACCAGGTTTACAGAAGATAATTTAATGGAAGAAGCGCTGCCAGCATCTGGCTGCGCACCTTCTACCGGTACGGAAAAGATCTGCTCGATTGCATAAAACTGGGTGCCTTTTGCAATGTTGATATTAGCCGTGCCCGTTAGCTGCGAAGGCTTTGCACCGTGCATTACGATAGGTTGTGAGAATTCCAAATCTCCTGTGTAGGCGGCTACTTTCTGGTTCCAGATACTATCCGCAACCGTGATGTTTTTACCCTGGTAAACGGTATTGCCAACAGCACTTACATTCTCGAAATTGAAAGTGAATGAGGCCGGCGACAATCCATCTATGGTTTTGTTTGTGCCATAGGCATACCATCCATCCTGCAGCTTTGCAGAAGCCTGCATGGTATAGTTGCTGTCGTTGGTGCGGCTAAGTTTAAAAGACCATTTTATGTCGAGTTGGCAATAGGCAGAAAAGGAGAGGAGTAAACAAACCAGTGAAACGAAAATACCTTTCATTCAGAACCTTTATTGGAGTTTTACATCAAAAGCCTGCTTGGTGGGTGGCAGACATTTTTCGTCGTTGCAGATCATGTATTCTACCGTTCCGCTGGCGTTGGTAGTAGCCGCAGTTTTCAGCTTTACCAACTGAACGAAATCGACTTTATCGTTGTAATATTTTACATCAACATCAAATACGGGATCGTGCGTGCTTTTTAAAGCACCATTTTCTTTGGCAGCCCCTTCTATCACCAACAGAGGGTTTGTTTTAAATGTGATTTTGGTTGGTACGGGTCCGCCCCTCGATGTGTTTTGAGAATAGATATGCCATGTTTTGGGAAGCGTTGCAGAAGCGACTACCTCGTAGGTTTTGGCATCTTTCTTTTTTGCCGCAAACGTCCATTTTACAGGGTTTTCGGTTTGTGCGCGAGAGATAAGCGATACCACCATTAACATTAAAACGAAAAGGAAATACTTTGCTTTCATTGGGAGAAAATTAATTTAAACCGAGCAAGGAGAACACTTTAATACCATCGGTATTGCTTAGTAAAGAAGATGTGGCTCTTTCCGGATGCGGCATCATGCCCCACACGTTGCCTTCCTTGTTTTGTATGCCGGCAATATTGCGGATAGCACCATTAGGGTTGTATGCCAGATCTATATCATCTACACTACCAATGTCTCCTTTTTCATTGCAATAACGAAAGATGACCTGGTTGTTGCTTTCCAGCTTATCCAATGTTTCGTCATCTGCATAATACCTGCCATCGCCGTGCGCAACGGGTATCTTTAAGACTTCGCTGTTCCTGTTTTTGATAAATACATTTTTACTAACAAACTGACGGTGACCATTACCCAAAAGCACACCCGGCAGCAAACCGGCTTCGCACAAAATCTGGAAACCATTGCAAACGCCAAACACTTTCCCGCCCATGCCGGCAAACTCAATGACGCTTTGCATCATCGGGCTGAAACGCGCAATGGCGCCGCAACGCAGGTAATCGCCATAGGAGAAACCACCTGGTAAAACAATGCAATCGCTGGTAGAAAAAGCGCTGAGATCTTTGTCTTTATGCCATAGCATAATTACTTCCTTGTTCAGGTTGTTAGACAAAGCATATTGCATGTCGCGGTCGCAGTTGGAGCCGGGAAAAACAACCACACCAAACTTCATAATGTATATGATTGAGTAGCAAAAGTAAAAGGCAGCGAGTTAAGAACGCGTTTAAGTTTTTAACCGCAGTTTATTCCTGTGAAATGATTTGTTTTCATGATGTCAGCAGATTCCGTACAAAGCCCTCGTAAGATTGATTTATGATGAACACTGACAAGAGGAATTGTGGAATGACGACGACCCTTTTCTATTAAAACATCAGGTTTTTAACCAAAACCAGTTGTTGAAAATAATAACCACAACCAGCAGCCAGAAGAGCGCATTCTGCAGGAAATTATTTTTAGAATATACAAAGATGTTACTGCTTAAAGCCGCTGCCGGTATCATGCCCAGCAGCCATACGGTGGTGTCTTCGCCTTTAATGCCAAACACCAGCGGAATGCTGAACAGGAATAACAGAAACAATACACTCCAGCAACGCCGCGTCTGAATGATCATCCTGCCAATATTTGCCTGCCAGGCTACAACGCCAGCAATAATGAGCAAGCCGCCCGCAGCGCCGGTAATGAGCAGCGGCGTTGCATTTTCCCGGCTTAACAAATGCCAGTGAAACTGCGGCAGCGCACTTGTAAACAAAGAGATGGAGTCGTTTAAAAAAAGGACGGCTGCCAAAAGATAAGAAGGTGTTAAAGCGCCGAGTAAGAGTATCATCCACTCGTTGAGGCGAAACGCACGCAGCAAGGCTAGTGCAAAGAAAGACACCGGTATCAGAAACAAAGAAGGCGAATACAGAAGTGCGATGGTACCGGTAAGAAAACCCACGTTGTAGATGAGCGGTTTGCTTTGCGCAGCACTATACATACGCGCCATGAGGCTGAACAGCCAGAGAATGAGAAAATTGATAAGCAGGGCGGGTGTAATATTATTCCAGGAGGGGTACAGCGACGTGAGAAACAGATAGCACAAAGCAGGTATAAAATACAGCTTAGGGAAAAGCCGCAGATTGTTGAGTACCACGCTAAGGCGCAACGCTTGGATGATGACGATAGCCTGATACAGCAGGATGACGATAGCGGAAGGCATGCCTATAAAGGGCTGCAGTACCGCTTTCATCCAGCCGTCGGCGCTGCTCACCAACACCTGGGGCGGCGCAACAATGAACTGACCATGAATGATGATGCTTAAAGCGATTAACCAGAAAACAGAAACAGCCGATTTTTCCCGGAAGATAGATACCACTTGCTTTTATTGAAAGTCAACTTTTGCAAAGCAAATATAATTTCTGTAAGTACAGGGAATAATCATTTGTTTGGCGGCTACCTGCTTGCCCAGCCGTGGCATAAACTCGTATCCGCGATCTAAGTTTCTAAGTGTGGGCGTGCGCTCTACCTTGCCGGCGGGTGTTATTTTCTGATCGGAGAGAAGGACGTTTTTATGTTCTGTTTCGTTGTATAGAAAGTGGACTTCAGAGCCGGTGTTCATGGTGGTGTAGCCAATGAAATCGTCTGTATTGTCGTCGAACTGCGACTTGTGAATAACGTTTGACCAGGAAAGGTTAGCAGCAGAATCAAATGAAAGGATGGCAACATTATCGGCAAAATAACGGGTATTCTGAAAGCCCATGCCATTGCGATACCAGGGATAATAGCCATAACCATAG
>CAZZZH010000281.1:0-5839 GCA_964658445.1 Ilyomonas sp.
TCTTTAAGACTCTTCTCTATCTCGGCTTTCAGTTCCGGTGTCAGGATGACTTTTTCGTTGAATTTAGTTACTACATTTTTTGTGTCGATCACTTCTATCTCGGGCATTTCTGAATTACCATACCGCTCATTCAGTTTCACCAAACCATAGCGGTTTAAAGAACAGTTATAATAGCTTTCAATAGACGGTGTGGCACTGCCCAATAATACTTTGGCGTTGAACAGAGAAGCATAGTAAATAGCTGTATCTCTTGCATGATAACGCGGTGCCGGATCCTGCTGTTTATATGAGGTATCGTGTTCTTCATCTACAATAATTAATCCCAGATATTTGAACGGAAGCAACAGCGCAGATCGCGCACCCAGCACGGCTTTCGTTTCACCACTTTTTATTTTATTCCAGATTTCCACTCTTTCATTTGCGTTAAATTTGGAGTGATAAATAGCAATATGTCCACCGAAATGTATTTGTAATCTTCTGATGACTTGAGCGGTCAATGCAATCTCGGGCAACATGTACAAAACCTGTTTACCAGCTTGCATATACTCTTCAATAAGCTTGCTGTAAACTTGTGTTTTACCACTCGAGGTCACGCCATGTAGCAGGCATACCGGTTTTTGCAAAAAATGTTGTTGCACTTCTTCGAGCGCTTTTTGCTGAGCAGGAGATAATACAAAATCTACGGTAATATCTTTTGGCAGCGATGGCAGCCGGCTGGTGCTTCGCTTCTCGGCACGAAGTATTTTTTTCTCGAGTAATGCATTTAGTTGAGCTGAAGAAGCACCCGATTTTTTAAGCAGTTCGCGCTGTACTACGTCACCTTCAGATTTTTGCAAATGCAGATACGACAACAACAATTCCATTTGTTTCGGCGCTGCTTTACCCCAGTTGTTCAACAGTTCCTGCAATTTTTCTTCGTTGAAGTACTCCGGAGAAAGATGAATATACGTTTCCTGTTTTTCCTTGTATTTCTCCTGTAGTTCCTCCCACACATAACAGACGTTTTTCTCAATCAAACGCTTTACTACCGGGTACACATGGTTGCTATCGAGTATCTGCTGTACCTCTGTTAGCTTCAGTTCCTTTTTTATCTGCAGGGCTTCTGCCACAATGTATTCCTCATCGTTCAGGCTTTCCTGATCGGTTGCATTTTCTTCGTTCCAAATCAGGGTTGTTTCGCTAGATAGCTTTAAGTTGGAAGGCACGGCAGCCTGCATTACTTCGCCTTCGGTGCACATGTAGTAATCGGAAATCCATCGCCACAAATCAAGTTGGTTATGATAAACCAAAGGATCGGTATCCAGCACATTCACCAGCGGTTTTGGCTCAAAGCCAACCGGCTTTTCGGTAATCATTTTTTTTACCAGCCCGGTATATTTTTTATTTCGCAGCGATACTTCTACCCGCTTGCCAACGCCTACTGCATCTGCCAGGTGAGCCGGGATTTGCCATGTATAATTTTTCGGTAACAAAAGCGGAACAATTACCTCCGCATAAAGAGAAGGCTCGTTTTGGGTAAAGTCTATTTTGTTTTCCTGAATTTTCATTTTCCTACACTCACTTTGCGATAAGTGAAAGTAAAGTAAATCATTCTAGTTTGCTATTATTCATAATCGCCAACAGTGTCTTATTGTTGGCGGTTGAAACAAACCTTATGCTGTTACTTTCTTCGGCTTTTCTCTTTTGAAATAAATATACAACAATCCGCCAGCGAGTAACAGTGGCCAGATCGAGACAAGAAAAACAATGATATTGACAAAGACGCTTCCACCCGTAGCAAAAGCTTCTTTAATATCAGCAAAAAAGCCCGGCTGCGTTGAATCAGATGTTGTACCGTTCAGGTACTGAAAATAATTAATGGTAACTGTGCTGTAAGCAGCTGAATGAGTGAGGTAATTAATGCGCCCTGCTGCAGTTTCCAGCTCTTCCTGAATGCCGTTAATCTCGCTTTGTACCTGCAAAATATCCTTCATGGTTTTGGCTTCTTTCAAAAGCTCTTCGTACTTATCGCGTAGTTGCTTCTTTGCTTCCATGCGGGCTTTAGTGTCTATCACTTCGTTACTTACATCTTCGCTTGAAACATCCTTTGATAATACTGTAATGCCATCACCGCCGATAATATTTACGAAGTTATCGAACTGGTCGACCGGTACTTTAAGAGTGAGACTATTTTCAATGCGACTATCAGAAGTGCTTTGCTGCTCAGCAGCCGTATAGCCGCCGAAATTTTTAATTGTGGTGTGAATATTCTTATCAAAAGCATGGTAGTCTTTTACTTCCAATGAAATGTTTGCTGTTTTCACGATCTTTTTATCCCAATCTGTAAACGCAGGCGAGCCGGATTGCAGCGTTTCGTTGTTTGAAACCTCAGTCGGTACAACCATCGAATCCGCTGTTTCATTTGAAGATCTATCTGCATTTTTATTTACATCTTCCAGCGTTATGTCCTGTGTTGAAGGTTTTGCAAGATCATTTTGACTAGAAGAACGGCAGGAAATAAAGAGGCACATAGCAATGACAGCTACGCCATAAAAAGGTAGTTTCATTAGAATAAGATTTATTGAGTTCTAAATAAGATGACAAAAAAGAAGATTTGCATAAATGCAAACCATAGAAGTTCTAAAAGACAATCGAATAAAAAAACAAAGCATAGCTGGAATACAACACCAGCAAGCCTTTCAGGCGCTAATTATTAAAATTTACTTGGAAGAAAATGGTTGCAGACGTCTGTAGACATTGATAACACTTACCGCTAAAATGTAACCCGCAATCAATAAAAAAAGTAAGAAGTTTTTTTAGCTTACTGACATAAAGAATATTTTAGACTGCAATTGTCAGTTGCTACAACGATCAATTTTATTTTTATTGTTTCTTTACCACGATGTTTGCAGTTTCTAAAAGCCAAAAGAAATAAGCTTACTGTAATGATAAGAGCCGGGTACTTTTTGTTTACATTCTTATATCCGCTGGGTGCAAAAATCCTGTCTTTTTTTAATAATAAAAAAGCAGCGCTGTGGGTAAATGGGAGAAAAAACAGTTTCGCGTTTCTTCACCAGAAATTTGACAAAAACACATCGCCGGTTATCTGGTTTCATTGTGCATCGCTGGGAGAGTTTGAGCAAGGCAAACCGGTGATGGAGGCGTTGAAAGATCTGTATCCAAACTATAAATTATTGGTTACTTTTTTTTCGCCCTCCGGCTATGAAATCAGGAAGAATTATGCGGGTGCAGATGCGATTTGTTATTTACCTATGGACAATGCCGAGAATGCAAAAACATTCCTTGAAATTGTAAAACCATCGCTCGTTATTTTCATTAAATACGAGTTTTGGTATTATTATTTAACTGAAATAAAAAAGCAAGGTATTCCCCTGTTGCTGGTGTCTGCACTTTTTAGAAAAAACCAACTTTTCTTTAAATCGTATGGTGACTTTCACCGGCAAATGCTGCGTTGCTTCACTTATATTTTTGTACAGAATGAAGCTTCTCTGCAACGGCTTCACGCCATACATTATAGCAATGCAGCCATCAGCGGCGATACACGCTTTGATCGTGTGTTGCAAACGGCTAACAGCTTTGAACCCTTGCCTTTGATAGAACAGTTTTGTGCTGGTAAAAAAGTATTGGTTGCGGGCAGTACCTGGACGGAAGACGATGAAGAGCTTGACCACTTTGTAATTCATCATCCGCAGATGCGCTTTATTGTTGCGCCGCACGATATCAGCGAAGAACGGCTGCGCGAATGCGAGAGTTTATACAAGCATACCATTCGCTATTCGCAGTTGGAAAACGCAACCCTATCGGTAGACTCGAATACTTTGATTATTGATAATATCGGCATGTTGAGCCGTATCTATCACTATGCTGATATTGCTTATGTGGGCGGTGCCTTTGGAGGCGATGGCATTCATAATATTTTGGAAGCTGCAGTGTTCGCAAAGCCGGTAGTATTTGGTCCTGAGCATGACAACTTCCCGGAAACGTATGACTTGATAGAAGCCGGTGGCGCTTTTAGTGTTCCTAATGCTTTGGAGCTTGAAAAAATACTGGATCGGTTATTAACTGATGAAGACTTCTGTGTTAATGCCGGTGCGGCTTCCAAAGCATTTGTAGCTGCGGGCGCAGGCGCCACGCAGCAAGTAGTTAGCTTTATTCAAGAGAAGCGTCTTCTTACCAACTGATAAAAAGTTTTTACGGTTGCATTGTTATCATCCCAGCCCATTTTATACTTCAGCTCCCGCTGCATCCAATACTCAGCTTCCGGCAGAATATTGAATGCATTAATCGTCTTGATGGAACGCTCATAAGCCACTTCGTCATTCCGAAACAATTCTTTGATAAAAAGATATTTATCATTGATACCAATGGCTCTTCGCAAATCTTTAATGGGTTCGCTTTGCAGCTTATTACCTGGTTCTGCTACTTGTTGTTTTAGCCTGTCGTTGACACTTGGCTCATCGGCTTGCACCGTATCATTCAACTCATAAACCACCTTGGGTTGCTGTTGCGCAAGCGTAGGAATGTCTTCAAAAGCCTCGTTATATCTTTCCTCTGCCAGTGTGTTTACTGCCTGAGTTTGCTGCGGTTCGGGTTTGGCAAACATGGGCTCTTCCCTTTCTTCTTTGGGTGTTTGTGGCAGCAAACTGGGCTCTTCTATCGACTGAGGCAAAATGTTATTTTCAAATACACTGTTCAATGCTTTATCAACATTGTCCGAGTCGGTTGCCACGGCTTCAAAAGGTTTGTATGGCATAATGACACTAACCTTGCCAGGTGTAGTGTCAGCAGCGGGATGGCTTTGCAATTCTGTGACCAGCAGCAAGGCTGTAGTAAGCAATGAATTGCTGTCTGCCTGCTGACTATATTGTTGTTGTAACCGGTTAATCAATGTTCCTGCTCTTTCCATGCGATCCAATATTTTTATAGGGAACAAAGGAAGCTAAGGTAATAAGGATTTTATTTGCAGCTATTCAATTTAAAAAATGTTTATAGAACCGGTTGCACAAGGTCGGGGCTGGATAGAAGTGATTTGCGGCAGTATGTTTAGCGGAAAAACGGAAGAGCTGATACGCCGCCTGAACCGTGTAAAAATTGCCAACCGCAAGGCCGAAATCTTCAAGCCATCGCTCGATACGCGCTATCATGAAGTGAACGTAGTGAGCCATAACACAACTGCTATTGCCAGCACACCGGTTGATAATTCGCAAACTATTTTGCTGTTCGCCGGCGAGGTAGATGTAGTGGGTATAGACGAAGCCCAGTTTTTCGATAACGAGATTGTGAACGTATGCGAAACCCTTGCGGTTAAAGGTATTCGCGTGATCGTGGCCGGGCTGGATAAAGACTTTGCAGGCAAACCATTTGGCGTGATGCCACAGTTGTTAGCCATTGCTGATTATGTTACCAAGCTGCACGCCATTTGTGTTCGGTGTGGCAACATCGCTTCTTATTCGTACCGCATTTCAGCGCAGCAAAAGCAATTCCTGCTGGGCGAAAAAGATGTGTATGAGCCGCGCTGCCGCAAATGTTATTATGACCTTTGAGTTTAAAAAAGCAATCTGTTTTGACCAGCAAATTCACACATATTATTACTCTTATTAAGAAAGATATCCTTCTTGAAATTCGTCAACAGTACACCTTTTACGGCATTGCACTATATGTGATGTCAACCATTTTTGTTGTGTATCTAACGCTTGATACGCCGGAAGAAAAGGTATGGAACAGCTTGTTTTGGGTGATTCAATTGTTTGTGTGTGTAAATGCGGTAGCCAAAAGTTTTCTTCAGGAAAACAAGGGCAGGCTGTTCTACTTTTATTCCATTGCAGGCGCTTCTCAATTT
>CAZZZH010000282.1:0-5820 GCA_964658445.1 Ilyomonas sp.
AAAAACTCGACCCGGTTCCCAAAGGCATTTAGTTGATCGGTACACTCGTAGCCAGCCATCCAAAAAGATTGGAATGGACTGCGCGACGATGAATCGTTTTGCATAATGGTAAAAAAAATTTTGTTTAGAAGAATGAGTAAGCCTCAGCTTTGAGCGTATTAATACAATAAAGATGCGGGTTTCGCTATTCCCGCATCTTTATTGTATTATAAGTAAAAATTTGCACTAACAACCTTATTGATTGATTGCCATTTTTTGCAGGCTGCCATTGATGTGTGTAGCTTCCTGTTCTGCCAGCATAAGCTTCTTAAACAAAGTAAGTGATTGGGCTACCACCTGATCCATGTTGTAATATTTGTAAGTACCTAACCTACCGGTAAAGTAAACATTAGGAGTCGTGGCTGCCAGCAGCTGATACTTCTTGTATAACTCGGCATTTTCGGGGCGGGGAATGGGATAATAGGGATCACCTTCGGCTTTTGGATATTCGTAAACCAATGTTGTTTTCGAGTTCTTCTGACCCGTGAGGTATTTAAACTCGGTAATTCGAGTGTACAAATGCTCGTTTGGATAATTAACCGTACCTGTATTTTGAAAACGTTCCGTTTCCACTGTTTCGAACTGGAACTCTAATGAACGATAAGGAAGTTTGCCATAACAGTAATCAAAATAGCTGTCGATAGGTCCTGTAAAAATTAATGCTTTGTGACGAATGCTATCCAGCACATCTTTATAATCGGTGTTAAGCATAATGCTGATATTTGGGTTCGACAGCATATTCTGAAACAATTGTGTATAGCCATGCAATGGCATAGCCTGGTAGGTGTCGGTAAAATAGCGATCGTCTTTATTGGTGCGGGTTGGTACGCGCGCCGTTACAGAGGCATCAAGCTCGCTTGGGTCTAAATCCCATTGCTTACGGGTATAATGTTTAAAAAATTTATCGTAAAGTTCCCGGCCTACTTTCGACACCACCACATCTTCTGAGGTGCGGATTTTATCTTTCTGTTCTGCACGGCTTTCAAAAAAAGATTCTACCTGGTCGGCAGATAAGTTCAGACCGTATAAGGTATTAATGGTAGTAAGGTTGATGGGAATAGGCACCAATTGTCCATCCACACTTGCCAGAACACGGTGCTCGTATGGCCTCCACGCTGTGAAGCGGCTCAGGTATTCAAATACATCTTTAGAATTAGTATGAAAAATATGCGGACCGTATTTGTGTATTAATATACCATCATGATTATAATAATCGTAGGTATTGCCCCCGATATGATTACGTTTATCAATAATTAAAACTCTTTTACCGGCTTTCGTTGCTAGTCTTTCAGCTAATACGCTGCCGGCAAAACCTGCCCCCACTATTACATAATCAAACATAAGCTTCCTCCTTTTTTGTGTAATTGTTTATTTGTTTTGAATTGTGTGATGAATTCTTTTTGTTCGCCGTTTGCACTATCAGTTCGTTCATTTTTTTCCAGGTAGCATCCCAGGAATTGTCTTTTAGAAAGGCATCCGTTTTTGCCAGCCATTTCGTTTTGTTGGTTAAGGCGAGTTCTTTTTCCGCCTTTTGTACCAGTTCGTCGGCATTATTTACAATGTGAACCAAACCTTCTTCACCATAAGGATATACCACATCCTGAATAGCAGTAGAAATAACCGGTTTGCCACCGGCTAAGTATTCAGGTGTTTTGGTTGGGCTGATAAAACGTGTCGATTCATTCAGTAAAAAAGGCACTAAGGCAATATCCCATCCCTGAAGATAAACCGGCAATTCGTTGTAAGATTTACCACCTGGATAATGCACATTAGCGTATTGAGGGAGTGAGGCAGGATCGATTTTTACAACCGGACCAATCAATATAAAATGCCAGTCGGGTCTTTGTCGTGCTGCCTCCCGAATGAGCTCTAAATCAAAGCGTTCATCAATTACACCATAAAAGCCGAGGCGGGGATGAGGAATGGCTACCTGATCTTCCGGTTCTTTAATGTCAGTGCGTGCCTGTGCAAAATGCGTCTTGTCGATACTGCTGGGGAAAGGATAAATGTTGTGGTGCTGATTCTTTTTTGCCTGGTACAAAGTATGCCCACCGGTAAAAACAATGTCTGCTTTGGCAAAGAGCTGCTCTTCGAGCGTTTTTAAAAGGGGCGAAGCAAACTTAAAGGCAGACAGTTCATCCATGCAATCGTAGACTACCATTGCCGGTTTCAGGTGGTCGCTCACCAATAAAGCTAAGGGCGTATAATACCAAAGTAAATAGTCTTCAATAGCCAAGGTTTTAAAAAGCTTTGTCAGTATTTTTTTTTGCCTTTCTGTATTGGTTTCTTGCTGAGAGCCCTGAAGATGCAAAACAATAACCTGAACATTTTCCTGGGTTACCGTAAGCGTGTAAGAATCTTCAGGTGCTTCGAAAGTGGGTTCTTCAATGTAAAAAACGCGACAGTTTATTGCAAACCGGCTGAGTAAATGCTGAGGACGCTGATAAACAAAATTCCATCTTAGATGAGAGAAACATACAATATCCATTTTTTGTTTTCTGTTTAAAGATTAAAATAACTAAAAGAGCAAAGCAGACTAACAGGCAAAAAATGCGGGCTCTGTAGCAAAAATGTAGTAATCAGATTAAAACAATTATGCCATTTCTATCTATATTAGCAATGAGCAGTATATAAAAGCGTTGTATTTTTAATTTGTTTGATTGTAGAATATCTGCCCTCAGTTTAAGGATGATATTATTTTTTTTTGCTATGGCATGATACTTTTGACCAAGGCTTGTTGTTGAGTTGAAAGTCGATTCATTAAGAAAAAAGGATAAACATTAAGCGCTATATTCTTCCTCAATACTACGAAGGATAATAGAACAAGCCGTTTTTAATTCTTTTTCTTCTATACTTAGAGGTGGAGCTATCCGGAGTTTGTTGGGTGCAAACAGAAACCAATCGGTAATCAATCCATATTTAATACATCGGCGTATTATATTTTGATTTGTTTTAGGGCTTTCAAACTGAAGCGACGCCCAAAGACCCGCCGAGTGTATGTTCTGTATAGCTGAATGAAGCAATTGTTGAAGCAGTATTTCTTCTTTGTTTTTTATACCCGACACATAATCTTCTTTCAGTAAAACCTGAAAAGCAGCCAAACCCGCCGCACAGGAAACCGGGTGTCCTCCAAACGTGGTAATATGACCCAATACCGGATTGTTGGTAAGACATTGCATGACTTTGTATCCAGCAATGAAAGCACCCAAAGGCATACCACCACCCAGAGTTTTACCAAGCAATACTATATCTGGTACTACGCCATATTGCTGAAATGCCCACAGAGTGCCGGTTCTACCAAAGCCAGACTGAATTTCATCAAGTATTAAAAGAGTACCCGTTTCCTGGCAGCGGGTGTGAATACTTTTCAGCCAGCTTTGTGGCGGACGTGTTACACCACTTTCCGCCTGAACTGTTTCTGCAATTACACAGGCAGTATTTTCATCGATGTTGTTTACCGCTTCCTCGCTTCCATAAGGATAATGAAAGACATCGGGTAATAAAGGCCGGTAAGCATTGCGATAATATTCATCGCCCATTACACTCAATGCTCCCTGCGTACTGCCGTGATAACTGTTATGAAAGCTAATGATTTTGCTTCTTCCGGTATAACGTTTAGCAAGTTTTAGAGCGCCTTCGGTAGCTTCGGTTCCACTGTTGGTAAAATAAACGCAGTTGAGCGTTTCGGGTAAATGTTTTACAAGCAACTGTGCGTACTTAACCTGGGGGTTTAGTATAAATTCTCCGTATACTATCAGGTGCATGTATTGTTCTGCCTGCTTTTTCACTGCTTCTACCACTTCGGGATGACTGTGGCCGATATTGGCAACGCTAAAGCCTGAAATAAAATCTATAAATGCTTTTCCATCAGCATCGTACTGATAAATACCTTTTGCCCTCACTATCTCCAGTGCTATTGGCTCTGGCGAAGTTTGTGCGATATAATTGAGAAACAACGTGCGATTGTCCATGCCGTGTGATAACTATGATATGATTAAAGGCGCAACAAAAGTAAACGACAAGTTACCTTATTGTATTTTTACCCTGAATTAACTTTATCTAATAACCAAAGAAAGCTTTATGGCGCTTATCCTGCCTGTATTTGGCATTGAACCACAAATAGGAAACAATTGTTTTCTGGCGCCCAATGCAACTATTGTTGGCGATGTAATATTGGGCGATGATTGCAGCGTGTGGTTCAATGCCGTACTGCGAGGTGATGTCAACAGCATCAGAATAGGTAATAAAGTAAATATACAAGATAATGTAGTGGTTCATTGCACCTTCGAAAAATGGTCAACTACAATTGGCGACAACGTATCTGTCGGGCACAACGCGATTGTACATGGTTGCACTATTCAGAACGATGTGCTAATAGGTATGGGATCTATCATAATGGATGGCTGCGTGGTTCACTCGAACTGTATCATTGCGGCCGGAGCGGTAATGCTTCAAAATACAATAGCCGAAAGCGGAAGCATCTATGCTGGTGTGCCTGCCAAAAAGGTAAAAGATATTTCTGAAGAATTGATTACGGGCGAAATTCACCGCATTGCGAACAACTATATAAAATATGCAGGCTGGTTCAAAAAAAATTAATACTTTTTGCAGCATATTTAACAAAGTTATTGTCTAATGTTGTTGGATAGCTTTTCGCTGCGAACAAAACTAATTGCTTATTCTTTTTACGGATTATTCACCCTTGGGAAAAGCTATCCTTTTTTTAGTAATTATAATGCTTTTTTCGTCTTGTGCGGTTAAGAGAGGTTGCCTGGCCACCGCATCGGACATTGGAGCAGAAAGAATGTTAAGCTAAGATCCTAAAGCTTTAAAAGCGATTAAAAAGGGCAAAAAATTTAAAGAATAAGCAAATACAATAACTCTAAAAGGCAGTGTCATGCAGACAACACATCCTGCTACCGCCACCAATATCAGTAACGTGGGTAGCAGTCTCTCCGACTTTTATAACCTTATTACTAAACTAAGTAACATTCGTTTTGTGCGCTTTCTCGGCAAAGAAGACGAAGCTGACAGCATACAATGGACATTTACGTACCGCAAACGTAGGTTTACATTGCAGTACAACATTTACAACGGTATCTCACTGCTGGCAGATGAATCATCGAACCAAAAGCTGCTGAGTAAATTGTTGGATAAATTACGATTAGGCACTTCGTAAATGAGTTTTATCTGAATGTTGGTCTTCCTGCTTGTTCAGCAATTAGTTGTTTCCGATAGATGATAAACTTATTTCTACTTAATAATTTCTATCTGTCAGGCTATCCATTATGTTCAAATAACTTACATAGCGTTCCGCTGAAATTACATCTTCATTTACGGCTTCTTTTATAGCACAGTCAGGTTCATTGATGTGCAAGCAATTATTGTAACGGCATTCGGATAACAACTTCCGCATTTCTGGAAAATAATGCGAAAGCTCCTGTTTTGGAATATCAATTACGCCAAACTCGCGGATTCCAGGTGTATCTATCAGCCGCCCTCCAAAAGGAAGGTCAAACATTTCAGCAAAGGTGGTAGTATGCATTCCTTTTCCGCTCCAGTTGCTCACCTCGGTTGTGCGCAGTTGTTTGCCCGGCATCACTGCATTAATAAAAGTTGATTTGCCTACACCGCTGTGCCCGCTTAGCAGTGTGGTTTTGTGTTGAAGCAATTGTAGGTCAGCCACTCGGCTGCGAAAGACGGGTCGGGGTAGCGCAGGACGGGGATGACGGGACAGGGAGGGACAGAGCGGTTAGGGCGCATACAGTCTCCGCAGGGCGT
>CAZZZH010000283.1:0-5815 GCA_964658445.1 Ilyomonas sp.
AAAAAGCTTTGCAGATGTTTGTCGCTTAGGCGTTGTTTGTGCATTCTGGCCGGTTTTTGTTATAAAACCGTAATAACCTCAATCCTCACATTATCTTACAATGCGCAACTATAGCTTTGCACCTAAATTTTTATCTAATCTCACCGGTAATTAATATGTATCTGCAAAAGCGAAACAGGATATTACGCGCTACGCCCGCCATCCGGAGTTTAGTGGCTGAAACAGTTTTGACACCCAACGATTTTATTGCGCCTCTTTTTATAGATGAAGGAGAAAACATCCGGCACGAAATTGCTTCGATGCCCAACTATTTTCGTCATTCACTCGATCTGACAATAACAGAAGTAAAAGATTTGTCGAGCCTGGGCATTAAAAGCGTTTTGCTTTTTATTAAGTGCAAAGACGAATGGAAAGATAATACCGGCAAAGAAGCGTGGAATGAGAACGGTTTGATGCAGCGAAGCATAAAAGCCATTAAGGATGCGGTGCCCGATATGCTGGTGATGACCGACGTTGCACTCGATCCATATTCTTCCTATGGTCATGACGGAATTGTGAAAGATGGCGAAATTGCAAATGACGAAACGGTTGAAGCCCTTGTAAAGATGAGCGTGAGCCATGCACAAGCCGGTGCCGATTTCGTTGCCCCAAGCGATATGATGGATGGTCGCATCGGCGCTATCAGAAAAGGTTTGGAAGAAGCTGGTTTTACAAAAACAGGCATCATGGCTTATAGTGCAAAATATGCTTCTTGCTTTTATGGACCTTTCCGAGATGCATTAGATAGTGCTCCTGGTTTTGGAGATAAGAAAACCTACCAGATGAACTATGCCAATCGAAGAGAAGCCATAAAAGAAACATTGCAGGATGTAGAAGAAGGCGCTGATATCGTAATGGTAAAGCCGGCATTAAGTTATCTTGATATCATCCGTGAAGTAAAAGATGCCGTGAATGTTCCGGTAAGTGCTTATAACATAAGCGGCGAATATGCCATGGTAAAAGCTGCCGCTAAAATGGGCTGGATTGATGAGAATAAGGCCATCATTGAAACCCTAACTTCGATGAAGCGTGCCGGTGCTGATTTGATTGCGACTTACTTTGCCAGAGATGCTGTACACTTATTGCAGCAAGCCTAAGCAGGCAACGGTTTTGCAGCTATATTTACAGCCTAACTGAGTTCATGGAAGTACATCATCATCCAGACGTTCACCATAAAAAATTCAAAGATTTCCTGCTTGAATTCCTGATGATTTTTCTTGCAGTAACGCTGGGTTTTATTGCCGAAAACATAAGAGAATCTATCAGTAATCACGAGACGGAAAAACATTATGTGGAAAGTCTTATCAATAACCTGGCAGACGACACGGCTTACATGAAAATGGTGATTAAAAGCAATACCATGAAACGAGATTCACTGGTAGAGCTCGTTAGGTTATCTACTGCAGATTTTTCGAAGCCAGAGAACCGGAAGAAGTTGTATGAAAATGCAGGAATGGTCGGATATTATTCTCTGTTTAAGGTGAACGATGCCACAATAAGCCAGCTTAAAACATCCGGACTGCAATTGATAAAAAGAGACCACGTAGCAGACAGCGTTGCCAGCTACGATGTAAGAACAAAAATTATTTATGCGTCGGAAAACCTGTACACCAATGCAACTGGCAACGCTATGGCAGCCGGCCAGCAGTTGCTCGATTTAGCAGCTACATACGATACCTCTTATTACGACAGCATAACAGGCTTTAAACCAGTGATGCTGCCTTTATACATAGAGAACCCGGCAAGTCTTCCGCGCTTTTTTAATAAAATCAATTATGAAATTGGCGCTACGCAAAATTATATTTCCAATATTCAGCAGGTATTGCCCGTAGCTGAAAGATTGATAGCCTATCTGAAAAACGAATACGACTTAGAATAACATGAATATTACTATGAGCAAAACGTTGTTTGAACGAGCGCAACAATCCATTCCCGGCGGTGTTAATTCACCTGTGCGCGCCTTCAAAAGCGTAGGCGGTACTCCATTATTTATGAGCAAAGCCAAAGGCGCTTACCTGTACGATGCGGACAACAACAAATACATTGATTACATCGCATCGTGGGGACCTATGATATTAGGTCATGCACATGACAAAGTAATAAAAGCCATCACAGAACAAGCTGTTCACTCTACCTCTTACGGCGCGCCAACCGAGCTTGAAATAGATGTCGCAGAGCTTATTAAAAGCATGGTGCCGAATGTAGGTTTGATTCGTATGACAAGCAGCGGCACCGAAGCCTGCATGAGTGCTATTCGCGTAGCAAGAGGATATACAGGCAAGAATAAAATCATCAAGTTTGAAGGCTGCTATCATGGTCATGCTGATTCATTTTTAGTGAAGGCGGGAAGCGGTATGGCGACGTTTAATATTCAAACTGTTCCCGGCATTACAGCTGGTGTCAGTAACGATACGTTGACATGCGCATACAACGACCTGGAAGCTGTTGAAAAATTAGTTTACGAACATGCAAATGACATTGCTGCCATCATTGTAGAACCTGTTGCCGGCAACATGGGTTGCATTTTACCAAAGCCTGGTTTTCTTGAAGGAATAAGGACACTTTGTAATGCACATAATATTGTTTTCATTTTTGATGAAGTAATGACCGGCTTTCGCTTAGGAAAGGGTGGTGCACAGGAAGCACTCGGCATAGATGCGGATCTCATTACCTATGGAAAAGTAATTGGCGGCGGATTACCTGTTGGTGCTTTCGGTGGAAAGAAACACATCATGGAAGTGGTTGCACCGATTGGAAATGTGTATCAAGCCGGAACATTAAGCGGCAACCCGATTGCAATGATCGCGGGCTTTACCACGTTAAAAATCTTAAACGACAACCCGAACATTTACACAGAACTGGAGGAAAAAACAGTGTATTTAAAAGATGGTTTGCAACAAGTATTGTCTGCCTCCAACTTGCCCTTTACCATTAACCAATTCGCCTCGATGATCAGCGTGCATTTTGCAGCACATGAAGTGACGGATTTTGCAACGGCTTCATCTGCCAACATTGAATTGTTCAAACAATATTTCCACGCGATGCTCAACCGCGGCGTGTATCTTCCACCATCAGCTTATGAAAGTTGGTTCTTAAATAATGCATTAACGAAAGAGGACTTGGATTATACTATCAATGCGACAGAAGAAAGCATTGCTGAAATTGCCTGATTGACTTTAATCGAATTAAAAAAGCTGTAGCGACATAGCTACAGCTTTTTTGTTTTAAAAGCAATCCGGTGTCATAGCAAAGAACTATTTTAGCCTTCACGCAAACACCTGCTATGGCGTTAAACATTGTCTGGATTGGTTTCTTTCTCGTAGCTTTTCTCATCGCTTTATATAAGAGCCTTTTTCTGGGCGATACTACCATTTTCAAAACGCTTACTGAAGGTTTGTTTGACAGTGCCAAGACATCGGTAACCGATGTTGCTTTGCCGCTGATTGGCACCATGACCTTCTTTCTCGGGTTGATGAATATTGCTGAAAAAGCAGGCGCCATCCGCCGGTTAGCCAAGCTCTTAAATCCGTTTTTAAAACGTTTATTTCCTGAAGTGCCGGACAATCATCCGGCGATGGGCGAGATGGTAATGAACTTTAGTGCTAACATGCTGGGGCTTGATAATGCCGCCACGCCGTTCGGTTTAAAAGCGATGCAAAGCCTGCAATCACTTAACCCTGAAAAAGATACAGCTACCAATGCGCAGATCATGTTCCTGGTGCTGCATACGAGTGGTTTAACGCTCATTCCGCTATCCATTATTTCGTATCGTATTGCTGCCGGTTCGCAAGATGCGACGAGCGTGTTTATTCCCTGTGTAGCGGGAACCGTGATCGCCACACTGGCTGCAATCCTGATTGTAGGTATTAAGCAAAAGCTGCGGTGGGATTGGGTTCTGGCTACCTGGATCGTCAGTATCGCAGCTATCATTGCGGCACTTTTATTCTTCGTAAACAGTTTGACCGACGATGCCAGAAATACATTTACTAATATCTCCGGCAACTTCATTTTGTTCCTGCTGGTGGTTGTAATTATTGTTGGTGGTGCGTATAAAAAAGTATCGGTCTTCGATACGTTTATTGAAGGCGCGAAAGCCGGTTTTGATGTAGTGCTGAAAATCATTCCTTATCTCGTCGCCATGTTGGTTGGTATTCGTGTGTTTCGCGATAGCGGTGCGCTCGGCTACATAACTGATGGCATTTCGTGGCTTGTTGCTAAAGCGGGTATGAACACCGATTTTGTGCCCGCACTTCCGGTGTCTATCATGGTGCCGTTTAGTGGTAGTGGTGCGCGGGGATTGATGCTGGATATTTTTAAAAATCCATTGTATGGCCCGGATTCTTTTGTTGGTAAAACCGCCAGTGTATTGCGCGGAAGTGCAGATACCACATTGTACATTATCGCGCTATACTTTGGCAGCGTGGGTATTAAGAAAGTGCGCTATGCCATCTGGGCGGGCATTGCAGCCGATCTGATTGGCGTGATTGCTGCCATTTTTATTGCGTATATTTTCTTTAAACACTAATGGCTGTTGCTTTATTCAATTGATATCTTCTTCAATCGGTTCAAATAATCTTCATCGAGCGAAGCGCCTAAGCCGGGCACGTCGGGTACAGTTATTACCCCGCCTTTGCTATAAGTAATACCACCCACAACAGGGTCTTCGGTGAACATGAGTGGTGTGTCCCAATCGTAATATTTTATGTGATGGCTTACCAAAGCAAAATGGGCGGATGCGGTGAAGCCAAGACGCGATTCGAGGAAGCCACCTACCTGTATTTCTTTGTTGGCTTCCTCTGCCAAAGCTGCTATTTTCAGGGCTTTGAAAATGCCTGCCGATTTACCTAATTTGATGTTGAAAGAATGGCAGGCATCCAAATCTATCAATCGTTTTGCATCGTGATGGTCGCTGCAACATTCATCTGCCATGATGGGTATTAGGCTTTCTTTTTTTACGCGTGGCAACGAGGTGTAATTCCACCTGGCGATGGGCTCTTCGCAGTATTGAATTCCATAGGGTTCTAATGCCTGCAAGGTTTCGATAGCCGTTTCTACATCCCAGCCACCATTGGCATCTATGCGCAGCGGAATGCTGTATCCAATGGCTTCGCGGATGCCGATAATCCGCGCCACATCTTTATCTTTGCTTTCGCCCAGCTTTACTTTTATTACCGTAAACCCATCGGCTACGATCTTGCGGGCATCGCTTGCCATCTTGTCAACCTCATCAATGCTGATGGTATAATCGATCACCAATTTCTTGTTGTTGGTTCTGCCTAAAAACTGGTATAGTGGAACACCGGCGTGTTGCGCAGCAATATCGTACAAGGCAATATCGAAGGCGCTTTTGATGCTGTTATTGGCATAAATTAATTTATCGAAAGCCTTATGATGCTCTGCTATGAGCAAGGGATTTTTACCGACCAGTATTTTAGCCAGATACTGCGCAACAATGAAAGCCGTCTCTATATTTTCACCACAGATGGGCATGTAGGGATTGCATTCGCCCCAACCGGTAATGCCATCGTTTGTGCGGATAACGACAACCACATTCTCTGCATGTGTATCGGGACCTAACGATGTAATAAAGGGTTCTTTCAGCCTGATGGGCAACTTATAAATTTCAATGCGTTTGATTGTCATAACCTTTTGGTGTTTTTGCAGCCAGCAACGAACGATGCGTGAATTCAAAAGTAAAAAATGAAAAAGGCAGATGGGTGGTTTACTTTTTTACCCGGGTAAAAAACATCGTTTTCGTTTACTGAATAGCCGGCGA
>CAZZZH010000284.1:0-5807 GCA_964658445.1 Ilyomonas sp.
CAATATGAAGAGTTAGAAGGGAACACTATTTTTAATTTATCTTCCAATTTCTAATCTGCATTTCATTGCTAACAGAATATTGATTCTCTTGCCGCATATAAATAAGCCCGATACCTTTTGCATAATAAAATGTATACAACTCGCCTGTAAGACCATATCCGGCATATTCAGACCGTATTTCGGGTTGCATAGTAAATTCATAAACATTGGCAAATGTTTTCCCGTTTATGGTTATTACCATTTTCATCCCTGTGCATACAAAATAGTATTTTAAAAAAATAATCTGTCCGAAAGAAGCGGTATTTTTAATTTCAACCGATTCCCAAGAAGCGCCAGTTGTAATAACTTCATTCAGGAACACCAAATCAGTATCAATATCTTGGCTGTATTGGAAAGAATTGGTGTATTTATCAATTCTGGCGTATTCAAAATATTGAATTACTTGTTTGCGAAAAAGATATTGCAGACTGTCTGTGTTCTCCCGCTGCTTTACTACAAAATAAGAATTGCCATTTTCCTGCGTTGTGCCCGTAACAGTTCGAACTATAGAATCGCCTTTGTTGATCAGATCGTCGTATACCCAGCGATTGTTAATAGCTAAAGGTAAAAGGTCATTACTAGTAACTGGCTCAGCTACAACAACAGAAACTGAGAAGTGGCAGACAGCAACAGAATCCTGTAATGAAAACACGTTTGTTCCTTCGTTCATCGGAGAGCCATGTGCCATAAGCTTTATACTTTGATTTCCTGTTGAAGAAAAAGTTCCGCTGGCAGAAAAATAATACCCATTTACCGTATCTGTTGTAATGGAAAACGTCCCGGGCGCAATAACATTAACGGGTACAAATACAGTATTAAAAGTGTCAAGTAAATTGTTAGCTACATAATAACCATTCACTGCAACCGGCTGGCAGTTGTTGTTTTCATCTTTGAAAATATATGTGGCTTGCGAGACCGGTGGGGTGACACTATCTTTACCTACCACTGTAACTGCTGCTTCGCAAACGCTTTGGTTATAAAAAATAGAGAAATTATTGATGCCTGAGATTACGGGTTTACCAACCGCAATCATCTTTACGCTCCTAACGCCCTTCGACTCAAAAGTACCTGCAGCTTTGAATGAATATCCGTTTACTGTATCCGTGTAAATATTATAAGTGCCAGGCAGGGTGACATTGACTGAAACTGTAAGATAATTACTGTCGGCCAGTAATTGATTTACTGAATAAGTACCGCCTACGGATACAGGGAGGCACATACCAACATTATCTTTTTGCAACTCGCCCTCTGACTGCCAAACAATACCTTTCTGACAGGAAAAAGCGGTCAGAGACAAAAGAAATACCACAAGTATTCTTTTCATATAGCAAGCCTTGTAGTAGCAAATCTAATTCTTTTTTATAAGCTGACTGTAGCTACAATTGCCATACTTCTGTTTCTGCAATGCCTTTCTCTTAAACGATACTTTCGTCTTTGACATTGCGAAGTTTACCCGATTTATCCTGCTTCCTCTTGTTTTATCTTTTTGTTCTTTGCAACTTAGTGACTCCTTTAATGAATTTATAGCCGCTTCTAAAAGTGAGACAAACGATGAGGAAAGCCGGAAACGATGGCTACTGTGGATCTTGACAAACGAAAAAGCGGCTGACGGTAAACCTCCCTCCTTTCGCTTTGGCAACCTGATAATCATGCTAAGCTAAGTTTGGGTCTTCCTTTTATGTGGCAGAAGCTGGTTTATATTTATAACAATCCGGTGCGGGCGGAAATAGCAGCTAAAGTGAAGCAGTGCAGCGGATGATTTTTACGGGAAGCCAGTGGGCAGGGCGAAAATTGAGTGGCTTGATGTAAAGGTGATGGCGGTTTGATGCGTATGGCTTGACAGGTTAGAGATCTGCTTTATTCTTGCTTCGAGATGCCCTTTGGAATATCTCGAAGAACTAGGGAGTATTATTGATATAAAGTCGCAGACCTTAGAATAAATGTGGCGAAGTTGAAAACATTCGCCGAGATTGGATGTAAAAGACTTCGCTGAGGTGTGAATGCAAGCAACGATTATCTTTACAAGATTGGTATTTGTTATTACGCAACAAAACAAAAACAAATGAAAACCAAAGCTTTACTATTCGTCTGCGCGCTTGTTATGTTTTCCGCATTGTTCAATCAACTGAAGGCGCAGGTTGATAAGAATGATTCTCTTGCTCTTGTGGACTTATTTAAAAGTACGGACGGGGCGAACTGGAACAATCACAAAAACTGGCTGACTAAAAAACCGGTGAGCACCTGGTATGGCGTAGAGCTCGACACATCGAACCGAATCGACTACCTGTATTTAGCTTATAACTCTTTAACCGGTACGCTCCCTTCCTCTCTCTGTCATCTAACGAAAGTAAACTTTCTGGATTTGTCGGACAACCTGATCAGCGGCGGTATTCCAGATTCTATAGGAAACTTAACCGCTGTACAAACACTGAATCTGGGCGATAACCCGCTGACGGGGACACTGCCCGCCTCGCTGGGAGATTGCCGGAGCATGCAATACTTACAGATTTATAATACGCAGATCAGTGGACCTATACCGGCTTCGCTTAACAACATGGTGAGCCTTTACAATATTGAGTTGAGCAATAACCTGCTGAGCGGAACCATACCCCCGATCAATAACCTGATTAGTCTTAGCATTGCTCACCTGAACAATAACCGTTTGACGGGCCGGCTTCCTTCTCTTGAAGGTCTTACTGCCCTTATAAACTTTAATGTAAGCAATAACCAGCTTACGCAAACTACAAATTACAACCCGCATAAGAAGTTTCCCAACCTGCAGCTGGACGTTTCGAACAACAACTTTACATTTAACGGGCTTGAATATGCCGCTGCCTATGTGTATGAACCCACGTATTCGCCGCAGGCAACTCTCACACTTCACCAGGCAAATGGTAAGCTGTCGGTGAATGCGGGCGGCACCTTACAGAACAATACTTACAGGTGGGTGAGAGTGGGCGGGGGCAGCGTGCTGATACCCGGCGATTCAACCTTCCAGGTTACTGTGAGCGGACAATATTATGCCCAGATTATGAACTCTGTTGCTAAGCAACTTACGCTCATGACCGACACAATCAGTTGCCGTGTTTCGCAGGCTGAAGGAAGGCCGGCAGCTATGCCTATTTCCATTTATCCTAACCCGGTGAAAAATATACTTTACGTGCGCGGACTGGACAAAAACAACATTTTGCGGGTGAACATTGCTGACGCTATGGGTGTTGTGAAACTATCGACCACTGTTAGCTACCAGAGTGAAATGCAATATGATGTGAGCCGTTTGAAACCTGGGGCTTATGTACTGACCGTGGTTCATGGAATTACGAAGATATCGGAACATTTTATGAAGGAGTGAGAAGACGAAACCCCGGACATTCCTTTTTTTTTCCTCGCAATATCTCCATTTCGGGGTATTGCGGTTTCATACATTAATCGTGATACAATCCTAATTATCTTTACCACACGCCCGTTCGTAAAGAAATAGACGACAAGGACGGCTTTCATTTTTCACATTTATCTGTATACACAACAACCCGGTGAAAGAAAAATGGAAGTTGTGCACCTTGCCTGAAGAATACCACTGGAGCAGTGCGCGGTTATATTGAGAGGACGTAGATGAGTTTAGGATGTTGACGCATTACCAGGAATAGGTTGCAGGCTTATCATTCCGGTCGGTGGGGACACTGAACTGGTAGAAATTTTTATGATGACCGTCATTTCACCTCAATCAAATACGGGTTAGTCGGCACTACAAGAACACACGTATTTACCGTTAAAAGGCTATTATAATATTTGAAATCAATAAAAAATAAAACAATGCTTATGAAGCAATTCTTCGCCTTTTATTTGAAAAACGCGGCAACACTTATTCTGTCTCTTTTTATGCTGTTGTTTGCAGTTACAAAAACAAATGCGCAATGGATTAAACTGGGTGGCGACAGCTATACGTTTAAGCACAACGTTACCAGTATTGCCACTGATGCAAAAGGAAACCTGTATGCTGCAGTATTCAATGATTATGTATATGAATGGAATGGCGCGGAATGGAGTGCGCTGCAAAACGCTAAAGGTGTCTATGTTCATGGTATCATTAACAGCCTTGTTACCGATGCTGCGGGAAATGTATATGCCGGTGGCATTACCGGCTCTGTAGAGAAATGGGATGGCACGGAATGGAGCGCACTGGGTGGTCTGTATGCTGCTCCTTTTAAGATGCAGGCTGGTCACATTAATAGTATTGCCACCGATGTGAGCGGCAATGTGTATGCAGCGGGCGGCTTTATTGATGCCAACCGTAACCGATACGTTGCCAAATGGGATGGTACGGCATGGGGCGAACTGGGCGGTAGCAACTCTCCCTTTAATAAGGCTATTAACAGCATTGCTACCGATGCCGCCGGGAATGTATATGCGGCAGGTGGCTTTACCGATGCTAACGGCAACCCTTTTGTAGCCAAATGGAATGGTACAAACTGGAGTGAGCTAGGCGGCATAGGTGGCAATCCCTTTGGTGATAATGTTGTTGGAGGTGGCATTAATTGTATTGCTGCCGATGCCGCAGGAAATATATATGCCGGGAACGAAAATGCTGGCGCCGTTGGCCACTTTTGCGTAGAGAAATGGAACGGCAAGAGCTGGAGCGAATTGGGCGGTAACAATTCTTTTTTTAATGGTAGCGTTATGAGTATTGCCACCGGTGCGGCCGGAACTGTATATGCCGGGGGCAACTTTAAGGACGCTAACGGTAAAGCCTTTGTAGGCCAATGGAACGGCACCGCATGGAGCGCGCTGGGTGATAAAAATACGGTTTTTGCCACTGGTCAAATTACGGGTGTGACTACCGATAACTGGAAAAATGTGTATGCCGGTGGCAGCTTTCTTATTATTGGCGGTAATACATACTATATAGCTGCTTTACGTAAGGACACACATTGATGATTCGCCACAATATTTCGCCCCGTGAAGCTGTGGCGTTACAGGTATAGCAAGCCCTGTTCTGCAATACTTTTTCTGTAATGGTTTTATTAATTAAAGACTAAGGTCATTACATTATTGGATATGCGATTATGCTGAGCCATGCGCCTGCGTTGGTTGCATTTACAAATACCGGTAAATTTATCAATACGATTGTAGCAAATAGGAAGCGCTTTATGGTTTATAACTTAATAAAGCGGCTGGAAAAAACCAGAAAGATATTGATGTTGTAAGAACTGCAAAAGAGGTTAAACACCAAGAACGATAAGAGGGTAAAAAGTTAGGTGTGTTTGAACCTTCGTTTGATTGGAAGGAACGTTGGACAGTGAAGTTTACATAGAAGTTAGATTGTAAGCTTTTGAACCCTTGCAAAGGAAACGCTCTGGCGAAATTGCCAGAAGACTATGTGATAGCTCGGCTTGTTTTCTATTTTGCATAAGCAGGGGGATTGTATTCGGTGACTAATTTTGTCGAATGGGAAGATGTAGATTTGGTGGTTGGGTGCGATGATGGTTGGTGAGAGAATGCTAGTATAACACCGCAATGTCGCGAAGCAGGGACATTGCGGAGAAAAAAACAAAAGATAACCGGATAAAAAACAAACCCGACATTTGACAGTAAAACTATATTCTATGGGTTTCGACCAATACCACGAACCACCGCGCGATCTTAGTCAGGAAACAAGAACCCTTGCCCGGATGCTGGCATCGCTGACAGAAGAAGCCGAAGCTATTAATTGGTACGAGCAGCGTATATCGGTAGAAAAAGATAAAGATGCGAAAGCGATTATGCAAAAT
>CAZZZH010000285.1:0-5800 GCA_964658445.1 Ilyomonas sp.
AACCGGTTTCTTGGGTTGATGAGATAGCCGCCCGATAACTGGTTGTAGTAATAATGATGCTTGCTGCCCTGCGTGGTGAAGCTGCCAAAACCCAGACCCGCATTATTCTGGTTGGCAAAAATATCATTGCCTGCTATTACTCCATTGCTATAGCCTTCGCCACGAATGGTATACAGGTTTTCGAGACTACCATACCAGCGGGCATTGCTATAGTTAAAGATGGAAATAAACTCGTGAAAGTTGGCACCAAACGGATCGGTTAGCGACTGGTAGTAATGAGAGTAATTGAGGCTTACATTGTTGCCCACGCCATGACCATACGTGTAAGGTCGAACGCCGTTCCATTCGAGCCGCCAGCTAAGATTTTTTACACCAAACAAATCGTTGTTCCAAAGCCCGAGTTGCAGCGCATACTTGTTTCCGTAGAACTGCGATTTGTATTCCCTGGACAGATTAATATTGAGATCATCTAACGCAAGCTGACCATATAGGAAGCCTTTCTTATAGATGTTGTATTTAAAGCTGAGACCGATCATTGCGTTGTCCGGCGAGCCGATAGAAAACTCTAACGGACGCAGGAAAATGAGAGGGCTTAAGTATGTAACATCGAAGCCGCGGTTAAAGTTGGTGTCTTTGGAAATAGAGGTAACATTATCAAACAAAGCGAACTGGAATTTGTTGGACACATTGATACCCAACTGGTGAATAACGCTGAATTTCGGCTGTGATTTACCATCTACCAAATACCAGTATTTGTTTTCGTAACGGTTGTATAAGACGTTGTAAGTAATCTTCCAGAAGCGGGCTTGCAGCCGCAGGTAGGGATAGTTGAACGCGTTGTCGGAAAGCTGTAAGCTGCGATAACCATCACCAAGGAACTGCTTGCCAAAGCCTGTGGAAGCTAAGAAATGTTTAGAAGGAATATAAGTAAGATTGAAACTGCCATTGGAGTAATTCCAGCGATGATTATCTTTTAGCGTAGCTACATTATTGCCGGGAACAATATTGCGTTTGTTGCGAATGACGCTATCTACATAAAAAGGAAACTCATTGCTGTAAGCTGTAAAGTCTGCATTGATGGAAAACTTGTTACTAATAATGCCTTGCAAGCGCACACCTACGGCACCACTGGTTAAGGTATCTTTTGTTTTGTTTGCATGATCTCTGCCATAAGTTCCTTCTATGAAGGGGTCGAGGGTAAAGACACTGTTGCCTTTGCCCGCCTTTATCCAGTTGTCTGTAAATACGCGGTCAACAAACGAAGACTTTGAGGCTGGTGAAGCGATACCAAAGGCACTATCTATAAGGTCTGTTTTCTGTAGCTTGTTTAGCTGTTGCAGTTCCAGCCAGTTCATGCCGCGGAAGCCCGTAAACACGGAGGTATCGGAATGAATGATCAACTGGTTCAGACGATTCTGCACAGACTGATTGAGTGGTATCTGCTGGGCATTAACCGAAAAAACAGAGCCCAGAAAAAGAAGTATGATGAAGTAAATGCGCATGTACTGTTGTTTATACAAGATGGCAATCATTACAAATCGTAAATTAAGTTTCTGAACGACATGCGCACCCCGATTGTCGCATACTTGTCTTCGAATGTGTTGAGCGAATTCTTTTCCCTGCGATAGGTAAAGCCGGCTTCTATCCGCAGGTTGGTTTTGGGATTTAAAATGTAGGCTATCTTTAAATCGCCGTAGTAAATATTCGTTTTAACGCCCTGACCGGTGGTGATGCTTTGCGCAGGATAATCGGTGCTGATATTTCTTATGCTACTTCCATAATTGATAACGCCATTGGCAGAATCTAACCCTTGTTGTGCAGCAAATGCTTCTAACCGAAACCACCAGTTTTTATAGGTATAATCCGTTACACCGATCACTTCCTTAAAGTTGGCACCCAGCGGGTGAGCCAGCGGCAGATTGGCATGGGTGTACGCAGCATGAAAATTGGGAGAGCTGTACGTGTAAGGGCGAACGGTATTAAACTCCAGCAGCGCATTCCAGCCGTTTACTTTCAGGAAATCCCAGAAGCGCACACCGGCTTGCACGGCGTAGCGGTTGTCGGCATCGCTGCCTGTTTTATCTACTGCCAGTTGGCTGTATACATTGGCTTTCGGTAAGAAGTGATACTTTAGGTTTAACCCGACAAGCTCATTGTTATCGATGCCACTCTTCGACTTACCGGAATGCGCAAAGATGATGGGGCTGGCGTAGGTGGCGTTGATATCACTGTTTTGATAGATGTTGCTGCCTGCCCAGGTAACGGCATCGAACAAACCGGCTGAGAACTTCTTTGTTATCGCATACTCCAGCAAATAGGTTTGCGCCCATTTGCGGGATTGACCAAATGCATAATATGGCGTACCGGCAAGCTGGTTCAGGTTGGTTATATACTGCGACCACATGACGGAATATTGCAGCCTGCCAAACGTAAGGGCAGTGCGGAAATACGGATAATTGATTGCCCAATCTGACAACAGTAAAGAGCGATACCCGTCGCCGATAAAGTTGTGATCGTAGCCCAGATCGAACAAGAGATGTTTGTTGGGCATATAGACCAAACGAGCGGTAGAGTAGTTGAAGTCGAAGCCGGGACCGTCGCCTTTTGCGTTCTTATAGTTTGCCTGGTGAGGGATGACCTGCGTGAGGCGTACGAGGCTATCTACATAGGCGGGAAAGCGCCCCTGGTTCTCGTAGAAGTTGGTTTCGAAATACACTTTGTTGCCAATGTTGCCGCTTACCTCGTAGCCGCGGGTGTTCATCTCGGGTACTTTGTAGGTTTGTGTACTGGCATTGGGGGGATTGATGGCGCGGGTGTTGTAGCCAATGTCTTCGTCCACAATAATATCTGCATACAGGTTGAAGTCGGGCTTTTGCAGGCTGAGGAGGTGCTCTTCGAAGAACTTACGGCGCAGCCAGGTATGGCTGGTTGGCTGCGCCGTACTATCGGAGAGCAGTACAGGCTTCCAGGTGGTGTGTTCTATGCTATCGTTTCGGTAGAGCTTGTCTATCTGCAGTTGATGACTTTCGGTAAAAGCAAGGTTGCTTTGTGCAAAAGAAGCCGCCGTAGCAAGCAGCGAAATGATAAGCAGGCAGGCGTTTGGTAATCCCTTCAAAGCAGTGTCTTTAATATACTGCAAGGATAGTGAATTATTGAATATTGGGAATGGATAATCGTTGGGTGATATTGTTGCAGTTGTTGGTGCATAGCCAGAAAAAGCTGTTGAGATAGAGACACAATTTGACACAAAAGGTGAGATTATACCCACCTTCTCTTGCCTCTCCCCTTTGCTTATTGTTTTAGAAAGGATAGTGTTTCTGGTTTTGCCAGTCCATTTACTTTTATAAAATAAATACCCGGCAGTAAACGCTGTACCGGCAATGTGGTTTGTTGCCTGCCTTTACCCGCAAACACTTCTTTTGTTATTACTCTTTTGCCTTCTGATGTTATAATATCAATCTCAATCTTAGCTGCCCTGTCTGTTTCATAAACAATCGTTACCGCATCGGCAGATGGGTTGGGATATAACTTCGTACCAGTTGTATTCAGTTGGCTGGACAGTGTATTTATACTTCTATTTGTTTCTGCCAGTGGGTTTACTGCGGAACCTTCACACACGGTTTTCTCTGATATTACATTCGTTACCGTGACAGTGGTATCGAGTGCAACTAGGGTATTCCGAACAACAAAATAAGGCTGATAGGTGGCATCAACGGTGGTTTCGTATTGGGTGGTGTTGATGGGTGTTTGTGCTATAAACTTTGGACAAATGCGCCCAAGGCTATCGTACCTGTCGAGGATAATATTGTAGTCGGGAGAGCCGCCGGTATAAGCGAAGAAGTAGCCGCCTCCTTTTGTATAAAAAGTGCGGCTGTCAAAGCCTTCTTCCAGTTGCTGAATGAGTTGCCTGCTGATGAGATACTGATAACTGAGCTGGTTGGTATAGGGTATGTATGTTGCTTTTACTTTGTTATCGTTTAGCTTTAGCGTGAACCAGCAGATGCCTGTTGTAAGCCCCTGCCTATAGCTGGCGGTGATACTGACTTTGTCTTTACCCGCGACAACATTATTACTACTCAGTAAAGCCTCTCTGTTACCATCGGTTGCCACAAGATGCCTGCTTTTCCTAATATTACCCGAGGCTTGCGAAAACGACAACAGGTGTATATAATTTCCGAAGGAATAAAAATTGTCTCCGTAGGCATTCTCTGCCACTATTATATCGCCATCGCCCGCTTCTGCTATCTGTACTGACTGGTATTGGTAGGGAAAATAAGTATCCTGCGCTACTGAAGTGCTCCACAACAGGCTTCCATTGCTACTCAATTTGGTAAGGGAAAAATCGGGCGTAGAGCCATGCCAATCGCATAAAACATAGACATCGCCTTCTTTCGATTCGTAAATATAAGCGGGCGTGATGCTGACTGGCTTCTTTGGCGGCACGGCACTTTTCATACATTTCGCCCATTGTACCCTGCCCTCTCTATCGCACTTTACTACAAATATGCCGCTGATGCTATCGCCGTATATGTAGGGTCCGTCGTAAGAGGTGAAGCAGATGAGAAATCCGCTATCTGCCGTGCCCCAGCATTTAGTAGAGCCATTGGAATAGGAAGTGCCATAGGTCTTTGACCAAAGGGCATGTCCTTTTTCGTCTACGGCTATGCAGTAGGCATCGAAATCATTCTCGCCGTTAAGATTAGTTGACCCTGTAATAAGAAAATGGCTTTGATCTATTTTCTTGACATCGTCCTGGTTTTCGCTGTAGCCTCTTGCCCCATAACTTCTTTCAAACGTGGGTTGAGAATAGGCATATACGGAAAGGATAAGCACAAGAAGTAAGAGTGCACTTTGTTTACGCATCGGGAGTCGGTTTATACAGGAAAGGCGGAAGGAAAGATTAAAAGTAATTGTTTCGGTTTATAATCTGTGTTCATGTTCTCTCTTTATGATTGCAGGTGTGGATATGGGGCTTTGGGAAGGGTGATTGGGAGGGTGAACCTGGCTGCTTTTTAATAGGACATTTTACCCAAAAACACGAAGGAAACTCCATTAAAAAAGGCTTAAAACGCGGGCTACCTTTTAAGCGCAATTTAATTTATTTTGAAAATGACGCGGGCTACTTTTGAGTGAAATAAGAAGGGCAGGGAAATGCCCGACTCTTGTTAGGTAATTAAATTTATAATTTCTAAAAAAACCATTGGACATGGCAGAAAGTATGAACAACCCCATTACGCATGGGATGAGTGGAACCATTGGAAACGTAGTGGTGTTTCGCCAACGGGCTGGCAAAACGGTAGTTGCCAATATACCTAAAAAAAACAGAGATACCGCCGAGTAAAGACCAGATGCAGACGCGCATCTCGTTCAGGCTGGCTAGCCTGTACGCTACGACAGCGCTGAAGGACCCGAAGATTAAGGAGATTTATCAATCGAAAGCGAAACCGGGGCAATCGGCATATAATGTGGCGATCCGGGACTTTTTTCATTTACCCGAAATCAGTAATGTGGATGTAAGCGGCTACAACGGGAAAGAGGGTAGTGTGATTCTGATGCGCGTAATGGATGATGTGATGGTGACAGCGGTGCTGGTAAGTATTTATGACGGAGAGGGTAAGGTGGTGGAAGAAGGTGCTGCTATGGTAAGTGACAACGGTCTTGATTATGTGTACACGGCTACTAAGGATAACCTAGGAGTTAAGGGTGGTAAAGTAGTAATTGTGGCTACTGACCTGCCCGACAATAAGGCAGAAACTACCGTTGCACTATAATTTGCCCGGCCGAAGACCAACCGAACACT
>CAZZZH010000286.1:0-5684 GCA_964658445.1 Ilyomonas sp.
TCCCCACGTCCGACTCATATATTCCTCTACTCCGGTTGTATATTTATCCATCTTAATCCTACAATCATCCTGTCGTTTCCGTCTTCCTGAACTTTTGGCAGCGTTTTCTTCTGTTGTTGTCACTGGCTCTTTCCTGCCTTATGAGGAGAACAAGATGTACATCGATTGTTTGCATTGCGGAACTGGTGAATAAAAGAAGACGCTTTTGAACTGCATGAACTAAACAGCCAGTGCACAGAAGGATGGTGAAGCTGTGATACCGAATTTTGAAATGAGTACAAGCGACTGTCCATCTCTCTGGAACTATTCAAACTGGAATAAAAGAGATTTCTTTTCATCTGTTTACAATGAAGATTTGCGGAGAACCATTGAAATTGAAACGGAAGATGTTGAAAAGTATTGGGGTTCTTTATGTCGTGGTTTTAAGAATGTTTAGATGATATGAATTTGCAGCGAATACGTTGCCCCACACAACGAGATGTTTTCCACATGTTGATTAACGCTTCACACCTTGCCCAGAGCAACTTTCCTTATCTTCCATCCGTCATTCGGCTTATGAACAATAATTACTGTATACCAGAAAACTGCAGCCAATAAACTATCATTTTAATTATATCATGCACTCTGCAAAAAAGATAATGATCCGAATAGTGAAACTGGTACTGATTCTTTACATCCTGATTTGCGTAGGGTTGTATTTTTTCCAGGAAAAGCTGCTTTTCTTTCCGGACAAGCTGGACAAAGACCATCGGTTTTCTTTCGCCCAGCCATTTGAAGAGATCGACGTTAGAACCAAAGACGGGGAGATACTAAATGGCTTGTTGTTCAAGGCAGATAGTGCAAAGGGTTTGATTTTTTACCTACATGGCAATGCGGGTTGTCTGGACAAGTGGGGCAAGGTTGCGCAATGTTATACCGATCTGCATTACAATGTATTTATCTTAGACTATCCGGGCTATGGCAAAAGCGAGGGTTCTATTCAAAGCAAAACACAATTGTTTGACGCTATTCAGTCGGCTTACGACGTAATGAAAAAGCGATTCAATGAAGACAGCATTGTTGTTTTGGGCTATTCCATTGGTACCGGACCGGCTGCATACCTGGCAGCAACCAATGACCCAAGGTTGCTCATTTTGCAGGCGCCTTACTTTAGCCTGACCGACATGATGCAGCACTACTACCCGGTTATTCCTACTTTTCTTTTACGATACACAATCCAGACAAATGAGTATCTGAAAGACTGCAAAATGCCGGTGGTTATTTTTCATGGCGACGAAGACGAAGTGATTCCTTATGGTTCTTCGCTAAAGCTGAAAATAGAGTTTAAAACGGGCGATACGCTAGTTACCTTAAGAGGACAAGGGCACAACGGAATGACCGACAACCCGGACTACATGGAAGCGATAAAAGCCGTGTTGAGGTAAGGCAAACTTTTCAGCCGACCCACAGTACAGCAGCGATGAATTGGTTAAAAAAATCGATGGGAGATAAGGAGTGATTCCCGCTTACTGTGACTGTAATTTGAAATATAGAGAATAAACAAGAATGGATGCTATTACAATCAGAAGTGTGACACTGAAGGATATTGAACCGTTGCAAAACATAGGCAGGCAAACGTTTGCGGAGACCTTTGCGGCACACAATACCGAAGAGGATATGCAACTGTATTTGACCGAAAACTTTTCTACGGAAAAACTAACTGCTGAGCTTGCGAATAACAACGCCCAGTTTTATTTTGCGACACTAGATAACGAGGTGATCGGGTATTTGAAAGTAAACTTTGGCGCTTCGCAAACAGAGCTAAAAGACGAGAGCGCCATCGAGATAGAAAGGATCTATGTGCGGAAAGATTTTCACGGAAAAGGAGCGGGACAATTATTATATGAAAAAGCGCTCCAGATAGCGAAACAAGTAAAAGCCACATATGTATGGATCGGCGTGTGGGAAGACAACCAGCGAGCCATTCGCTTTTATAAAAAGAATGGTTTTATTCCGTTTGACAAACATATTTTCAGGTTAGGGAAAGATGAGCAGACTGACATCATGATGAAGCTAATCTTGCGGGCTAAGGATGAATCATAAATGGTTTCTGTTAACCTCAACAGGCAAAATGCCGCACTGCTATCCTATCCGTTAATTCTCTTGCAACAACAAGTATTGCAAATGCGTCTAAATTTTTATTTTTATCCCTGTTCTTAACAAGAGAAAAAAGAAAGATGCCGTATCTTTAAAAGCATTTCAACACACATGATTCACGATACCAAAAATATAATGTTTTCGATAGCTGCAGACTTTGTTAACTACAGCAGTCACCCTGTATTTCTTACCGGAAAAGCCGGCACGGGCAAGACAACATTTTTAAAATATATAAAGGAACATACTAACAAACAGACTGCAGTAGTAGCACCTACCGGCGTGGCTGCTATCAATGCTGGTGGCGTTACGATCCATTCTTTTTTTCAGCTTCCGTTTACACCATACATACCTACCTCTCAGGGCTTTGCATCGAGCGATGAAATGATGGACAAACATCACCTGCTTGGGCGTATAAAAGTGAACCGCGAAAGGAGAGAAGTGTACCAGAAATTAGAGCTTCTCATCATAGATGAAATCAGTATGGTGCGTGCAGATGTGATAGACGCAATTGATGTGGTGCTGCGCAGTTTTCGTAGAAACAATGTGCCGTTTGGCGGCGTACAGGTACTGTACATCGGTGATATGTTTCAGTTGCCACCGGTGGTAAAGGAAGAAGAGTGGAAGCTTCTGTCGCATCACTATAAAAGCCCTTATTTTTTTGATAGTAAAGTAGTGAATGAGCAGCCACCTGTACACATTGAGTTAGACAAGATATACCGGCAAAACGAGAAGGTGTTTATCGACATCCTGAACCGCGTACGCAACAACGAAATGGATGACGAATCATTCGATAAACTGCACGAACGCTACGACCCAGACTTCCAGATACCAAAGAACGAAAGCTATATTGTACTCACTACGCACAACCATAAAGCCGATGCCATTAATGCAGCGGAATTAGCTAACCTGAATAGTGAAAGCCGAACTTACCAAGCAGAGATAACAGGAGATTTCAGCGACAAATCGTACCCGGCCGATGCAACATTGCAATTAAAGCTGGGCGCACAGGTAATGTTTTTAAAGAACGACAGCGAGAAGCGTTTTTTTAATGGCAAAATTGGTGAAGTAACGAAGCTGGAAGACAACTCGGTGTTTGTAAAATGCAGTGATGAAGACCATGAAATCGAAGTGAAGCCGGAGAAGTGGAACAACATCCGCTACTCGCTGAATGGCGAGGCGGTGGAGGAAGATATTATTGGATCGTATAAGCAAATGCCGCTGCGCCACGCATGGGCCATCACCATTCACAAGAGCCAGGGGCTTACGTTTGAGAAAGCTGTGATTGATGCCGGCGCTTCGTTTGCATCGGGGCAGGTGTATGTGGCTCTTAGCCGCTGCACTACACTAAAAGGCATTGTTTTAAAAAGCAGGTTGACGCCATACAACATGCAGACCGATAACCGCATTGTGCAATTTGCGCAGCAAAAACACAACCCCGATGTGCTGGCAATGCAGTTGAAAAAAAGCAAGTCAAACTATCAGAAAGAAACCATTTTAAAGCTGTTTGATTTTGGTACGCTGTTGTATCAGGCGGGCAGGGTGCGTAAGGTTTTTACCGACCATATCAGTTCGTTCAATGAAGGCACGGGCGAGTGGCTGAATACACTGCACGAAAAGGTTGAACAACAGGAAACCGTGGCTAAAAAGTTTGAGCTGCAACTGATGGTGCTGCTGGAACAAGATCCATTGCCGGAAGAAAATGTGCCTCTGCAAAATCGAATCATATCTGCCGTATCGCATTTTGCAAAAGAGTGGGAGAGCATCTACCAAACCATCCCTCAATCGCCTGCTATCACCGATAGTAAGATGGTAGCACTGGCGTATAACAATGAACTTCGTGCGCTCTATCACTCCATTGCATTGCGGCTGGTTTTGTTGAGAAGTTGCACAGATGGTTTTCATACAGAAACATACAACAAAGCCAAAAAAGATTTTTCAGCCAATAGTGTTTCTGTAAATGCTTATGCCGGAGCAGGCGAGAAAAAAATAGAAGCGGCGCATCCCGATTTGTATCGTCAGTTGCGGCAGCTAAGAGATACCATTTGTGCCGATTTGGAAGTGCCTATCTATATGGTTTGTGGCAGTGCGGCGCTGGACGAAATGAGTACGTATCTCCCCTTTACGGCTGCACAGTTGGTGCAGATTACCGGCTTTGGTAAAGTGAAGGTGCAGCAGTTTGGCGAGCGCTTTCTGCGCATTATTAACAAGTATGCAGAAGAGCGAGGGCTGGCTTCTTCTATCGGTGATAAAAAAGAAAAAAAACAACGCAAAGAGAAAGAAAAAAAAGAGGATAGACCTGCCACCGAACCTAAGGCTGATACAAAAAAAGAGACATTCGTTTTGTATAAAGAAGGTAAGAGCCTGAAAGAAATAGCAGAACAACGAAAGCTTTCACCGCAAACGATTGAAGGGCACCTGGCATATTTTGTCGAACAGGGAATGATATCAGTGGAAGAGCTGGTAACACGCGAAAAATTAGTACTGATAGAGCCGGCATTGGAAGATTACGATGGCAAAACACTAAGCTCTGTAAAAACCAAACTTAGCGATGATATAAGCTATGGAGAGATTAAGCTGGCGCTGGCCTGGAAAGCCTTTTTGAAGAAAGGTGCCGAGGTAGATAGTTAGAAATGAGAATAAAGAAATTAATTAACACCCTAAAGTTCTACATGCCCGCGCAGTGCAAAAACACTAACCGGTCCGCGGTCTTTATTGTAACCTGGGTTTGACACGAACTGGTAATCGGCAGATAAATAAAAGTGTTTAAACAGGTTGGCGTTATAATAGATCTCCGCAATGTTTTCGCTGCCATACGTTAGGTAGCCATCGCCGATGATAAAGCCATAGCCACCCGCCTTCAAAAAGGCTTGGTGACCTTTTGAAATGCCATTGATAACACCGGCAATTCCCAGGACATCATCTTTTCGTTTCCAGCCTTTTCCGTTAATACTGATGCCTGCGTTTACGCTTCGGTCTATTTCGGTATATGCCCAAGTTGCAGTCTTTCCATCGTTGTAGCCAGTACGAAAAAAGATACCAACAGCATCCGATATTTCTAGCTCGCCGTTAACGCCCACACCGTATTTCGTACTATGGTAGTGGGTATCATACTTGGTTCCATTAAACACTGCTACCGCAGAGCTATCTCCGGCTTCCATCTCGCTTACTGTTTGATTGTAAGAAGGTGCATTTACCAAATTTCGGAAACCTAAAACACTTATTCTCGCTTTTCTTTTATTGATAAGAAAAGGCTTCTCAAATTCAAGCGTGGCACCGTTTACAGAGAATATTTTTTTATTCAGCCAGGGACCATTAGCAAAGATGGGAACCTGCACAAATGCCGCGCGAACTGAATAGCCGGGCTGTATCAGTTCAGCCACTGCGCCTATGGTATAGCCGCGCGTATTGGCCGGATAATCCCAGGGCGCATTGCTCATCAAAGACCAGTTGAGAAACTGAGTGCGGGGATCATGGCTATAGCTGTTGGCATCGAAAAAATCGCTTACCGAAAACTTGCCGCCGGTAAACATGAAGCGCGATGAAGGGAC
>CAZZZH010000287.1:0-5665 GCA_964658445.1 Ilyomonas sp.
TTGTCTGGCTGTTGCCTTACGTTGTCTTGTGTACGGTTGCTATTCGGCCGGTTATCACTTGCATTGGTTCTATTATTAAAGCCATTGCGGTTAGCAGCAGGATTGTAAAAATGAATACCATTTCTGTCTTCCCGGCTTGTATTTCGGTTGTTGGAAACATAAATGTTTTGTTGCTGAATGCGCTGACCCGAATATCTTTCTACTTCCTGTCTTTGCGGACCTGTTATAAACCGATTGTTATTATAAACGTTTGTATTGTTAATAATAGTTGTATTCCTGATAATAGTCACGTTGCGCTGTGGTGGAACATAGTAATGATTAATAGTCCGATAACCCATATATCGGTGTGGTAAAAACACCCAGTTGTTTGATGGTATCCCGATGCCAACATTAATACCAATACTCAGCCCTGGCGAAAGAGGCGCCCAACCATAATAATCGCCGCCATTGCGCCAGCTCACCCACGCCGGACCCCAAGTATAGCCTGGCACCCAAAACCAACCGTAAGATGCATCGAATGACCATCGACCGTAGTGAAACGGTGCCCAACCCCAGTTATAGTCAGATACCCATGTCCAGCCGAAACGGGTGTAAGCCCAGTGGCCGCCTGAATAATAAGGACGAAAGCCTGACACATTACAAACCCATACGTTGCCATAGCCTGGATAGTCCATCCATCTGCCATAAGGCGATAACTCGTCATGAAAAGTATTATAGTCGACGTCCTGTTCAGGCTGTATCAGGGCCTCATCACTGTTATCGTAATTATTATTGTCGTTGTACGTATTGTCATTATAATCGTCTTGCGCAAAAGAGCGTTGCGCAAAGCCGATAAAGGCTAACACCATAACCAGCATTAACCTTTGTAACCATTTTCTTTTATTCATCTTTTACGTTTTAAATACTGTTATTACTTACAATGTCCATCTGTATGCCAGAAACTAACAATTGTTATCGTATATAAGACGAAAGACGTTAAAAAAGTTTAAATGGAGGATGTGAAAAGAAAGCGCGGAAATAGATAAATAAAAAAGCTTTGCCAACCGAAAGTCAGCAAAGCTTTTTGTTATCGAAAGACAAGTGAAAATATCTTACATCAGGTTCAGCGCTTTACTGAAATATGTAACGGTTCCAGGAAGAGCAAGCCAGAAAAACTTGCGGGTAAAACCACCAATATCGCAAAGCATAATGATAAGGATAACCAGCCATACAAAAAACAAAAGCCAGTATTTGGATGTTGAGGTTTTTGATTCCATGTTTATTGATTTTGCGCAAAAATATTGCGCATTGCGAGAAGCCAAAATTTATTTATCGAAAAAAAGCATTTTCACGGCAATGACGACAAGCGAGATAGCAAATATTTTTCTCAACATTGCATCAGACACACTTATCGAAAGTTTGCTGCCCAGCAGACCACCAACCAAAAAAGCAACCGACATGATGAGTATAGCTCGTATATCTACATATCCTTTACGGTAATAGTTGAGCGTAGCAAAAATACCCACCGGCAACAACAGCAAACCAAGCGAAGTGCCTTGCGCCTGATGCTGGCTATAGCCCACCAGATACATTAAAGCAGGCACAATGATGATGCCTCCGCCAATGCCTACCAGACCACTCAGCACACCGGCTATCAGGCCGATGCACAACAGAAGAACAATAGTTTGTGTCGTCATGCTTTGTCGAGAAATGTGTTCTTGTATAAGTCCATCGCATCTCTTACAATCTGAAGCGCTTTGGCTTTGTCGCCAAACTCTTCCACCTTCACGCTTTTGTTTTCGAGCGTTTTGTATTCTTCAAAAAAATGTCGCATTTCGTCAAAGAAGTGCTTCGGCAGTTCTTCTATGTTGTTGTAATAATTGATCGACGGATCATGTGCTGCCACAGCAATAATTTTATCGTCGGCTTCGCCGCCATCCATCATTTGCATTACACCAATTACTTTGGCTTCTACCAGGCACATAGGCTGTATGCTGATGAGTGAAAGCACCAGTATATCCAGCGGATCTTTATCGTCGCCATAAGTGCGGGGTATAAATCCATAGTTGGCAGGATAATAAAACGAAGAATAAATCACGCGGTCTAATTTCAGTAAGCCGGATGGCTTATCTATCTCGTATTTGGCGCGTGAGCCTTGTGGTATTTCGATGACGGCATTGACTACGCGGGGCGCTTCATCTCCGAAGCTTACACTGTGCCAGGGATGCAGAACGTTTGTTGTTATCACGATTGAATTTGGTTTTAAATGAATTATCGCCGGTGCTTTTAAAGCGCTCAAAGGTAAGGATAGCCGCGTAATGGCGGGCTACATATTGCCGCTGAAGGTGTAAGACAAATCGACCAGCCAGCCATCGCCTGTCTGCATCACTTTCACTTTGCGGGCAACGTTATCAAACGAGTTTTTATAGTTGACGATGTGTATCGAATCATTCACCGTATCTTCTTCTAAGATAATAATCGAAGCATTGTGATACTCTTGTTTTTGGTCATTACTTTTATCGCGGTACTCATCTTTCAACCGGTTCAGTTCCTTGTCGTTTGTTTCATTGCGAAGCATATAGAACTGAGCTTTATCCCAATCGCCTTTCAGGCTGGCATCTATAAACTCCCGCCCGGCATCGAAAGCATTTTCGGCTTTGGGGTAAGGACTGCTGCAACCGCACACAACCATCAGCGATACAACAAATGCAATGAAGAGAAACGATTTCATAGAGTGAAAGTAATAGAATGCACGCTTTGCAGTAAATAAAAATCAATCCTCTTTATAATTGTTCTGAAGCCCGCTTATCGAAAACCGGATGCCGCTTGTATTGCCTCCCTGCGGATTATACGATTGCACAAAATCAAACCGGATCAATTTTAAAATGTTCTCGATAGAAAAATAATATTCTACATACTGCCGGTCTTTATACAGCAAGGCATTACTGCCGGCGGCAAAAAACCAGTTCCACTTTTTTAACAGCGGAATGTGGTTCGTCAACAAGCCATTCAACTGGTATTCTACATGAGCTTCTGTATAAAAAGCCGAGGTATTGCTCAGGTTGTAATAACCTGCCAACTGAAAGCTATTCAGGTAGTCGCTGGCGAGTGCGCTGCGGTTGCCGTAGTAGTGTTGGTAATCGGGTGTAAACAACGAGTTTTTGTTGATAAAGCCACCCGCGGTTACATTGTAGCTCAGGCGGCCCATCAGGTGCAGGTCAACGTCATCACTCACGTTAAACTTCCACTTATTATAATCAACATCACTGCCCAGCGTTTTGTGTACACCTTGAATAAAAGTGGCAGTGATGGTCGGATAAGAAGATCCGATGTTAATAGTGCGATCCGGAAAAGCTATGTATTTCGCACCCGGTTGCCACTTTAACGACAGTGAGGCGGTAAGCGCTTGGTGATGCGGAAAATTAGATTCTGAAATGGGTACTGGATAGTTAGGTTCCAGCGTTTGCGATTTGGGTTTTCGAATCACCCAATCCGTTGTGTTCTCTAATGGATGCCGGTCCTGGTATTCAACATAAGCCGTTACGGCAACACCGCCGGGTAATTCTTTGGTAAAAGAGGTTCTGGCAAACGGAGCTTCGTAGAGTTTTAGATAATTCTGGCTGAAAAAAAGCGTACTGAGAGCGTTATTGAAAGACGTAATCGGCTGGTCGTTATTCACTTGAAAAACTCTCTTGCCTCCAGATAAATACAACGAAGTCTGGTACTTTTTTCCATAGGTATAAATGCCGGTAAGATGCGGGTTAAAATGGTGGTTGCTGAAGCCGTAACGTAATGTAGGACTAATAAACAGTGATTGCCTGTCTTTCGTCCATCGCTTGGTAAAATTAGGCGATAGGATAAGGTTGGCGCCTTCCACCGTGTTGTAAGAAATGGTATAAATCAGCGGGTCAAAAAAAACATCGGTCTTTGTTTTTGTATCCGTAAAGTCTTGTCCAAACAAAACCAGCGGTATAATTTTTAGCTTGTTCTTCACTCGGTCCACCGAATCTAAATAATGCGCACTGTTCCTGATGGTTTCAAGACTGTCTCTGCGTTTATAATCAGCCACCTCAATAGGCTGTAGAGGCAGCGGGCGGGTACTGTCCCAGTATTCTGCAGGTCTGCGGGTAGCGCTGTCGGGGTAGGCAATAATGACATGGTTAAAAAAGTTCTTAGCAAACTCCGGGTGCAGATTAAAGTGGCTGTACACTTGAACAAAAGTGCCATAACCTGCAAAGCCAAACAGGTTGAACGATGGATATATCACCTGTTGTTTCACTACCCACACACTATCTATCTGCATATAGATCTGGTCTATCTTCAGCAGGTCCAGGTATTGCATCTGCTGGTCTTTCTGCACACTCAAATCCACGCTGTAGATGCGCCAGCTTCCTTCAATAATGTTGATGTAGCCTGCAAACACCGGCTCGTATTTCCGCTTGGGTATTACCCGGATATGGTTAATAAGAAAGCCATTATCGTAAAAGGTTCCGTCTAGTTTATAATCATAAAAGCTCAGGGCATTATCGGCTATGGGCGATACAAAGCCGCGCGGGTTTAGGTTGTCGCCAATCTTAATGTTGTTTTTGTAAAACGAAATGATTTGCGGGGCGCTTAGCCCATAGCCATTGCTGTTGCCGCTCACGCGGGTCGATATCACTTCCACCTTATCCTTATCCGGCTCCTGCACCGACCATCTGGCAAGGGTTTCAGAGAGAAACAGAGTTTGATTTTGCATCGTGTCCTGGCTGGGCAGTTCTACTTTTTGCCCGAACAATCTCTTTGGAAAGCTTTCCAACTGCAGCCTGCCTTTTATATACACATCGCATTGCAGCTGTTTTACCTCATGTTCATACTGCCGCCGTTTTTTTATCGCGTTTCTTATAATCTCATATGCCTGGTCTTTACCACCCGATCTTACGATTACATTGCGAAGGTTGTACTGCTGAAGGGGAAGATTAAAATTGATGCTCACGTTGCCGCTGTTCACTATCACCTGTAGCTCGCTCGATATATAACCCACATGCTCTGCTATCAGCGTGTATTTTCCTGGCGCCACATCTATCGAATAATATCCGTCTGCATTAGCAGATACGCCCGTTGTAGTACCCTTAATCAAGAGGGATGAAAAAGCAAGCGGCTGACCCAGTTCGCCCGTAACCCGACCACTTATGGTTTGTGAGAAAATAGAAGAAGTTACCAATGCAAACACAATCGTCAGGATCCCTTTTTGATGCCATTTCATTTTTCAAAAATCGGGTTTATCCTGCATACAATATATTCTTTCACCCGGCATGTTTATATCATTCATTGCCTGCGCTTGTTCCCCCGCTTTCTATCCCGTTTTCAGGCACTTCAATTTCCAATAAATTTCCATCGCTTACTCATTCGTTCAGCGGCACGCCGCCATCAGTATGAAGTACAATGCCGTCAACGCGCACGCCGCTGTCATCATGGGCCATATTGCCACCATAGACCACGAAACCGTTATTGCAAAACACATCGCTGTCACCTCAAAGCATCAACCCGTCATTGTGAGTAACGAAGCAATCTAGGCACCGCACTAAAGCAAGCCGGCAAAAAGTAATGCAAACAAAACAACAACGGCAAAACAACAGATCAAAATGATAAAAGCTCAGACAATGACAGCAAAAAGGACGTACCGCCAGCCGCTGTTCGCTGGAGC
>CAZZZH010000288.1:0-2256 GCA_964658445.1 Ilyomonas sp.
AAAGCCTGGGTGGGCGGCGTAGATTTTAAGACCTTTAAGTACGACCATGTGAACCTGAATACGAAGCGGCAGGTAGGTTCTACCATCAAGCCGCTGCTGTATAGCCTGGCGATTGAAGATGCCGGCTTTACGCCCAACACGCCGGTAGAAGACGTGCAGCAAAACTTCAATGGCTTTGGAACGGTGCCTGCCACCGGCGCTTCGTGCACCGGCAGAACCATGCCGATGGCAATGGCATTGGCATGGTCGAGAAACTGTGCGACGGCTTACATTATGAAACAATTAGGCAACGGTAATGAGGGTGCCAAACGCTTCGTTGAGTTTTTGAAAAACTGCAGCGTTACTACTAAGATAGATCCTTATCCATCAATTGCCCTGGGTTCTGAAGAAATCTCTTTGTACGAGATGATGCAGGCTTACAGTATGTTTCCCGGCAGGGGTTTTAATGTAAAGCCCATGTACATAACGCGCATAGAAGACAAGAATGGAAATGTGCTGCAGACCAACCTGCCGCAGCGCAAGGAAGTGATTAATGAAGTAACCGCTTATTACATCATCAGCATGATGGAAGGCGTACTGAAATTCGGCACGGGTCGGCGCATCTGGAGCTATGGAGTAACGGGCGACATTGCCGGGAAAACCGGCACCACCAACGACAACAGCGATGCCTGGTTTATGGGTTACACACCACAATTGTTGTGCGGAACCTGGACGGGCTGCGACGACCGCTTCATCCGCTTTACCAGCACCAATGTGGGTCAGGGTTCTTCGGTGGCGTTGCCTATTTGGGCTTATTTCTATAAAAAAGTATCGGCAGATAAAGCGCTTGCCATCGATACCAAAAGCGTATTCACCAAACCCGATGTTATGCAGAACGATATTATCTACGATTGGGTAAACGATATGCCGCAGCAGTTAGGTGCCGAAGGTCAGGATGAAGGCAATGGCACTGAGTCTGACTATGGCGGAAACGACCAGCAACAACCACCGCCGGCGGCCGATAACCAGTACGACATAGCACCGGAAAGCCAATTGCCTGCCGACACCGCAAAAAAGAAAAATGGCAACCAGCTAATGCCGAAAGCGGTAATGCCGGCGAAGAAGCCTGGCAAGTAGAGACAAGTCGCGATAAGCTTTTGAAAAGCTTATCGCGACTTACAAAAAAGCAATCACTCTTTCCTTTATATTTGCCGCCTCAAATTTTGAATGTAGTGCCAACAAAATTTTCCAAAGAAACTTATCTCTACTGGTACGAATTGATGCAACTCATCCGCCAGTTCGAACTGAAAGCAGAAGAAATGTATAAGATGGCCGGAAAGATCCGCGGCTTTTTCCATGCTTATGTTGGCCAGGAAGCGATTGCTGCCGGCTGCATGACGGCTACCCGACAGGAAGATCCTTTCATTACCGGCTACCGCGACCATGGTTTGGCACTTGCAAAAGGTGTAAGCGCAGACGCTTGTATGGCTGAGCTGTATGGCAAAGCAACCGGCGTTGCTAAAGGCAAAGGTGGCAGTATGCACTTCTTTAGTGCAGAGCATTTTTTCTTTGGCGGGCATGGCATTGTAGGCGCACAGATTGGTGCCGGTGCAGGCATTGCGTTTGCCGAAAAATATAAAGGCACTGACAATGTAGTACTTTGCTTCTTTGGCGATGGCGCCGCTCGTCAGGGTATCCTGCACGAGACCTTTAACTTGGCAATGATCTGGAAGATACCGGTGATTTTTATTTGCGAGAATAACAATTATGCCATGGGCACTTCGGTGGAAAGAACATCGAATGTGTTGGATATTTATAAGCTTGCCGATTCTTACGAAATGCCAGGCGATAAGGTAGATGGCATGCACCCCGAAGCGGTGCATGAAGCTGTAGAACGTGCCGTAAGAAGGGCGCGCGAAGGTGGTGGACCTACCCTGCTGGAAATGAAAACCTATCGCTACAAAGGGCACTCGATAAGCGATCCGCAAAAATACCGCACGAAGGAAGAAGTAGAAGAGTATCGCGGTAAAGACCCGCTCTCCTTTGTGCTGAATACCATTAAAGAAAATGGCTTTGCCAGCGACGAAGAAATTAAAGCAATAGACGACCGCATTAATAACGTAGTGGAACAAAGCGTAAAGTTTGCCGAAGAAAGCGCATGGCCCGATGAAAGTGAAGTGTATGGAGATGTGTATAGAGACACAAACTACCCGTTCATTAAAGATTAAACGAGAAACGCGGAATCACAAAAAAGGAATTATTCAATCTTCAATTTTA
>CAZZZH010000288.1:2266-5646 GCA_964658445.1 Ilyomonas sp.
TGAGTAAACCAACGACCGTTGCCCCGGCACACGACGCGCAAAGCATGTGGCAGAAATGGGCAAAACCGGCCTCTGTTGTGTTGGGGATTTTAATCATTGGCTTTGGTGCCTGGTTTGCCTACGATGCTTGGATTGTTCAGCCGAAGGAAGAGAAAGCCCAGGATGCCATTTATAAAGCGCAGGAATATTTTGCGCAGGATTCGCTTCGCAAGGCGCTCGATGGCGATGGCGTAAGCAAAGGCTTTCTATACGTGATTAAAAACTACAGCGGCACTAAAACTGCCAACCTCGCTAAGTATTACGCAGGTCTCTGCGACCTTCGGTTGGGAAGCTTCCAGGAAGCTATCAACTATCTCAGCGATTTTTCTACTGACTCAAAACCAGTGCAGATGATGGCGTACGGCACGCTGGGCGATGCTTATAGCGAAATGAACAAAAAGACGGATGCAGTAGATGCTTATAAAAAAGCGGCTACTACTTTTGAAGACGATAAGGACAACAGTGCCGAGTACCTGTTTCGTGCGGCTTTGCTGAGTGAAGTAATGGGCAAGAACCAGGAAGCACTTGACCTATATAAAGAAATTAAACAAAAATATTCCGGCACGCAACGCGGCTCGCAGGTAGATAAATATATCTATCGCTTAAGTGTTGAGCCCAACGACTTCAGTGTAAACTAATGGCTACAAAAGGCAACAGCGAACTAAACAAAGGCATTCCGCACGTAGCGAATGCCTTTGTTGTTATCGTAAAAACGGAATGGAATGCACACATTGCAGACAAGCTGGAAGAAGGCGCTGTAAAGGTTTTCAACGATCAGGGCGTAAGGTACAAGACCATTATCGTTCCCGGCGCGGTAGAGATACCTTTTGCTGTGAAAGCCTATGCCAACAGCAAGGCAGAACAAGCCGATGCCTTCATTACGCTGGGCGCTGTTATAAAAGGCGACACACCGCATTTCGAATACGTCTGCAAAGCTATCACCGAAGGCATTGTATGGCTGAATATGCACCTGGAAGCACCGACAGTGTTTAGTGTACTAACCGTCAATACAGAAGAACAGGCGCTGGAAAGAATCGGTGGCATTCACGGGCACAAAGGCGAGGAAGCCGCTATTACGGCGATTAAGATGATTGCATTGAATAGGCAATATCAAACACCAGCCTGATGAATGATTCAATTCTAAATGAGCAGCAGCTTGCCACCGAGATACTTGGGATACAGCTTCTTAATGCTCACCAGTATTGGTTCAAAAAGAGACTGCTGTTCAATATATTGGTTGGGCTTGCCGGGTTTGTTTCTGTTATATTTTTTATGCCTGTATTAGATGCTTTTGATTATGCCGGAATTTTGATATGGGGCATTGTTGCAAATGGACTTTACTCACTGGGTTATGTTTTCGAAAGTTATTTTATCACGAAAACAAAAAGAACAAAAGAGATTAAACAAGCAAGAAATTGGCTGTTTTGGTGCGGTACCATACTTTATATAATCGCTAGTTTAGCGGTTCCTTATTTCGCTTTTCTTTTAGCGGTATTATAACTCTATTAACATCGGCACAAACCGTTGCTGATTCTTATTTTGCTAACCGAAAACAAGTTAATAGACCAAGTCGAGCTTTACTTAAAACAGTAGCAACAACTGAAAATAATACACATGAACGTCAGCATCTTTGTTCCTTGTTTTATAGATCAGCTCTATCCGTCTGTCGCTTTCAATATGGTGAAAGTATTAGAGAAATGTGGCTGCACCGTTCACTACAATGCGGCGCAAACCTGCTGCGGACAACCGGCTTACAACGCAGGCTATCGCAACGAAGCCAAGGAAGTCTGCCGTAAATTTCTAACCGATTTTGAAGGCACCGATTACATCGTTACGCCTAGCGCCAGTTGTGCGGGCTTCGTAAAAAATTATTATCAAACTCTGTTTCCAGCTTCCGATAAAGCCAAAGACGTTGGCAACCGCTTGTACGAATTTTCTTCCTTCCTTATCAACATTTTGCAGGTAGAGAACATCGGTGCCAAATTTAATGCTAAGGCCACTTACCATGATAGCTGCGCCGCCTTACGCGAGTGCAAAATCAAAACAGAGCCTCGTATTTTACTAAGCCATGTGGAAGGCTTGCAATTAGAAGAAATGCACGACGTAGAAACTTGCTGCGGCTTCGGTGGTACGTTTGCTGTAAAGTTTGAATCCATCAGTATTGCTATGGCCGATCAGAAGATAACCAATGCTTCTGAAACCGGCGCGCAATACATCATCAGCACCGACATGAGCTGTCTCATGCATATAGACGGTCGCCTTAAAAACAAAGGCACAAACCTGCAGGTATTACACTTGGCCGATGTGCTGGCAAAATGGGAGTAAGCTGATATTAATTGCTGGCCTTATCCTCTGTCTACAAAAGTCAACTTCCTTATATTTACCCTATATTTTCAGTCATGACCACCAAACGAATTTGCCTGTGGAGCAGCCCGCGAAATTTATCTACGGCGCTCATGTATTCCTTTGCGCAACGCCCCGATACAGTTGTAAGCGACGAGCCTTTGTATGCGCATTACCTGTGTAAAACCGGCGCCAATCATCCAGGTAGAGGCATGGTATTGCAGTTTCAGGAAAATAACGGTCGGGAAGTCGTCCGGCATCTGGTGAACGATGATTTTGGTAAACCGGTTTTGTTTTGCAAGCAAATGACGCATCACCTGGTAGAATTGCCGCTCGACTTTTTATTGCAAGTATCCAATATTCTTTTTGTCCGGGAGCCTAAGCAGATCATCTCATCGTATGCGCAGGTTATTCGCGATATAAAGATGCACGATATTGGCATCGATAAACAATGGGAGTTGTATAACTTTCTTACCGAAAACAAACAAGACTTTGTAGTAATAGACTCCGGCGAAATTTTAAAAAATCCCGAAAAGGTGTTGAATTTGTTATGTGATGCATTGCAAATTCCTTTCTACAACGAAATGCTCTCTTGGCCCGCAGGTCCTAAACCCGAAGATGGTGTTTGGGCAAAGTACTGGTACAATAGTGTTCACAAGACCACACACTTCGCGCCGCAGGAAACCAGCAGCCGCAATCTGCCGCAATACCTGGAGCCGCTCTACGAAGAATGCAAACACTATTACGATTTGCTTAGTCAACATTCTATTAAAGCTTAACGCACCGCTTCATGCAACAGCAATTCAATACACTCAACAAAGACATACAGATTTTTGTGAAAGACAGGCTGTATCCGCGGGCAGAAGCGAAGGTTTCTGTGTTCGACTCATCCGTGCAGGGTGGCGATGCCGTTTGGGAAGGTTTGCGTGTGTATAAGGGTAAAGTCTTTCATCTCACGGAGCACTTAGAACGCTTGCTGGCGTCTGCCAAAACATTGA
>CAZZZH010000289.1:0-5589 GCA_964658445.1 Ilyomonas sp.
GTTGATTTCTCTAAAAATCAGAACGCATAAAAAGAACAATACCGTAAAAGAAAGATGGACGGAAAGTCGTATATTTTTCTGACGGCTTTCTGAAACGTCTTTTCTTCTTTTTATGCCCAGCATATCAATACAAAAAGTAGAGGTAAGCGCTGTAATGGCACCATCTGCACTGGGAAACAATGCAGAGATTAAACCGATGATGAAAATGACAGAAACAATAGCCGGAAAATAAGCTGTACCTGGGCTGCTGCTAACTGCAATGGATGGAAAGAGGTCATCACCTGTTGTACTGATGTTGTGTTGTGCAGCAAACAAATACAACAGTCCGCCAAGAAATAAAAACAGCAGATTGACAACTACCATAATGCTGCTGAACGTCATCATATTCCTTTGCGAATCTTTCAGTGTCTTTACGCTGATATTTTTTTGCATCATCTCCTGGTCAAGCCCCGTCATGCCAACCGTAATGAAAGCGCCGCCGATAATTTGTTTAAGCCAAAAGGTTGCACTCTTTGGGTCGTTATTGATGACTTTGGTATAACCTTTTTGCTGCAGCGCATCAAACGCAGACGACAATGAAAGGTGCAGGCTTTGCATGATAGAGAAGGTACACACCAAAAGCCCGAGTAACATAAAAGTAGTTTGCAGAGTATCTGTAAATACAATGGTTTTTACGCCGCCTTTAAAGGTGTAGAGTAAGATCATCAGCAGTATAATAGCAGTTGTTACAGCAAATGGTATATGCAAATTATTAAGTATAAAAATCTGCAGTACATTAATCACCAAATACAGTCTGGCCGTGGCACCCAGCGTGCGCGAAAGAATAAAGAACAAAGCACCTGTTTTATAAGCAGTGACGCCGAAACGATGATTAAGATAATTATAAATAGAGGTTAGCTGCAACCGATAATAGAGCGGCAACAATATAAAGGCAACAATAAAATAACCCAGAAAATAACCGATGACGACCTGGAAATAACCCCAGCCATTGGCAGCGACTGTACCTGGAACAGAAACGAACGTAACGCCGCTTAAAGAAGTACCAATCATACCAAAAGCAACCAACATCCAATTGCTGTTTCGGTTGCCGATGAAGAAAGATTCATTGTTGGCATTGCGGCTCGTGTACCAAGCTACAACAAGGAGAACAAGGAAATAAATAATGACCAGCGATAACAAAAGGAGCGACGACATAATGCAACAAAAAAGTGGAACGGCAAAGTTGTATGTTTATTGAATATGGTCAACCGAATAGGCAAAGAGAGAAGAGCGAAGTAAAATTCCCCTTTGTAAAACGTTTTTACAAAATTAATGGCTGTTGTTATTGTCTTTTCTCATTACTTCTAACCATTTTACAAATCGGCTGTTTCAAACTTTCGTTTACAAATAATATAATATAGAGCCAGATAAACAGCCGCCGTTACCAGCATATAATACACGTTTACCGTTGGCATTATCTTGCCAATAACATTTCTGAAAAGTGGCAAAGGAATGAGGTTATCATTGCTTTGCAAGGGAAAATAATCACCGATATTATTGAAGTAATGGTTGGCAAGAAGAGACAGCAACTGGTCCAAAATCTCGGCATATAAAAAATAAACGCCGATTGCGATACCCGACCGCCGGAACAAAGTAGCAATCACCAAAGCAAGCGATGTATAGCTAAGCGCCTGTATAAAAAACATACCCACATATTGCAAGTTCTGAAAAGAAAATTTTGCATGTCCTTCGGTAAAGCCAAACAGTAAAGCAACCAGCCATACAACAATCGATGAGAATAAAGCAATCAGCACGCACATTACCATTTTTACACCAATAAACTGGGTGCGGCTAAGCCCGTCGATAATGTTTTGCCGATGTGTTTTATAAGAGAATTCATTGGTCATTAAAATGATGATGATAAGACCGGGAAAAAAAAGGAGAAACGAACTAATATACGCTACGGTAGTCCATACCTCCGGAAACTGAAAAGGCGGTGTACCCAGCATTGCTTGTGCCATTGGTGCCTGCGAATACATATCGGTCTGTATTCGGTAAGCAATATAATTTACGCCAAACAAACTCACGATAAACAAGGCGCTCAGCACCCAAAAAGTGCGGTAGTTCTTTAGCTTCAGCCATTCAATATTTAAAAGGTGCATCATGGTGTTATGCGTTAGTCAATTCAAGAAATTTGGTTTCAAGACTTTTCTTTTTCAGTGACAGATGACTCAATACCACACCGCTTTCGAAGCAATATCGATTTATCATTTCAAGGTTAGCTTCACCCACAGCATACACAAGCTGAAACCCGCTGCCAGCCTCGGTTATATGCTTGTAACCATTCATTCCTTGCAATACATGCTGTAAGACTTTCGTATCTGCCGCTGCTACTTCTACCACATCTTCACTTACCAGTACTTCATTCACCGCACCAGCGGTTAGCAGGTTTCCTTTTTTCAAAATTGCAACGTGGGTACATACCTTTTCTACCTCGTCTAATAGATGGCTTGCCATAATGATGGTCTTACCTTCTTTCGCCAACCGGTTTATCAGGTCTCGTATCTCAGCGATTCCTACAGGATCAAGTCCATTGGTGGGTTCATCGAAAATTAAAATTTGTGGGTCGCCAAGCAAGGCAGAAGCAATGGCAAGCCGCTGCTTCATACCAAGCGAATAGGTACTGAACTGACTGCTTCGACGATCGTACAGGTTGACTTTATGCAGTACGGAATCAATTTGCTCTCTGCCTTTTTCTTTTATCTCTGCAGCAATGTGCAGGTTTCGTTCGGCTGACAAATAATGGTAAAAATTAGGAGTCTCCAACAAAGTTCCAATGTCTTTTCGCATGTCGGCGCTGGGTATTTGCCCACGAAACAAAACGTTACCAGTCGTGGCTTTTAGTATATCTGTCACAATACCCAGCAACGTTGTTTTGCCGCTGCCGTTTGGGCCTAAAATACCAAACACGCTGCCTTGCGGAACGACGAACGAAACATTGTTCAGCGCACGTATGGCTCCATAATCTTTTACCAGATTATGAACCGATAGAACATCCATACTTTTTATTTTCGGAAAGATAAGCACCTGAAATGAAAGAGAGGATAGACTTATATAGAAGGCAATTACTGAAGTCAGTAGCGTTGTGATTACACAGAAAAAGGCACTGCTAAAAAACAGCGCCTTGCTATCATGTTACACTATGCAAAACAAAATTTTGTCTGTCTTAAGCGGTTTGCGGCAACGAAGAAGCCTGCATTTTCTCATAACACAAAACATAGTCGTTGTATTTCTTTTCATTGCTGTGCTCATACACACACTTACCGGCATGAGCAATGTTTGCCAGCATATCAAGAAGATTATTGACCAATACCATCCGCTCATGGCGGTTGATATCCCTGTCTTTTATAACTATAGCTTCGAGGTTGATGGCAGTAAAAAACTGCTGCCCTAATTCCATTAGTTCATCCAGCATTTCCTGCGTTAATCCCTGCATTTGCAGGTCGGTAAAAAAGCGGTGGCTTACGCGCACTATCCGTTTTACCATCAGCAACAAATCGCTGTCTTCAATAGCATTAGTATCTTCAAAACCAAATGTTTTATATCTGCCGGTTTTGCCCCACAGCTTTTCTACAATCCTGCGCACGACGCTGATTTTACGACTGATTAAGTCAGCAATACCTTCTTTGTTTTCGACAACGATTGTTATCTCATCCTCCATTTCCTCTTCGGTTAAACAATCAGAAAAGCTCAGGGCGGCGACTTCAAAATTCATCAGGTATTGCGGCGTTATTTTGTGCTTCGCAAAATCATTAATATCGCGGTTGGCGCAGTTTGCAATGCGTCCGCATTCGGCAATTAAGTTTTCATCTGAAAAAGGATAGTTTCTAAAATTTTGTTCCATGACAGTGGATTCGTTTTATTGTTATGAATAGAACAAAATAACAAAGACGTTTTTGAAATAAGGCACTTGCGGGGTTTAAAAAGTGATTAAGATTTTGGCTTTGCTATTAAAACGTTTTAAGGTCATTCTTATCAGTTCATTTATTGGTATAGTCAATTACAACTTCGCTGCGTTAATAAAAAGAGGTGGCATTACTATTTTAGCAATGCCACCTTTCACAAAATAAAAACCAGAGATTACTGCTTGGTAAAGACTATTACTTTTTCAACACCATTCATACTTACTTTCAGATAATATAATCCTTTTGTCAATGAAGCAATAGTAACAGGTACAGCTTGTGTACCCACTGCAACAATATTGCTTTGCTGCTTGATTATTGTGCCGTTTGCAGCAACAATCCATATCATCATCTTACTGTCTATGTTACTCTGTACCTGCACGTTCACTATATTTTTTGCAGGATTAGGATACAGCCTCGAAACGATAAACGAACCTGATCCATCAAAAGTAATCAACACCGTTTCGCTGTAGGTGATTTTGCCGTTGTTATCTACCTGTCGCAGTCGGTAATAATTGCTTTTTTCCTGTGGCAATTTATCACTAAAAATGTAATTGCTGCCAGCGCCACTCAGGCTTCCTTTGCCTGCCACAAAGCCAATGGCAGCAAAGCTTCGGCCATCGGCGCTACGTTCTATGTAAAAGCCTTTATTGTTTGTTTCAGTTGCTGTAGTCCAGCTAAGGTCTGCAGCAGTACCATTTTTAATTACTTTAAAACTACTAATCACAACCGGCAGCACACCGGTAGCGCCATCAGGTGTTATGTTCTGGGCAAATGGACGGTTTCCGTCTCCCCTATCTTCAGCCCAAACGGCAACTGCAAGTACATCATTGCCTACAAAACAAAACCGCGACTTTACGTTGGTAGTTCCGCCTAGCACTTTCTTGTTGGCAATCGAATCTATGTTGCCTTTACTGTCAAGCTTCGTAACGTAAAGAAGATTTGTAACATCGGTTGAAAGGATACCCGGCAAATCTTCTCCTGTCAATTGCAGATCGCCCACCTGCTGGTCGAGATTGCTGCTAACGGCTATTACTTTTTTTGCCTTATCGCTAAAAAGCCTTGAGCCATCTGACTTCAAAAACCGCTGCACATAAATACCATATTGAGTTTGGTTGGGATCGCTGTATGTACACGAAGCCCACACGGTTGCATTACTATCAATCAAAGCGATACGGATTGTCTGCTGATAATTTGCATTTACAGATGTATCGGCACTGAAAGCCACGCCCTCGCTTCCGTATGGAAGCGCATCGGCTTCATCTGGATTAATACGCTGCAGAAAAGCATTGAAGCGAAAACCTACGCTGCTGTAATAGCCTACATACGTTGTATCGTCTTCGCCTGCTACAGAATAATAGCGGGCTGCCGATGTGCTGCCGCTGCCAAGTTGTTTGGGCGCCGACCATATCTTTTTTAAATACCGCGTGTAACGCTGCGCATACAAGGTGGTACTAATGCCAAAGCCTGATTTTTGAAATACCAGTGTGAAGGTTCCGCTATCGTTGGCTACCACTTGTCCACGCGTTGTATTGGACGAACCAATTTTCACATCGATTGCACTGTCTGCCTTCAATGTGCCGTCGAGCGCTATCTTCTGAATACCGATGGTATTCGTAATGCTGTTACTCCAGGCTACTACCGTTTC
>CAZZZH010000290.1:0-5517 GCA_964658445.1 Ilyomonas sp.
ATTGTATTGCTTCATTTCCTCCTTGTCCTGCGCCACTTCCCGCCTGCCGAGAATGCCGCCAAATACAGACGGGTGAATGGTTTTCACACGTCCGCCCAAAATAGACGGATAAGATGTGAGACTCTCCACGGGAACACAAGCAATACCCAACTCTTCAATAAATTTTTGTGTTCCGCCGGTTGAATAAATGGTGATACCTAAGCGGTTCAATTCTTTTACAATGGGTTCTAAACCGTCTTTATAAAAAACAGAAATGAGGGCAGACTGAATTTTCTTTTGCATGAAAAATACATTAATGACAAAATAAAAAAGAAGTGCAATAGTATTTCATTTTGCATTGGCAGAATGCAGGAATTAAGGAAGGCTTGCCTGGGCTACTCAACCGCAATCATAAACTGAAGGCTTTATTTTATATGCCGTGTCAACTCAATCACTGTAATTACAATGTACACACTACCTGTCATCATCAGCAAGGCAATGGAATAAGGGATTAAATCGAGGTATTGAAAATGGCACATCGCCTTTTGACGGTTGCGCTTGCCCGGAGGTAGTGGATAATCCATAACGCTTACATTTTATAAGTAAAAGATGAATGGCTGCAAAAATCAACTCAAAACTTTATTGAAAGATAGAGAATGAATGGCAGCCATCACGAACAAAATGGATAAGCGATCAATGCCCCGTTTGCATCTTCGATTTAGCATAACGAGCTAACTCTTTTTCACCTGACGCTTTCTTGCTGGCTTCAATTTTTGACAGTGCAATATTTACGGGTGAAATAACCACAAAGGCATACTGAGGTGGAGCTTCCTTCACTACGCCAGACAATAGATCAACACCTTTTTTAAAGTTGTCTTCATCTTTCACCCCGCAAAGAAAAGTACCGAACGGTGCAATCATTCTTATTTTCTGCCTGCCGAAAGAGAGCGCCGCAAACTCACCTGCGATGTCTGCAAAACGGCTTTCGTCAGCATACGTTATCATGGCTGTTTGTAGAGCACCTTTTGCAGGCTGATTCTCTAATTTGTTCGCCAGGTTTTTGGCGGCTGCCGTATCCACTTTACCCAACGCCAACAGCGCAGCACCTGCAACAGAATAAGAAGAATCAGAGACAGCATTGCTAAACAATGCCTCATAAGACTTGCTGTTATTTAAATTACCCAATAGCTCGATAGCTCTAGCTTTTACCGGCATCGCGCTGTCTTCTTTTGCCATCTTGGCTATCACAGGCTCTGCAGCCTGCTGCACGCTGTTGTTGTGCATATCCAGTTTGTTTAGTGTCAACAAACGCAAGCTGGAATGTTTATCGCCCAGGGCTGTTGTTAGCAGCGCAATTGCTTTTGCATCGCTTTGATTGGCTGCGGCGTATTCAATCGCTTCTCTCCTGTCGCGATACAAGCCTGCGTGGTTGTATTGGTAAGCATACTCATCCAGGTTTTTGTCTTCTTTTTTCTCGCAGAGCAATGTCTTATCGCCATCCACATTTACCAAATCGGGCTTACTGTTTACCGGGAATGTAAACGTCGCCGATGTATCTTTCATCCATAGCTGGTAGCGCTTTCTGTTGCCACTCTGGTATACATCTACGGCAAAAGGAAAGGTAAAGATCTGGTTGGTTTGGGTTTGATGAAGGGTTATGGTTTCTGTCTTGGCTGCCTCATCGTATTGGTGTGTGATGGTAAGTTTGGGATGCCCGCTGCCATAGTACCATTCGTTCCAGAACCAGTTTAAATCCTGCCCGGTTATTTGCTCAAAAGCCAGGCGCAGTTGTTGTGCTTCGCCATTGCCAAATTTGTAAGTAGTCAGATATAAATGCAGCGAGGCAAAGAAGGCGCTGTCGCCTACATAGTTTCTCAGCATGTGCAAGATGCAGCCACCTTTCGGGTAGCTCACATCATCAAATACATCTTCCTTATCAGCATAATAAAATCGAACCAGGTTCTGACTGGCGGCCATCGGGTCGGCAAGGTATTTCAGCCGGTCATCATTGATTTGTGCATCGCCATCGTCTTTACCGTGTTTGTATTCTGCCCACAAGGTTTCGCTGTAATCGGCCATAGACTCGTTTACCGTTATGTTGCTCCAGCTTTCCGCAGTTACATAGTCCCCAAACCACTGGTGAAAAAGCTCATGCGCAATGGTGCTTTCCCATGCGTTCCCATCTTTTAATTGGCGGGCATCTTGCTGCGCAGCATCGCCATGCAGCGTTGCAGTTGTGTTTTCCATAGCGCCGCTCACATAGTCTCTGCCGGTTATCTGCGCATACTTTGGCCAAGGAAAATCGACACCTGTTATCTTTGAATAGAAGGCAATCATTTCGGGCGTGTATCCAAATATTTTTCTAGCCACAGAGGCGTATTCTTTTTCCACATAATAGCTTACTTCCTTGCCTTTGTAGCTGTCTTTAATAATGGAATAATCTCCAACACCCATAAAGAATAAGTAAGGCGAATGTGGCAATGCCATCTTCCAAATATCAGTTCGGGTTCCGTCGGCATTGTTCTTTTTACTGATCAGTAAGCCATTAGAAAGCGTAACATATTTAGCAGGAACGGTCATCGTGATCTGCTCCGTTGTTTTCTGGTTGGGTTTATCGATGGTTGCAAACCAAACCGAGTTCGATTCTGTTTCACCTTGTGTCCATATCTCGATTGGCTTATTCTTGTCCTCACCTTTTGGGTTAATGAAGTATAAACCCTTGTTATCGGTAATAGCCGCACTGCCATTGCTTTTCACCAGGTTGGGTCGAGAGATATAATCAATATAGATGGTATAATTTTCGGTTCGTTGATAGGTTTTGCCAAGCTTAATAAAAAGCTGGCTGCTATCGTAGGTGTAAGATAAAGTCGTCTTTTTTCCCGACTTCAGCATCGCCACTTCTTTTATATCCATGCTCTTTGCATCAAGCGTCAGCGAGTCGGTTGGGTAAAAGTGCGGATGCAGCGTCACCCATTCTTTGCCATACATCCATTGCTTGTCATAATCAAACTTCACGTCGAGCTTTGTATCTACAAGATCATTGATTTTAGTAGCTGAGGCGCGATAGATTTTTGTCCAGTCATCGTCTTGTTTTTTACCTGCAGAAGATTGCGAATAACATTGTGTAGCTGCGACCAGGCAGAAGAATAGAAGCCGTTTTTTCATACTCATTATTTCCCGTAATAAAATAGGTTGCCAATGTACACCAGCGCTGTTATTATTTGTAACAAATAGGTTAACCGGTGGCAAACCACTGTAAAACAAATACCATTCCCCAGCACAAATAAGACTGCTATGGTAAGCAAATAAGAAAGAAGCGCATTACATAATAGGCTGTAAAAAGCGAGCAGATGCCTCTTTCCCTGAACCGATTTGCTATAGCTTTGTTGCCTTCTAAGAAGCGCCATTTATGAAGGCAAAAAATTACAATGCTGTCATTACACTCATTACCGTAGTGCTGATCATTCTCTTAATTGCTAAATTTTGCAGCCCGAAAACAACCTCGCCTTCAGGCGAAAAAAGCGTGGCGTCAGACAATAGTAATTTGCTGCTGGGCAACCCAACCAATGCTACTCACAGCAGCGATAACCCCGACAACTATCTTATCGATCATACTTATTACATGGAAAGCTACAGCCGCAGCCGCTGCATACCCAACTGGGTTTGCTGGCACATTGGTGCAAGCGATTTAGGCAGCACAGACCGGCTCGACGATTTCAGACCCGATAATAATCTGCCCGGCGGCTGGGATGCTGCAACGCCTGCACAGTATAAAGGTTCCGGCTTCGACAAAGGACACAATTGTCCATCGGCAGACCGCACATCATCGCAGGAAGCCAACTCATCTACGTTCCTGATGGACAACATTATTCCGCAGGCACCCAGGAACAATGAACAGGTGTGGGAACACATGGAACGCTACTGTCGCGACCAGACAGCGAAGGGCAACGAAGTGTATGTAATAATGGGCAATTACGGCGTCGGTGGCGAAGGAAGCCGTGGATACAAAACGACCATTGGTTATGGAAAAATAACAGTGCCCGCACACATCTGGAAGGTGGTCGTCATTTTGCCGGATGGCAATAACGACCTTGCCAGAATCAACGATAAAACGCGCGTGATTGCTATCGACACACCCAACAACAACGAAGTATCGAACAACTGGATGGACTATGTAACCACCATAAGCGACATTAAAAAGAACTGCAATTGCAAGCTGCTTTCAAGCCTGCCGCCTGCTTTGCAAACCGAGATAGACAACGAAAGATTTTCAGGTGGCAATTAAGTCTCTGGCAAGCATTTCTTTTTGTTTTAGCTAACGACCTGGTGTAAAAACGAAACGATTTGTATGTTACCGAAAGCCAGCATATTCATCTCAGGACAATTCTAATTGTTGATTCAAAAACAATCCTGTTAAATTCTATGATAACGCTCAAACAATAAACCATTCCTGCCGCACATCCTTAGTCGAGGAATTAAACTCACTGCGGTTTTTATAAATGGGTATTTGCTTTCAAAGCCTTCGCGTCTCTTCAATTTTATGGTGTTGGGTTCTTGTGTAAAAGCAGGACAACTTATCTTTATCGTTCACAACACAACATGAACCGGATAGACCGACTCGCTGCCATACTTATTCAACTGCAATCGAAACGTTTGGTTAAAGCGCAGGAGATTGCAGGCAGGTTCAACATCAGTCTGCGCACGGTTTACAGAGATATTCATGCACTGGAAGAAGCCGGCGTGCCGGTGATTGGCGAAGCAGGCGTTGGCTACCAACTAATGGAGGGATACAAGCTGCCACCGGTTATGTTTACAGAAGAAGAAGCGACCGCTTTGCTCACTGGCGCCAAGCTGATGCAGCACATGAGCGACGAGCGGCTATCCAACTATTACGCATCGGCATTAGACAAAATCAAAGCGGTACTTCGCTATGCTCAGAAAGACTATCTGGAAGAAATAGACAGCCATATTGCTGTCGTGTCTCATCCTTCTTTTCAGTTTGAAAAAAAAGAAGAACTGCACCTGCCGCAACTCCTAAAAGCCCTTGCCAATGCAGTCGTAATAGAGTTGCACTACACGGCTCTCGATACCAACAATACATCGCACCGCAAAACAGAGCCGGTGGGCATTTACTACCAGGGAAGACACTGGTACCTTATCGCCTGGTGCCGCCTGCGAAACGACTACCGAAACTTCCGGACGGATAAGATAGACAAGCTGATAATTACCGATGAAAAAATAACCCAGAAGCATCCGCCGCTGCATCATTTCATCAACAAAACAGCGGAGCAGCAAAAGCTGGAAAAAGTGGTGATTGATGTAGACAAAAGAGTCGTAAAATATTTTGGCGAGCAGAAGTACTACAGTGGTTTTGTAAGCGAAGAAGAAAGGGGCGATCATATCCGGATGACCTTCCTGTGCGGCTCACTGCAAGGCTTTGCACGCTGGTACCTGATGTTTGGCGAGAGCGCTATCATTATTGAACCCGCTCTTCTGCACGACCTGGTGATGGATTTGACAAAGCGGCTGCAAAATAAA
>CAZZZH010000291.1:0-5490 GCA_964658445.1 Ilyomonas sp.
GCCCATTTTGTTTAGGTATTGGGCCATTTTGCTTGCATTTTGGCCTATCTTCTTACGCTAATGGCCCGTTTACTTCGTAAACTGTTGACTCTGCCAGGCTGCTAAAGCACTCAGGATGCCCGGGAAGACAGCTAAGGTCTGTTTTGTGCTCTTTACATCAGGGCATAACGGAAATTTTAGCTCTCAGCTCGTTGTTCTGTTTCAGCATTGCGGTGAGAAGTTTTGCTTGCGCCACATAGTCGTCCGGGTACTGAATGAATGCTGTAAAGAGAGTGTTTTTACCGTTTTTTGTAGCTTTTGTTGATTGTCTGAATAGAAAAAAGATTTTTTCCGGCAAAATCTTGCAGCTTCTATCTAGTAAAAACAAAGCCCGGAGTTAACTCCGGGCTTCTTGGCTTGATTCCGATAAAAATGATCCTTTATTTGTTTACCATAAAGCGGCTGGTGGCAACGGTTTTATCCGCAGTTACCAGTTTGGCTAAGTAAACGCCATTGGTCAGTTTACCAATGTTGATACTTTGGTTATTGCCGGTCAGCGATTGGGTCATCAACACTCGGCCTGTCAGGTCAGTGATAATCACCTTAGCATTGCTGGCGCCGGCAACATTCCACCGGAAGCTGATGGTGGTTCTTGCCGGGTTGGGATACAGTGTAAAGCTGTTGTCGGCAGATGCGGTTACTGCTTTCAGGTTGTCTGTTATACGGGCACCGTTTTCCTTAACCGATTCGGTGCGCTGTGTATTGCAAACGCCCAGGGTAGCGCCCCCATCTAAGTATCCTTTCACATCTTCTTTCGGCACGCTCATCGTTTCGCCATTATTGCAGATATAGATGTTGCCCGGTGTGGTGGTGCAGCGCACGTCTATCACATAAATCGTGATTTCAGAAGTGGATTTGCAGCCATGTGCATCGGTAGTGGTTACGGTGTATGTGGTAGTAACCTTTGGCGATACAATGCGGGCTTCGCGTGTAGTGCCATCGCTCCATTGATAGGTAAACGGAGGGGTGCCGCCATGATGCACAGCATATAAGCCGAGGCTTTGCAAGCCATAACCGAGGTAAATAGTATGGAAGCCCTGACCTTTCACGGTGTATTGAGGCACACCGGCTACGTGCGTGGTAAAGGAAGTATCGCAACCGCAGGTGCTGCTTACCGAGATGATGACATTGCTGGTTACAAAGCTGCCGCTATTGTCGGTTGCTTTGTACTGGATGGTATAATTGCCTACATCGCCGGAGTTGGTTGTCCAGCTAAAGTCATCGGTAACCGGGTTGCCGCTGGTAGGCAAGGCAGGCGTAGAGGTAGCGCCCGGCGGAATGCCCGTTGCCGATAAGGTTACATTATCCCCGGCATCTGTATCCAAAGCTTTTACATGGAAGTTTACCGATTGACCTGCCTGAACATCGTATTCGGTGCCATCAGCCGGCGTAACGGTATAATCGAAGAACGGCGGATTGTCTGCCGATTTGGTGCGGGTCCAGTAAGAGGTATCGCTCAGTGTTCCTACCGTAGCCACGATGGTATCCTGCCCGGCATTGGGTCCGAAATAGCAGAAGGTAGCTTTACCATTCGAATCGGTAAAGGCGAGACCGGTGGTATCGTTGGCCCCGTTTATAGCAAAGTCTACACGCACACCGGTTACGGGGTGGTTAAACTGGTCGTTTAGCAAAGCCGTGAAGCAGGCACTGGTATTTACCCCGCTTGAGCCGCTGGCAGGCGTAAGGGATAGATTGTTTACAATAGCTACCGGTGCTAACGATTGTCCGCCAGGGTAGCCATAGGAATCATAATCAGCATAGCCATATACAAATACACCAAATGGTAAAGCGCCGCTTAGCGTATGCACGCCCAGGCTGATATCAACCTGCGCACCGGAAAAACCGCTGCCGCTAATGGCGGAAAAAGAGGCAGCCGGGATAGCGGTGCCATCTAAGATGATATTGCCAACCGCAGCAGACGGAGCTACCACATTTACATAGTTGCCCGAAAAGCCCTCGGCAGGTGTAGTAATGGTATACTTGTTCAGGAATTGCTCGTAAGGAGGTATCAGCATCATGAACGGATCGGATGTAACGCCGTCATACTGACTACCGTTAGAATATTGGGCTACCAAAATTGGTTTGGAAGAAATAATCTGCGAAGACGTGGTTAATATAGTTTCGTAAAACTGCCCTTTGTTCAGGTTGGCCACCACACTGCCGTTTACGCTTACATCGGTATTGTCTTCCGAAGCTAGAAAGCGGAAGGTATCTCCGTTTAGTCTGGTTTTTAATGGAACGGTTACAAAATTTTTACCCCATTCTGTTGTCGGCGGCAGCTCTTCTACTATATAGTCGCAGGCATAATAGCCCAGCGGAATGTTAGCGCACTGGTGCCCCCCGAAAACCCCAATGGGTTTGTTTGAGGTAACAAAGCTGCCGCTAAGATCGCTGCCATAATTGTAGTTCCTGAGAAAATAAGTCTGTCCTTTATTTAGCGTAATGCTGGAAGGCACTCCCGCCGTATAAGAATCGGTAGAAGCCGAAAGCGTAAACGTAACCGTTGTGTTATCTTCTGTAGCTACCACTCCAACCTGTGTTCCTTCGCCATTGCTATAATAGCCGAGGTTGATGTAATTGGTACCGAGAATATCCGTAGGCAAGCCCAAATAGGCATCCGTAGTGTATTGTTCCCGGTTTAGACCATACACCGTTACCTCGTCGTTGGCAACCACATGAATGCCATTGTTAAGGATAGTGCTGGAAGATGTAAGAAATACATCAGCCGGCATTACCACAGACGTTATATTACCAACGGTTACTGTAAAGTTCTGCGTAAAACCGATGCCGGGGATAGTTACGGTTCCGCTGGTATTCTGGTCGCCGGAAATGAACAAAGTAGCCGTTGACTGGTTATCGTAATTGCCGGGGAAAGTAAGCCAGAAGTCCTTGCCTTTGCTATCGCTGTTTTGCGCCAAAGCACTGAAGGCTAAGCCAACAGCCAGCAATACAAAAAGAGTGGTTTTATTGATTAATAATTTTAAAAAGCTTTTCATACATACTTTTTTAATGATGGGTAATAATGATGTCTTCGGCGGTTACCGGGCTACCGTAATGTTTGTGAAGGAAAAATCCTGTATCTGCGCGAAGTAAGTGGGGTTTACTTGCTCCGGTGTCAGTACACACGCTTTGCATGTAGAATTGCAGTCCTGCGCCAGGGTTTCGCCCGGCGATAAAGTAAGGTGCTGCAAACCGCGGATGGCATTTTCAGAAGGGCGCATCTGTGTTTTTACAGTTTCTTTCCAAGTAATGTTGGCAGCGTAGGCATTCTTATTTACAAACTTTAGGAACACTACCTTTTTACCGCCGCACTCAGCTACCGCATGATAAAAAGACACATTGTTTACCGTGGCATCTGCTTTCCAGTCAAGACTGCTGGTAGCGTTATCACCTTCTTTTTTGTCTTTGGTTTTGTTGCGCAAAGGAGAAGCGAATACAACGGCTGCCAGCAGAAAAAAGAATGCAAAGAAAAAAGCCGGACGCAAAGCGAATAACAGGGATGTGCTGAAGTGTTTGCCTTTCTTGCGAGGTAGGCTCACCTCTTTTGTGAAGCAAATTGGTTTCATGATGAAATGTTTAAGTGGGAAATAATTTTAACATCGAACGCGGGAAAATAAAAGTGTTAGGAGGTGTTACAATAATTGGTTTGCATAGAGGTATTTTAAAGAATGAATAAACAGAAGGGGGTACAAGCAGCCAAATCATCCCGGTGTATCCGCACAGCTATCGCTTTTACCTGTCTGCAAGACGGGCAACAGATAGACGCTTCTTTGGCTTACCTGGAAACATCGATGGCAATTCTTTAATAACAATTAAAAAACCGGCGGGAGACAACGGCACAGCAAACAGGGTACTACAAACACCGGCAAGTGTACGAAGGGCAGCTTTTGTATAGGTTTCGTTTTTACCGGCTTCTTACTTGGAAACGCCGTTCCATATTAGGGGCATCTGTCGGATAAAACGAAGTGTAAATTATATCCAAGGCTAATCTTTTGTATCGGGGTATTCTTGTTCTCTCTTGGTACTAATAGCTGCAATTCGTGAGCACAAAAATAGATTTCTTTTTTAAATATCAAAAATTTAAGGTCTGTCTTTATTTTCTTTTCCTCAATCATTTTTTACGGGTATAACGGCACATAGCTGGTCTACTTTTGTATGTAGCTCGTTCATGATGGTTATTTGTTTTTCCTGTATAGCATACAAGGTTTTCATTTGTTCCTGCAGCAGCAAATCCATTTTTTCGTGCAGGCTTCTTACTTCCAGCTCGGCTTTCAGGTTAATGAGATAATCGTTCTCTGCACGCATCCGGTCTTTTTCTTCCTGCCGGTTCTGGCTCATCATAATGATGGGCGCCTGCAAGGCAGCAATGCACGACAAGATTAAATTCATCAGGATAAAAGGATACGGATCGAAACGAAATGCGGTAACCGCTATCGTGTTGATGAGTATCCAAACAAACAAAACAATGCCGAACATGATAATGAACTTCCAGCTGCCACCAAAGCGGGCTACTTTATCTGAAATGCGCTGACCACGCGTCAGGAATTCCTGAGGCGGGTTCTTCAGGTTGTTTACAATCAGGTCTTCTTCAACTATAGTTTTGGTTACAATTTCGTTCAGCTTTTTCAGTTGGTCGCTGCTGGCTTCAAACATCTCTTTGATATCGTTGCTTTCCATTTTTTTCTGTTTTAAATCAATAAAATTTATTACGGATAAAAATACACTCTCTAAGTTTAGACAAAATGTAAAGTTTAGAAATTGCAAACAAACACAATAGCTCATCCTTAATATCAAACACCGCTTCAGTCGTTTGCCAGATACCAGTCTGCAGTCGTCTTCACACCTTCTTCGTAAGAAGTAGGAGCAAAGCCAAACGCCTTTTCAAACTTCGATGAATCGAGCACATAGCCAAACTCATCCTGGTAGAGCATTTCGTGCATTTCGCGCATGCCAACGTTAAACCACCCGATAACACCAATCAGCCATTTCGGCAACACCTGCGGCTTCTCTTTTCCATTCATATATTTTGCGGCTAACGCAATAAACTGTTTGCCGGTGAGCGCAGGCTTTACGGCAGGCAAAATCCAGGTTTGGTTAAAGGCTTCCGGGTGTTGCGACAAGATATAAATGGCTCGTGCGGCATCGGGCGTATAGCTAAGCGTGCGCGGAACATTCGGGTTTACCAGCCACTGCGGCGCCAGCTTCTTTTTAAGACGGCTGAACACCAAAATACCCGGCGCACTTTTATCAGTAGCGCGTGGTCCGTAGAAATCGGCAGCCCTTGCAATGATGGCTTTTATCTTACCACTTTTCATTTCGGTCAGCAGCATATTATCAATCTCTGCACGAATCTTTCCTTTCTTACTGCGCGGCGCAAACGGCGTTTCTTCGGTAATAATATTTCCCTGCGGGATGCCATATGGGTACACATTATCGAAGAAAATAAGCGGC
>CAZZZH010000292.1:0-5475 GCA_964658445.1 Ilyomonas sp.
TTTATTATCGATATTTTACAGCTCTCTTATCCAGATATTTCTAAAGCTGAGCGGCTCGCTTTTGTCGCCATGCGCCTGTAGTTTTATCGGCTCGGCATCATGTGCTTTGCGGTATGCAGGTGTGCCAATGTATTGCGTTGGCCCTTTTAATTCTGTATGGTTTTGAACAACGATACCATTGTGAAATACGGTTGCATAAGCCGGCGTTTTCAAAGTGCCGTCATTATTAAAGCGGGGAGCCGTCCACACCACATCATAGGTTTGCCAAACATTATCCGGCTTGCAGGCGTTGGCAAGTGGAATGCTTTGCTTGTAGATAGAACCCGCTTGTCCGTTTACATAGGTTGTGTTGTTGTAATTGTCTAATATCTGCAGCTCGTAGCCATCATCACCTGGTCCAGTAGAAGCCAGGAACAAACCGCTGTTGCCGCGCGCTTGGCCAGTGCCGGTAAGCTTCTTAGGCTCTCTCCATTCGATGTGCAACTGGTAATCCAGAAACTTTCTTTTTGTTTGAATGTTGCCCTTCGTTTTATCAACGGTAAGAATGCCTTTACCTACTATCCAATCTGCCGGTTGCGTGGTGTCTTTTACAGATACCCATTCGTTTAAGTTCTTTCCGTCAAACAAGACAATCGCGTCGGAAGGCGCGTCGCTATTGGTTTTGCCAGGCGTTACTATCGGCGGAACCGGTTTATATACTTCTGTTTCTTCCGGCTTTGTTTGTGCCCATACGGAAGAAGTTGAAACGATGGCAGAGAGAAATACGATGTGTTTTATTTTCATGGTGATCAGTTAAACAAGATTTGCTTTAATGTATTTGAAATCGGTTTCAATGGCTTTGGCTGGCGGCTCATTAGAGAAAGCTTCCTGCTCTACAAAGAAGGTAACGAAGCCGGCTTCTTTTTTATGAGTAAAAACGCTTTTAAAATCTATTGTACCATTACCTACTTCTGTAGATTCTCTGTTCGCCGCTTTAGACATGTCTTTCACATGCCACATTGGGAAGCGGCCGGGATACTTGGCAAACCATTCTTCCGGTTTTTCACCCGCATAAAATACCCAGTACAAGTCCATTTCAAAATGAACAAGGTCTTTTTGCGTTCCTTTTAGCAACACTTCATATCCACTAGTTCCATCCGCTTTTACAAACTCAAAATTGTGGTTATGATAGGCAAACTTAAGCCCTGCCTTATGGCACATTTCGCCAGCTTTATTAAAACGATCGGCCAGCATTTTAAAAGTGTCGATGCTGCGCTTGTCTTCGTCAAGCCAGGGTTGCGTCAGGTAGTCATGTCCTAAAACCTTGGCATCTTCAATGGCATACTTTAGTTGATCTTCATCTTTGTTAAACAAAAAGTCGTTAATGGCTACGTGAGCGCTTGTGCTTTTAAGATTATACTTATCCAGCAATGCTTTGGTTTCCTTTATGGTTTTGCCAAAATATACGCGCTTGTTATAGCCAAAAAGCTCAACATTGTTGTAACCTACCTGGGCAATATGCTTTAGTGTGCCATCCAGGTCTTTGGCAGCGTCTTCTTTCACTGTCCAGAGCTGAAGCCCAATGAGTTTGCCGGCATTGGCTGAAAACATTTCTTTAGGCGATAATAAAAAAAAGGCAGAAGCAGTGCCGGTCTGCTTCAGGAACGTTCGGCGTGATGTGTTCATGTTGTATGTATTTTCAAAATGGAAAAGCAAAGTTTAAAAATAGAGTATAATTGTCAGTTATGAATGATGAATTAAAATTTGCAAATGCAAACATTTAGCAAAGCGAAATCTTTTTACAAAGCAACTTACAAGTATCATTCAACAATCGTCATTTTCAGAAATTCATCTTCATCAATAATGCGGATGGTGTTTATCTTTTTCGCCTTCTCTAACTTGCTGCCGGCATCTTCGCCCACCACAAGATAGTTAAGCTTGCTGCTGATGCCACTCAACAGTTTTCCGCCCTGCTGCTCTACTATTTCTTCTGCCTTACTACGGGTAAGTTTTTTGAGACTGCCGGTAAACAGAAAGGTTTGATTTTGTAAAGTATTTGTTCCGCTGGTGGCTTGCTTTTTTTTATTGGTAAGCGTCAGCCCCAGGGATTGCAGTTCACTCAGCATGGCTATGTTTTGCGGGTTAGAAAAAAAGTGCTGTATGCTTTTAGAAACCTTGGTACCAATATCTTCCAGCTCTAACAACTGCTCTTCACTCATCCGGGCAAAATCGAAAATATTGCTTACCGCATTGGCTAATGTTTTGGCAGTTGTTTCACCAATATACCTGATGCCTAACCCATAAATCAAACGATACAATGGCTGCTGTTTAGAAGCTTCAATAGACTGCTGTAAGTTTTCAATTGACTTCTTGCCAAAGCCTTCCAGCTCGCTGATTTTAGCAAAGTCGAGCTTATAAATACCGGGTACATCGGGCAGCAGACCCAGCTTATTAAACTTCTGAACATTGGCTTCGCCAAAATGTTTGATGTCCATGGCATCTTTGCTCACAAAGTGAATCATGCGCTCCAGCACCTGGGCAGGGCATTCAATATTCGGGCAGCGCCATACAGCTTCGCCTTCTTCTTTAAAGAGCTTGCTGTTGCAGGCAGGGCAGTGTGTAGGATAAGCGATTTGCACTTCATTCCCCGTTCTTAGTTCGGGTAGCGACTTTACAATCTGCGGTATCACATCACCCGCTCTTTCAACCAGCACCGCATCTCCAATACGCAGATCTTTTTCTCTAATATACTCTTCGTTATGTATCGAAATGCGGCTTACCGTTACGCCGCCAATGTGTACCGGGTCTATCTTGGCAACCGGCGTTACCGCTCCTGTTCGGCCGACATTAAATTCGATTTCTTTAAACTTGCTGGTGGCTTGCCTGGCTTTAAATTTAAAAGCAATTGCCCAGCGCGGGTGATGCGAAGTCATGCCCAATTTATCCTGCAATTGCAGGTCATTTACTTTAATGACCATACCATCAATTTCATAAGGCATCTTATCGCGGGTGGCTTCAAACTCGTGGCAGTAAGCAATCACATCATCAATACCTGTTAGCACTCTCTTTTCTTTTACCGGACTTCTAAAACCGAGACTCCACAAGAGTTCCAGCGATCCTGAATGCGTGGTAAAAGGAATATTTTTATGAGACAAGTCTTCTTTAGAATGGTCAGCTTCATCCGAAACTTTGATACCTTCAGTTGTGGTATAATCGCTGATGTGATATAAGAAAGCTTCGAGTCCTCTTTTGCCAACTTCTACGGAGTCAATCATGCGTAACGAACCGCTTGCCGCATTGCGCGGGTTGGCAAGCAAAGGCAAGCCGGCTTCCATACGCTGGTCATTAAACTTTTTAAATTTATCTCTTGTAATAATCACTTCGCCACGAATTTCTATCTCGTCAATACCATGCTTTGAAAACGGCGCTGATAAAGGGATTGAGCGTATTTGTTTAATGTTGGTAGTGATGTCTTCGCCCTGCACACCATCGCCACGCGTAACGCCACGCAGAAGATAGTCGTTTTGATAAACCAATGAGATGCTGGCACCGTCAAACTTTGGCTCTGCACAGTATTCAATTACATCCAAACCGGAAGCTTCTCTTGCTTTACGATCCCAATCGCGCAGATCTTCTGCATCATAAGAGTTCTCTAACGACAGCATCGGCACCAGATGTTGTATTGTAGGGAATGATTTTGTCAGGCCTTTGCCCACGCGCTGAGTAGGAGAGTCGGGCGTTACAAGTGTTGGATCGTTTGTTTCAATATCTGCCAATCTTTTGTATAGAGTGTCGTACTCAAAGTCTGAAACCAGCGGTTCGTCCATTACATAATAGCGATACTCGTGAAAGCGTAACACACTTCTTAACGCAGGTAACTCTTTCTCTTCAATTAGAAGAGAATGTTGTAAAAAATAAGTGGTCTGCTGTTGCAAATGTTTGGTTTCTTCCGGCGAATACATATCGATTAAGTTGGGTCGTAAAAGTAGGCGAAGAATTATAAATTCGGAATGATGAAAAATGGACTTTTCTCTTTACAAGTATAACGACCGTTCTTAATTACTACCTATCCTGTATCGCCGGCAAACAGTTTTTGTACGGTAGCGAACACTTTTTAATCAGCCTTCCTTCTCATTGGCTAATAGGCGCAACTGTTTATCATCGTTTATACTGTTTATTCTGCCTTTCATCACAGCATGTTGCCGTTCGGCGCAGCGTAGAGGTTTTGTTGGCACCATCCGGCATCATTCTGCGAACCTTATCTGCATCAACATTTAAAAACATTTTTTATGAAAAAGCTTATTATATTCTTACCTATTCTGTTCATAGTAACACTGGTATTTCCTAACAATCTTTCTTTGTTCAGCCATACACAAAAAGTAAATAAGGAAATCAATCTTTCTATATTCAGCAGCAGCAACTATAGCGCAGCCGCTTACGATGATGCCCGGGCAACGATAGAAATAACTATTAGCAAGATAAACGGCGATAAAAAAGTGGTGCTGAGCAAACAATCTTACCAGTCGATGCAGTTAAAGCAATTTCCTTTAGTTGCTAAAGCAATCAGCAAGAAACTAAATATAGACAATGTGGTTGGCAGCAACGAAATATTGATGGTAACTTATACAATAAGTTACGATTCAAATGGCAGTGTTATTACATTTGAAAACAATGAAGTGATAAACAAAAAGACAGCAAGCGACCACATCGATATTTCTATCTGATAAGCCTAATGACACACTAAATAAGCCATTCTTTTTTTACAAAGAATGGCTTATTTAATTTTATAAAAGCCAGCTAGCTTCTTATCATTTTGTTTCCTTGCTCAAATAAAAGTGAGAACATAAAGTTTGCACAACAAAGGTTTAAAGGCAATAAGTAAGCAAAAGTTGATAATTAAATTCTGGTATCATTCCTGCAAAATAGTGGCTATGAAAAAGAATTATTTACTTTTTGTTATGTTGATAAGTGTGGGCGCTTGCCATCAAACATCTGCGCCGGCAAATACTTCTATCGATACGGGCTACAAACCAACACCATTAACAACAGAAACAAAGCCGTCGGATAGCTTGCAAAACATGGATACCAGCGTGATGATCATAGACAGCACCAGCCACATTACGTTCAACGGAATGCCTTTGCAGACAATGAACAATGGTGTTTATAATACGGTGTATAACAGTTGGCTTCAGGCTTACCAAAAGACCGGGCATTTACCGGTTGCTTTTAAACTAATACAGCAGGGAACCGTAATGATGGGCATTCGCGGCAATGTGGGTGACGACCTTTTAAAAGTGCAGAGCGATATGAAAGATTATATAGCCAAAGACAAGTATAAAAAGTCTTTTGCGCAGCTAGATGCTGCTGCAAAAGATAGTTTGAAAACGCTGCATCCTGTATTGTTTACCAGGCCTTTTTGAGCGTAAAAAGCAAAGAGATCAAAACAATAAAATAGCCCTGCTGCATCGCAACGCAGCAGGGCATTTTATTGAGGTA
>CAZZZH010000293.1:0-5452 GCA_964658445.1 Ilyomonas sp.
AATGTCTATATTACCGCTGCTGTCCGGTACATTAATGTAATAAGGTTTCAGCAAACCGGCGCTGATACCTCCACCATAAATTGCGGAAACGGCAACACCGTTTTTGATGTCTTTGCCACCAATTAACCGCTGCTGACCAAAGCCTACTTTTAACTGGTAAAAGTTATTGATTTTGCCATACACAAATGGGTTGCCGATCTGGAAGACGCCATCTGTATTGGTTATTTTATTTTCTTTGGGGTCTTTCCGTTCGTCGAGGCTTACCCACCACAGGTTGGTAAGTGCTAGTTTTTTATACTTGCCATGCTCGAAAAACAAGCCATAGCCATCTGTATTCAGGCGAATGCCAAAGGCGGTTTGTTTTGTATAAATCAAAGCTGTTTCGTCTTCCTGCTTTCTCAGCTTCGCCAGCTTTGCTTCGCGCTCTCTTCGGATTTCTTCCTTTGTTTTTACCTGTGCCTGTGCTGCCATTATTGATGATAACAGGATCATCACCAGCAAAAATTTCTTCACGTACATTTGATTTGTTACCTGTAAATTTATGTAAAAATAGAGCAATGACTTCACAAATAGTGTATAAAGGAAACTTAAGAACTGAGGCTACGCATCTGCAAAGTCACACCGTTATTGAAACCGATGCGCCGGTAGACAACAACGGTAAAGGAGAACGTTTTTCACCTACTGATATTGTGGCAACGGCATTGGGCAGCTGCATGCTTACCATCATGGGCATGAAAGCAGAATCTATGAACATTAACCTTAGTGGAACCACATTGGATATACAAAAGATAATGGCTGCCAACCCGCGCCGCATTAGCGGTGTACAGATTGTTTTTCATTTTCCTGAACACCTTCAGTTGTCGGAAAAAGAACAAACGGTTTTAGAGAATGCGGCGCATACGTGCCCGGTAACAAAAAGCCTTCACCCCGATATTGCAGTAGAAGTAACTTTTGGCTGGAAAGAAACCGTGTAAACGTTATCTAAGTCTTTCAATGCAGACATTGGTTACGAATGAATATACTCGTTTAGCTGGTTAATGGTTTGCTGTTGCGCCATGATGGTTTGCTTAATTACATCCGACATAGAAATGATGCCCGCCAGCGCATCTTTATCAAACACAGGCAGGTAGCGGACATTATTCTTTGTCATCAGTTCCATGCAATAATCTATCGTATCCTGTAGTGTAAGGCGAGGCAGGTCAGTGGTCATAATTTCAGAAACGGGCGTGCTGCTGGAATGCCGGTTTTGCAAGATCACCTTTCTTGAATAATCCCGCTCCGTTACGATGCCCTGGTACTCATCGTCCTGCATCACAATTACAGACCCGATGTTTTTGTCAGACATAATCTGCAGTGCATCATACACGCTCGTTTCAGGTGGCACCGTCACCGGCTTTATAGGAGAGAACTGTAGCAACGCGGTTCATACAGAAGGTTTTTATGAATTGATGAAATTAAAGCAACAATCTGTGTCTAAAGTAAATCTTTTCTAACACCTGCAACCCTTTAATTTTTATATTTCTGAAAAAGATGGGCGCGGGTTGCATAGCCAAGAGGGCACTCTCAATCCTGCACGGCATGATAACCGGTTAAATGAATCATCCATTCTTCGGGCTGTTGCACTATGATGAAAGTATTGTAGCCCGGATAATTTATTTTAAATAAGTAGAGCGAGCCGCAAACGCGGCTCTTTTATTATTAACAACGTCGAGACTGGCTCCAGCAAATGACGCTATAATTATGGCATGTTTTTAACTGCATAGCCAAGAAAAAGATTTTTACACAAAAACGATTGACGCATGACAACCACGCAGGAAGCTGTGAAGCAGAATTTTTATTTCAGCGTAGCGCCCAATATCTGGGGCATGAAAGACATCTTCGTAAACATCTACATGGTGAAGGATGCCGACAGCGACAAATGGGTATTGATAGATACAGGACTAAAAAGCACCGGTAAAAAAATAAAGCGGATGGCTGTTGAGCTTTTTGGCGAAGACAATGCTAAGCCTCGAGCCATCATCCTTACACACGGACATTTTGACCATGTAGGCAGCGTGCAGTCGCTGACAGAAGAATGGCATGTGCCGGTGTACGCGCATTATTTAGAAATGCCTTACCTAACGGGTAAAGCATCGTACCCACCCTGCGACCCAACAGTAGGTGGCGGGCTGGTTGCCGACCTATCTTTTTTATACTCCATGAAGCCGATCGACATCAGCAGTTTTGTAACGGCGTTGCCCGAAGACAATAGCGTTCCTTTTCTTCCCGGCTGGAAATGGATACACACGCCGGGGCATGCGCCAGGGCATATTTCCCTCTTCAGAGAAGAAGATAAAGTGATGATTGTAGGCGATGCTTTTATTACCACCAAAGGCGAATCGGCCTTTAATACCTTGCTGCAGATAAAAAGAATAAGTCGCCCGCCGGCCTATGGCACAACCGATTGGTTTGCCGCGTATGAATCGGTAAAAAAATTAGTGCTGCTGCAGCCCGAAATAGTGGCTACCGGTCACGGCAAACCGATGTACGGAACAGAAATGCTAACGCAATTGGTAGACTTGGTAGAACACTTTGCCGATGCGCTGCCTAAGCAAGGCCGCTATGTGGGCGACCCTGCTGTACAGGATGTAAATGGTGTAGAATACTTGCCACCAAGTCTCGATAATCCGTACCGGAAAGTAATTTTAATTTCGAGTGCCCTGTTGTTTGCAAGTGCTGTAATGCTGGCATCGACCAAGATAAAAAAGAAAAGAAGGTTTCGTTTTTGATAGTCTTAAGCAAAGCCTGTTCAAGTGAACAGGCTTTGTTGTTTTAAAGTAGAATGCAGAAGAAGAAAATAGGGGAGTAGCGGCTGCATTATTTTTGCCACATGTATTCTAAACAGGAAGCGTCGCTGCTGCGGCAACAATTTTGGACTGCCTTTGGCCAATACATGCTGCCGGTGCTGTCTGCAGAAGGCGAAAAGATAAACTGGATCAACTACAAAACAGGTGAAAAGGATATCTATTTCCGGATGGATGCAGGCAACAAAAAAGCGTCTATAGCTATCGAGCTTTTGTATAAAGATGAGGATTTGCGGGCTTTGTACTTCGAGCAGTTTCAGCAACTGAAAGCTGCACTGCACAAGGCTTTGGGCGAAACATGGGCTTGGCAGATGCACACGCGCGATGAGCGGGGAAAACTTATCAGCCGCATATATACAGAAGAAGTAAACGTGAGTATTTTTAATAAAGAGGACTGGTCAAAGCTGATTTCTTTTTTCAAGTCGCGCATCATAGCACTGGACGAGTTCTGGTCGGTGGCGAAATATAGTTTTGAGTTGTTGCGATAGCTATTCCTGAATATGTATCAACTGGTGCGTTTGCTTAATGACGCCCATCACAAATGTGCTTTGCACATGACCAATGTTTTCCGATGCGCTCAGCTTGTTTACATGAAAATCATAGTACGCATTCATGTCTTCGCAAAGCACTTTCAGCATAAAATCAAACTCGCCGGAGATGCTGTAGCATTCAATTACTTCAGTAAGTTCATTGATGGTTTTTATAAATTTCACACCGGCTGTTTTGCTGTGCTGCCGCAGTGATACATAGCAAATCACCATCAGCGATTTGTTTACTTTCACAGGATCTAACAAGGTTACATATTGTTTTATGACACCACTGGCTTCCATCTTTTTAATACGTTCATGCACAGGTGTTGTGCTGAGATGCGTTTTCTCGGAGATTTCTTTTACCGTAATCCGCGCATTCTGTTGAAGAAGATGAAGGATGGCAAAGTCCTTTTTATCCAGTGTAAATTCCTCACTAGCCAAATCTTCTTTTTGGGTGCTTTTCTTTATCATAAAAAGTTCACTTATTCTGTTATAAAGATAACAAACAGGACTTTATCCCAAAGTTTTATAATTATTCAGTATGTTATCCTGCCAGACTACTTTTGTGGCCAAATAAATTATTTATGTCAACAACAGTATCACCTTCTATCGATTTGAGCCTGCCGTACAAAGTAGCCGACATTAAACTGGCTGAATGGGGCAGAAAAGAAATCCGTCTTGCCGAAGCCGAAATGCCCGGTTTGATGGCCATTCGCGAAGAATATGGCGCATCACAACCGTTGAAAGGCGCCCGCATTGCAGGCTGTCTTCACATGACGATTCAGACTGCCGTTTTGATTGAAACTTTAGTTGCCTTAGGTGCTGAAGTAAGATGGAGTTCCTGCAATATCTTCTCAACGCAAGATCATGCGGCAGCAGCTATCGCGGCTACAGGCGTTGGTGTATTTGCGTGGAAAGGGCAGAGTTTGGAAGATGCTGACTGGTGCATCGAGCAAACGCTTTTCTTTGGCAATACCGATACTCCATTGAACATGATTCTGGATGATGGCGGCGATTTAACCAATATGGTGTTGGATAAATATCCTGAGCTTGCCAATCATGTAAAAGGTATTTCTGAAGAAACCACAACGGGCGTTCATCGCTTGTATGAGAGAGTAGCGAAAGGTACGTTGCCAATGCCGGCAATTAATGTGAACGATTCGGTTACAAAGAGCAAGTTCGACAACAAATATGGTTGTAAAGAAAGCCTGGTAGATGCTATCCGCCGTGCTACGGATATCATGCTTGCAGGTAAGGTTGCTGTTGTGGGCGGTTATGGCGATGTAGGTAAAGGTTCTGCGGCTTCTTTGCGTGGTGCAGGTTGCCGTGTGATTGTTACCGAAATTGATCCAATCTGTGCTTTGCAGGCAGCAATGGATGGCTATGCAGTAAAGAAAATGGCAGATGCTGTGAAAGAAGCTGATATCATTGTGACGGCAAGTGGTTGTCGTGATCTGATTACGGAACAACATTTCCGCAGCATGAAAGACAAGGCCATCGTTTGTAACATCGGTCACTTCGATATTGAAATAGACATGGCATGGCTGAACGAAAACTATGGCAACACAAAGGATACTATCAAGCCACAGGTCGATTTATATAGCATTGATGGCAAAGAAGTGATTGTATTGGCAGAAGGTCGTTTGGTAAATTTAGGCTGCGCAACCGGTCATCCTTCTTTTGTAATGAGCAACTCTTTCTCTAACCAGGTGTTGGCACAAATAGAATTGTGGGTGAATGGTGATGCGTACGAAAATAAAGTGTATGTACTTCCCAAGCATCTTGATGAAAAAGTAGCGCGTTTGCACCTTGCAAAAATCGGTGTTGAACTGGATGAATTATCCGATGTTCAGGCGGGTTATTTAGGCATCAGCAAAGAAGGTCCTTTTAAATCTGATTTGTATCGTTATTAATATATTGAACGGTTTAAATAAAAAAGCTCAGCAAATAATTGCTGAGCTTTTTTATTTTATAACTCCTACAGAATGTTTATTGTACAGGCTGTTTCGCAGACTGTCCGTTTCCATTCACGGGCTGCCCATTGTTTCCACCGGTCAGCTTCACCAAGCCCATTAATTG
>CAZZZH010000294.1:0-5380 GCA_964658445.1 Ilyomonas sp.
CCATTAAACAAACAATACAAGCAACTGCAATCGGTGCTGGCGCAGTATTACAATATTCAGAAAAAAGGAAGCTGGGACTCGATTGCCTACCCGGCAAAAGCTTATAAAAAAGGAGACGCTTCAGCTGCGGTGGCGCAGATAAAACAACGCCTCCGGCTGCTTGGCGATCTGACCGCAGAAGATACAACAAACACTTTTGATACGGCAACAGTGGCTGCTGTAAAATCGTTTCAGCATCGCATGGGTTTGCCGGTTACCGGCAGTGTCAATGTCTCGTTTATGAAAGAGCTGAACTACCCTATTGACGAACGCATTAAACAGATATTGATTAACCTGGAGCGCGACCGCTGGATGGCTGCCGAAAGCGACAGCAACTACATTATGGTAAACATACCGGAATACAAGCTGTATGTGTACGATAGCGGCAGGCTGCAGTTTGATATGAATACCATTGTGGGCAAAGAAGGAACCAGCACCGTCATCTTTACGGGCGACCTGAAGTATATTGTGTTCAGCCCATACTGGAATGTGCCGGTAAGCATTGTGAAGAAAGAGATAATACCGGGCATGGCACGCAACAAAAACTACATAGCCGACCATCATATGGAGATCACAGGGCACAGCGGCAGCATACCAATTGTAAGGCAGAAACCAGGTGACGATAATTCGTTAGGACATGTGAAGTTTTTGTTCCCGAATAACTATGATATTTACCTGCACGATACGCCGAACCACAACCTGTTTTCTTCTACCAACCGCAACTTTAGTCATGGATGTATCCGCATTCAATATCCCGATAAAATGGCGGCTTACCTACTGAGAGACGACACTACCTGGACGAAACAAAAGATAGATAGCTGCATGAATTTAGACCATGAAAAATGGGTAACGCTGAAGAAGCCCGTGCGTGTGTTTATCGGGTACTTTACCGCATGGGTTGACCGCGATGGAAAGCTCAATTTCCGACATGATATTTATGGACATGACGAAGCGCTGGCAGATAAGCTGTTTGTAAAGAAGTAAGACAATAAAGAAATTATTTGGCTGAAGGCTTTGAACAAGGGTTCCTTGTTCAAAGCCTTTTTCTTTCCATACAGTTATCAATAATTCATCTTACACACTCTCTTTTCGTGCATCTGGTTCGTAGCGATAATAACCAGTGATGAATACCACAACAGCCGCGAAGAAGAACAAAAGATACAAGGCCGTAAACCCTGCCGTTGGCAACAAGATATATTGCACGCAAAAGAAAAACAGCAACACAATTACAAACTCCTTTGCGCTGAAATCTTTTAGAAAAAGGGTGTTGTTCATCAACAGCAGCAAGCTATAGCCGCAGAGCGAAAAGGTAAGTGCATCGGCAGCATGAAGATGAACAGAAGTAAGCAAAAAAGCAGTCATAAATTCCGGCAATAAAAGAATACCGTAGAAAAGCGAATACTGACATAGCCGGCGTAGTAACGACACAGGCAAGCTGCGATAAAAAGACAGATACCTTTCTTCCCACTGGCGGGTAAGATATACCAAAAGGCTGTTGGAAAAGATACCGAAATTGAAAAACAAAAAGGGCATTACAATGTCGTATTGCGAAGCTGTATTGTAGCGTGCAATAAGGTAAAGAACACCGCAGGTAAACACTTTTATACTAAGCCAGATTACCTTTTGTTCATCCACAATAAACCATAGCAGCATGCCGACGTAAGAAGCAGGACGGCGAGGATTACTCATTTTATTTTGCAATGAAAAAGAGGGTGGCTGGTACAAATTATTCAACCGGTAAATGTGCCACAGCGGAGGAACCATGCATAACACCAGGAGATAACCAACAACGAAGAGTAAGGGCACATACAGATGCTGATGACAGCCAACAAAAACAATAAACAACGAGTAGCTAAGAACCGGCAGCAAGAGCCAGGCATTTACAAAAAGAAAGAGAAAGAACCGTTGTTGTTTACCCAAAGAAGTAATAATGTAAAGAAAAGAATAGGGCGGGCTATGAAGAAGATTAGTGACAAACACAGCGCACTTTCTGGCGTAGACAAACCAAAGAACAAAGACCAGCAACAACACCACAGGGCTGGTGAGCATGGACGTGACCAAGGAGTAATGATAGGCATACATACCTGCGCCATCCATGGTGCTGACGATGCAGAACATAAAGGTGTATACAAACACAAGCGCACCTGCATTTTCTTTATAGAAAGGCTTTACAAAACACTGGAAGAACAAACGTGCCGGCAGGTTCATGCTTCTGTAAGGGTTTGATGATGTACCTGAAATTCTTTATGGAATGTAAGCAACTGCGGGTCTACATCCTGGTGAGAACTGATTAGAAAAGAAGTGCTGTTATCCTGGTGTCTTTTTACCAGATAATTGCACACTGCCGTAACCGTACCCGTGTCGAGTGTAATCAGTGGTTCGTCTAATAACAGAAGCGAAGGACTGCCGAGAAAACAAAGCAGCAGCGATAGCTTCTTGGTCATGCCGGCAGAGTAAGTGCCAACGGGCGTGCTGATGTAGTCGTTCATGCTAAAGAGGTCGATCAACGAATCGGCTTGTGCCGGTGCGGCTTTGCGGATGTGGCTGTATAGTTTGACAAGATCGTAGCCGGTCATAAAAGAAGGAAACAAAGGCTCGGCTTCCGACCAACTGATTTGTTGCCGGTACGGCACCGGTTTCTTTCTACTGCTGATGCCATTGACCTGTATATCGCCTTCGAACGGCAGCAGACCGGCTACCATTTTCAGAAAGGTTGTTTTGCCCGAACCATTGGCTCCTTTTATCCAGTATACGCCTGCCTCCAGCCAAAGAGAAGGAATGCGGAGAATGGTTTCCGTTCCATATTTCTTTACTACGTTATCTACCTGCAACATGGCATAAAGATATTTTTACGACCGATAAGCTTCTGCTAAAAGTAAATGAACGGTACAATACAATGACGGTGAACCAGAGGGGCGGACGGCTCTTCGTATTCTGCTATGGGGCTTCTTCTATACCTTTACTTTGCCATTTACATATTTACAGAACATCATGAGCACGAACGATTCAGCCGGTGCCCGTTTCCGGCAGGCCATGCAAACGGAGCAGCCCTTACAAATAGTAGGAACCATTAACGCCAACCATGCTTTGCTGGCTACGCAGGCCGGCTACAAAGCTATCTATCTGTCGGGCGGGGGCGTGGCGGCGGGTTCGCTGGGCATTCCGGATTTAGGCATCACTACGCTGGAAGATGTGTTGATTGACATTAACCGCATTACCAACGTTACCTCTACGCCTTTGCTGGCAGATGTGGATACGGGTTTTGGTCCGTCGGCTTTTAATGTGGCGCGAACGGTGAAGTCGTTAATAAAAGCCGGGGCGGCGGCTTTGCATATAGAAGACCAGGCAGGAGCGAAGCGTTGTGGTCATCGCCCGAACAAAGAGGTGGTGACGATGAATGAAATGACCGACCGCATTAAAGCGGCGGTTGATGCCCGCACGGATGAACAGTTTGTGATTGGTGCGCGCACCGATGCTTTAGCCGTAGAAGGATTAGAAAAAACACTAGACCGCGCCTATGCATACGCGCAGGCGGGTGCCGACTTTCTATTTGCAGAAGCCGTGACCGATCTGGCTTTGTACCGGCGCTTTGCCGAAGCTTGCGGTATACCAATACTGGCTAACATCACCGAGTTTGGAATGACGCCGTTGTGGACGGTGGATGAGTTGCGCAACGCCGGGGTAAGCCTGGTGTTGTACCCGCTGTCTGCCTTTCGCGCAGCGAACAAAGCTGCCCAAACCGTATATGAAAGCATACGGAAAGAGGGCACGCAGCAAAAGGTAGTGGACAGCATGCAAACCCGCGCTGAACTGTATGAAAGCATCGGCTATCATGCCTACGAAGAGAAGCTGGATGCGTTGTTTCAAAAGAAATAAACGTGTTTATTCTAAAGAGACAACAACGCACACGTACATGAGGATTGGTGGAAGCCGCTTCTATGTTGATTGTTTGTAACTAATTTGTTTGTATAAAAATATAATAACGATGAGTAACGATGCTATGCCTGTTGAATTTAAACCCAAAAAATCGGTTGCCCTGTCGGGCGTGGTGGCCGGCAATACTGCCATCTGCACGGTAGGAAGAAGCGGCAACGACCTGCACTATCGCGGATATAATATCCTGGACCTGGCGGAGAAAGCCTCGTTTGAAGAAGTGGCTTACCTGCTGCTGTATGGCTTGCTGCCCGATAAAGAAGCGTTGGAGGATTACCGGAAAAAATTATTATCGCTGCGCAGCCTGCCGCAGGCCGCGAAGAATGTGCTGGAGCAAATACCCGCAACCGCACACCCAATGGACGTGCTGCGTACCTACACTTCGGTACTGGGCACGCTGGAACCGGAACCCAATGACCACACGACAGAGGGCGCGCGGGAGATAGCCGACCGGCTGATTGCTTCCTCCTCGTCGGCGCTGCTGTACTGGTATCATTTTTCTCAATCGGGAAAACGGATAGCGGTAGAAACGGATGATGCCACCACGGGTGCGCACTTTCTGCACCTGCTGCACCAGCAGCCGCCGCCTGCATCGTGGACGAAAGCGATGGAAGTATCGCTGAACCTGTATGCCGAACACGAGTTTAACGCCTCTACGTTTACGGCGCGGGTGATAGCGGGAACGGGCTCGGATATTTATTCTGCCGTTACCGGCGCTATCGGCGCCCTGCGCGGACCGAAACATGGCGGGGCGAACGAAGTGGCGTTCGAGATTCAGAGCCGGTATGCGAGCGTGGAGGAAGCGGAGGCGGACATTAGACAAAGACTGGCAGGCAAGGAAGTGATCATTGGTTTCGGGCACCCGGTGTATACCATTTCGGACCCGCGCAATAAGGTGATTAAAGCCATTGCGAAGCAATTGTCGGACGAAGCGGGTGATTTGCTGCTGTATAACATTGCGGAAGCGATTGAAACGCTGATGTGGCAGGAGAAAAAGATGTTTCCGAACCTGGACTGGTTCTCTGCGGTATCGTATCACCTGATGGGGGTGCCGACTTTGTTCTTTACGCCGCTGTTTGTGATTGCCCGGCTGACGGGCTGGTGCGCGCACATTATAGAGCAACGGCAGGATGGTAAAATTATTCGCCCGAGCGCCAACTATACGGGACCGGAGGAGAGAGCGTTTGTGGAGATTGGGATGCGGTAGGATGTGTTGAAGGTTGGTTGGTGGTTGAGGATTGGTTTAACGTACGATTCGATTGTTCTGATTTTTAAGGAGATACTACTCGTGTTCTAAAAGTTGAAAGAGCTCTATTTATAATACAATCACCTTCTACTTTCTTGTCTTGAAACAAGAAAGTAGCAAAGAAATTCAAGGACGGCATGATCGCTCCGCGCATCCGTCCGG
>CAZZZH010000295.1:0-5340 GCA_964658445.1 Ilyomonas sp.
CGCCTATTTTCAGCACATCACCTTCCTTTGCGCTGGTCTTCAATTCGCCTTGCTCTTCTGCATTCAGTTCAAACGTTGCCTTCTCGCTTTCCAGCTCTGCAATCACCTCATCACGCTTTACAAAATCACCGTCTTTTTTTACCCATTTCAGCAAGGTTACTTCAGAAATAGATTCGCCCACGGAAGGCACTTTCATTTCAATCTCACCTTTACCAGCGGCTACCAGTTTTGCTTCGGTTAAAGCAATAGGTGCAGTTTTCTGTACGGGCTGAAATGCAGGCGTAGCGATGGTTTCAGACTCAGCAGCGGCAGCCGGTTCTGGCTTTTGTTGCTCAGCCGATGCGCCAGTTGCGCTGCCATTTTCGTTAATACTTGCTAGTAAAGCGCCGATGGTTAATGTGTCGCCTTCGTTGGCAGCCGTTTTTAAAATGCCAGCTTGCTCGGCGTTCACTTCAAACGTCGCTTTCTCGCTTTCGAGTTCGGCAATCACTTCGTCCCGCTGCACATAGTCGCCATCTTTTTTTACCCATTTTAAGAGTGTTACTTCATTAATGGATTCGCCTACGGAAGGAACTTTTATATCAATCATGTCAGATGTTATTAAGACTTGTTTCTCTTTGGCAAGGTGCTTTATCGGGCAGCGCAAAAGAGGCTTACAAAACTAATAGGATTTATAGAAACAGGCTAACAAATATCAGCCGGTTCTGGTTATATCCATGTTATTCATTCCAGTTTTATAAAAATGTTTGTGCTCTTACCTTGTATACATCTATGCAATGATAGAATTGAACTGTTTGCTCTATCCCCGCGGCATTGGCTAAAAATGAGTACATCAACTTCACTGTATAAAAAATAAACCTGCAAAGCGAAACTGCTTTGCAGGTTTATTTTTATCAGGAAAAAGCTTAAATACTAAATGCCGTATTGATAATCTCTGCCTGCTCGCTCGCATGAACTTTAGAATACCCCGAAGCGGTGGCAGCGCTGGCGTTGCGGCTGATTACGCCATAATTAAGGCTCTTCAGGTTCATTTGTAAAAACGTGGCAGCGCCCATGTTCAATGGTTCTTCCTGCACCCAGAACCAAACTGCTTTACTGTATTTTTTATACAATTGCTGTAACTGTTTTTCCGGCAATGGATACAACTGTTCAACACGAACAATAGCCACATCTTTCCGGTTTTCTTTTACCTGTTTTTCTGCCAGTTCAAAATACAATTTACCACTGCAGAATAACACTTTTGTTACAGCAGCTGCATCGTTGGTAAACGCATCATCTATCACTTCCTTAAAACCGCCGGATGTGAACTCACTGATGTGGCTATAACTTCCCGGATAGCGCAGGTACGCTTTCGGTGAAAAATTAATCAATGGCTTGCGGAACGACCATGTTGTTTGTCTTCTTAGTAAATGAAAGAGATTAGCTGCAGTCGTAACGTTGGTGATGATCATATTTAACTCCGCACACATTTGTAAGAAGCGCTCCATGCGTGCGCTGCTGTGTTCGGGTCCCTGTCCTTCGTAGCCATGTGGCAACAACATCGTCAACCCATTCATACGGCTCCATTTCTGTTCGCCTGCCGATATAAACTGGTCGATCATGGTTTGTGCGCCGTTGGCAAAATCGCCAAACTGCGCCTCCCATAAAACAAGTGCATTGGGATTTGCCAGCGCATATCCATATTCAAAACCCAGCACACCATATTCACTCAAAAACGAATTGTAGATATCGAACTTTTTTTGTCCTTCTATCAATTGATCAAGGCGGTTATAATAAGCATCCGTTACTTCATCGCGCAGCACTGCATGTCGGTGGCTAAACGTGCCACGCTTTACATCCTGCCCGCTCATACGAACATTAATTCCTTGTGTTAATAAAGATGCATACGCCAACAATTCTCCCGTTGCCCAATCAACTTTCTGTTCACTCTCAAACAGCTTGATTTTATCCTGCAACAGTTTTTCTACTTTGCGAAGCGGTTTAAAATCTGCCGGCCATTTCATGATGCCATCAAACAACATTTTAAATGTTTCTTCACTGATAAAAGTATCAGGAGATTTTTCAAAATCGGCCGCTGTTGCTTTGCGTAAATTCAACCACCATTTTTCAGGCTGCTGAAATTTATAGGGCAATGGATTTTGTTTGATCTCATCTAACCGTTCCTGTAGATCGCTCCAGAACTGTTGCTCCATTTGCTTCGCTAAATCCTGCGCATCAGACTCGCCATGTTCTTTTAAATAAGCTATATAAACTTCCCGCGGGTTGGGATGTTTTTCAATCAATTCATAAAGGTGCGGCTGCGTGTATTTTGGATCGTCGCCTTCGTTGTGACCGTGACGGCGATAGCAAACCATGTCTATAAAAATGTCTTCGTTAAATGCTTGCCGGTAGCGCGTTGCAATATCTGAACATTTTACTACCGCTTCCGCATCGTCGCCGTTTACATGCAGCACCGGCGCTTGCACCATAGATGCAACGGAAGTACAATAGTTGGAGCTGCGGGCATCATCAAAATCGGTAGTGAAACCAATCTGGTTATTGATAACAAAGTGAATGGTACCGCCGGTTTCATAACCATCAAGACCGCTCATTTGCAGTACTTCATACACAATGCCCTGACCGGCGATAGAGGCATCGCCGTGAATTAGTATTGGTAAAATTTTATCGTATTGATGTTCGTAAAGCAGATCGGCTTTCGCTCTGGCAAAACCTTCCACAACAGGGTCAACGGCTTCCAGGTGCGACGGGTTCGGCATTAGTTTGACATGAATTTTTTTCTCGTTTGCCGTTGTTATCTCAGAGCCAAAACCCAAGTGATATTTTACATCGCCGCTTCCCATGGTTTGGTCCATTCTTGCTGTGCCTTCAAACTCGCTAAAAATTTGCTCATAAGTTTTTCCCAGCGTGTTGGCAAGCACATTTAGCCTGCCGCGATGCGCCATACCTATCACCACTTCCTGCACGCCGTTATCGGCAGCAACGCTGATAATAGTATCCAATGCCGGGATAGTAGTTTCGCCACCTTCGAGTGAGAAGCGTTTTTGACCGACGTATTTTGTATGTAAAAACTTCTCGAAGATGACACCTTCATTCAGTTTTTCGAGTATGCGTTTTTTCTTTTGTAAGGGCAGTTCTTTGGTAAAGTTGCGTTCCATTTCATTGGTAAGCCAGTCTATTTTTTTCTGATTGCTGACGTACTTAAACTCAATGCCCACATGCGAAGCGTAAGCGTTTTGTAAGTGTTGTAAAATGTTTCGCAGCGTAGTATTTCCCAGCCCGATGATTTCTCCTACTTGAAAGGTCTTGTCAAGGTCTTCTTCGCTTAAGCCAAAGAAACCCAGATCGAGGTTTGCACCTCTGTCTTTGCGCTCGCGGATGGGATTGGTTTTCGCAAGCAGATGGCCTTTGTTGCGATAGCCTAAAATGAGACGATATATTTTGATTTCCTGCCGCCAGTTGTCGGTTGCAGCGGGGGCTTCCTTTGTAGCAATGGCAGCGCCGTTGCCATTTACATGTCCATTCCCATTTGCACTTCCATTGCCGTTTTTTGCATTCGAAATAGCAAAGTCGAAGCCTTCAAAAAACTTCTTCATTTCCGGGTCCACTTTATTGGGGTCAACCGTATAGTCGTTGTACAAATTTTCGATGAAAGCCGGATGCGAACTGGTGATGTATGAAAAATCTTTCATGACAAAAGCGATTGTTTATTGTAATTTCTTTGCAGAATAATGGTAAAATATATTTACGAGACAGTACAAATATCGTAGAATAAAAAACACGAAGCGACGTCAGACGTTTAAGGGAAGCTTATAATTTTTTATAAAAAAAACAGGTCGAAGCCGAGTGTTTAGGGTATTTGTTTTAAATATGGACGCTTTTTATTAATCATAACAAAATAAAATTTCAATAAGCGAACGGCAACACTTACCTTCGCATTCCTAAAAAAATTTAGCGTTAATATAAAATATTTATGGCAAACCATAAAGCGACAAAAAAAGATGCACGCCAGGCGGCAAAACGTAGAGACAGAAACCGTTATTACGGTAAAACAACACGTAACGCCATCCGCGATATCCGGTCTTTAAAAGATGAAGCTGCTTACGATGCGAAGCTTCCACTTACCATTTCGATGATTGATAAACTCGCTAAAAAAGGCGTCATTCATAAGAACAAAGCTGCTAATCTTAAGAGCAAGTTGGCTAAGAAATCAACGTTGAAGACTGCTTAATTCTAATTTATTTCTTTCGTCCTGGCAGCACAATGTCAGGACGTTTTTTTTATTCTATCAAACGATTCTTTGTTGTAAAATAAAAGCCGGTGTTTAGCCGGCTTTTTACTTTCTGTTGTAAATTTATTTTAAATAAGCAACATTGCATCACCATAACTAAAGAATCGATATTTATCTTTAATCGCTTTCTTATAAGCTTCCATCGTTAGGTCATAACCGGCAAAGGCTGTAACCATAATCAGCAAGCTGGTTTTAGGTAAATGAAGGTTCGTAATCAAGCTATCTGCAATGTTGAAATTGTAAGGCGGATGAATAAAAATATTCGTCCATCCTTCGCTTGGCTTTAATAATTTCTGAGCTGTAAAACTGGTTTCCATTGCACGCATCGTTGTAGTGCCAATAGAGCAAATTTTATGACCGGTTTCTTTGGCTTTATTTACAATAGCGCAAGCATCTTCTTCAATACGATAATATTCTGCGTCCATCTTATGCTTGCTTAGATCTTCAACCTCTATCGGGCGAAATGTGCCTAGGCCTGTATGCAACGTTACTTCTGCAAAACGAATTCCTTTTATTTCGCAACGCTTGATTAATTCCTTACTAAAATGCAAGCCTGCAGTAGGCGGCGCAACAGCACCTTCATGCTTTGCATATACAGTTTGGAAACGTTCCTTGTCTTCTTCGTCGGGCTTGCGTTTAATGTACTTGGGCAGTGGCGTTTCGCCTAAAAACTCAAGCATCTTTTTAAAGCTTTCTTCATCGCTGTCCCAAAGAAAACGGATGGTTCTGCCACGGCTTGTTGTGTTGTCAATCACTTCAGCTACGAGCTCATCATTATCGCCAAAATATAACTTGTTGCCAACGCGAATCTTTCTTGCGGGATCAACAATTACATCCCAAAGCTTATTGGGTTTGTTTAATTCGCGAAGCAAGAACACTTCTATCTTGGCACCGGTTTTTTCCTTACGTCCATACATACGGGCAGGAAATACCTTGGTGTTGTTGACAACGAAAACATCTTTGTCATCGTAATAATCGAGAATGTCGCGAAAGTGTTTGTTTTCTATCTGTCCTGTTTTGCGGTGAACTACCATTAGCCGGCTATCTTCACG
>CAZZZH010000296.1:0-5327 GCA_964658445.1 Ilyomonas sp.
CTCTGGATACGTGCGATGGCCAAGCCTGTATTTGACAAAAACAATGAGGTAATAGCCATGCGCGGCACCATACAGAAAATAGAAAAACAAAAGCTGAAGGAAAATTTTTTGATTGATATCCGTAACCGCATTAAAGAGCAAAAATTTTTCTTAGACGAAACTTCTTCTATGTCTGATGTCGGCGGCTGGGAACTAAACCTTGAAGACCAGACGTTATACTGGTCAGATCAGACAAAAAAAATACACGAGGTTGACAAAAGTTTTGTTCCCACTTTCGATGCGTCCGTCAACTTTTACCAACCTTCATCGCAAGTCTTACTTACAGAGCATTTAGGAAGACTGATAGATGAAGGTTATCCTTACGATCTTGAGCTTGAACTGATAACCGCTCAAATGCATAAGATATGGGTTAGAGTTATTGGAAAGCCGGTTTATCATTTGGGTAAAATCGTTAAAGCTCGCGGGGTTATTCAAAACATAACTTCGCAAAAGGAAAGAGAAATAGAGCTTAATTCGGCATTGGAAATCATTGATGGCCAGAACGGCAAATTAAAGGACTTTACTTATATCGTTTCTCATAACCTTCACTCGCATGCAAGCAACCTGAAGATGATAACTGACATGGTAGATGTAGAAACAGATATAGAAGTAAAACTTGAATGGATCAACCTGATTAGGAATGTATCTATCGCATTGAGCGAGACGGTAAACAACCTGAACGGGCTGGTGAGCCTCAATACAGAAATAAAACGACAGATATCTTTTGCTGAAACCTTTGCCAATATCAGTAACGCGGTTACTTATAAAATAGTAGAAGAAGAGGTAGAAATCATAACCGATTTCAGTAATTGCGGATGGGTAGAATATGCGCCCGCTTATCTGGAGAGCATTATGCTAAACCTGATAACAAATGCTATTAAATACAAGCATCCAGACCGCAAAGCCATCATCGAGCTTAGCACCGACTGCAGGAACAACCGGCCTTGTATGAAAGTAAAAGACAACGGATTGGGAATAGACCTTGAAAAATATGGAAACCGCCTCTTTAAGATGAATCAGACTTTTCATCAAAACTCCGATGCAAGAGGTATCGGTTTGTACATCACCAAGAACCAGATAGAAAATATGGGCGGCACAATAGAAGTAGAGAGCGTTGTGAACGAAGGAACTACCTTTATTGTGCATTTTTAATTTCAAAACAATCCGCTGTTGGTTACATTCATCATAGACGACGATAAACTTTATCAGTTTGGTATGAAGCGGATGCTTCACCATCTTACGATCGACACCCAGATCATGCAATTTTATAATGGTCTTCAAGCTATCGAATATTTGCAGCAGAACAAAGACAAACTAAACAGTTTGCCAGATGTTATTTTTCTTGACATCAATATGCCCGTGATGAATGGTTGGCAGTTTCTTGATTCCTTTATAAAGCTGCATCTTCATTCGGAAAAACGCATCACCATTTATATGGTTACCTCTTCGGTAGATAATGCTGAAATATTAAAGGCTGCATCTTACAAAGAAATCAAGAATTATATTATCAAGCCCATTTCAATTAGCAGCCTCAAAGAGGTGTTCGATAATATTCAACAGAGTAAATAGCGCTGGGTTAGTATTTTATTTTATAAAAGCTTTCTTTTAAAAAAAGAAGATGCAAGACATCATAACCGCAACGCATAAAATCAACCCAGACTTTTGAAAAAAACAAAAAAGCAGAACTTACCTCACAAGATTTGTGCGACCTGCCAGCGCCCTTTTGCCTGGCGAAAGAAATGGGAAAAAGTGTGGGACGAAGTAAAGTATTGCAGTGATAAATGCAGAATCAACCGAACTTGAAAAGACCTCTAAAATGCAAAGAAAAAAGATTAGTCTTCCCAGGTAAGTGCGCCCTTTTTTAAAATATAATAAAACCCGATGAGGAAGAAAGCAACAAACATTACCACTTCGCCAAAGCCTTGCCAGCCAAGGGTTTTAAAGTTTACAGCATAAGGATAAAAGAAAATTACTTCTACATCGAACAGTACAAATAAGATAGCAACCAAAAAGTATTTTATTGCCATCGGTTGCCGTGCCGTGCCATGTGTTTCTATACCGCTGGCAAAGTTTTCCAGCTTATCTCCTGTCTTTCTTTTCGGTCCCAAAAAGTTTGAGCCCAGCAGCATTACCGATACAAAACCGATAGCAAACAATAGCTGTATAGCGATTGGAAAATAATCGGTAGCAGTGCCGTTGGCCATAGTCGTCGTTACATTGGTCTGAAGAAGAGAAATCATTAACATAATTACCAGTTGATACAACAAAAATAAGCAAGCTGATGCAATAAAAAACTCTCCTCGAAAAGGGAGAGTTTTTTATTTATATCAAACAATGATTTGCTTATCAAACTTACTTCGCACCCGGCTTCTTAGCAGGCGATTTTGTACCTGTGGTTTTGTTAGCGGGCGTAGTTGTTCTCGGTGCATTCTGCTTTTGCAGTGCCTTTTCAAGTATCGCTAAATACTGTTGATATTGAGTCTGGTTAGGATCGTATTTAACGGCTTGTCTGAACGAATATACTGCACTGTCCAGATTCTTGGCTGTATTAGCATAATAGCCGCCCTGCAAGGCATAATAGTAACCAATAGTCTGTGCATTCTTTGCAGTATCTTTCGACAGAAAGCCGATATAGTCGTTGATAGGACCGACTGCTTTCGCACCTGTTGTATCAGTTGCCTGTGCATACTTTACAGCAAATGTGTAAGGATAGACCTGATCAGGATATTTAGCCTTATACATCATGATGGCAGAGTCTGCATACGGATCTTTGGCAGCTACTGCAGCATCCGTTAAATCGAAGAAAGCACGGCTCGACGGGTCGCCGGTAGTCATAGCAAATCCCCTTTTTATGTATGCAAATCTTTCAGCTGGCTTGTTAGCTCTTTTATATACGGCAGCAATAGAATCGATGTACTTAATTTTATTTTTCTGTACTGTATCTGCATCCATTGCTTTAATCAGATAACTTACAGCCGTATCTTCCAAACCCGGAAATTTTGAGTACACTTTAGAGGCAAGTACATAATAGTTAGGATCGATGTCTGTGCCAGCGGTTTGAGAAGCAAAATATTTATCCAAAGCGCTCTTTGCGTTCGCAGAATCTCCCAGCCTGTCGTAATTGTAAGCATACAGTATGTTCAGCTTTGGGTATGTGCTGCAACTGCCTGCTGCCATTGCATCGGCTGCTGCTTTTGATTCTTGGTATTTACCCGCACGAAACAAATAATCGGCTTTAAAGAAATCAGTGTTACAATCCTGGTCAGCATATTTTACATAGTTATTCAAATACTGCTGCGCTGCGTTGATGTCGCGGTTTTGATAGTAATCGAACCAGTAATAATACACCGGTGCAAAGGTCGCATCGGCAGTTACAGCTTTGTTGTAATATTCTTCCATTGCCTCTTTATTGTCCTGGCTTTTATACACATTTCCAATACGCGCATAAGCACCTGCATATTTAGGATCACGCGTAATAGCATCTTGAAAAGCGGTTACTGCATCACCACCTCTTTCGCTTCCCATTTTTAAATAATTGATACCAAGGTTAATGTCAATATCCGGATTTTTAGGATCAATCTGGGCAGCTCTTTTTAAAACATCAACCGCATACGCCGGGTCGCCAATCTTGGCACCCCCATAAGCATTAGCGCGGCCAATGGCATTTAAAATATCAGCATTATCCTGTCCTTTTTTTCCTTTTGATTGCGTAATTGCCTGCTCAAATTTTTGCTTGGCAGCGTTTACGTCGCTGTTCTGTATAAGATCAATTTCCCCCATTCCTACCAACACATAGGCGCCGTTTACATCAGGCGTATTCACACCATTGGTAAGGGCGTTTTGGTAAACCGTTTTAGCGCCGGCAATATCCTGGTCGGCTATTAAAGCCTGCCCCAACCAATAAACAGCCCGTCCATCTTTTGGGTTTTTTGTCACTGCTTGCTGGAGAGCATCTTTTGCACTTTTGTCTTTGCCATAGTAGAGAAACTTGATGCCATCATCTACCGATTGTGCTTTCGTGAAAGCAGCAGCCAGAACAATACATGCAACCGATAAAATTGTTTTCTTCATGTTTGTTTTTTTATAATAGTTATTAATTGCTTACTGATTTTAATAATCGCTTTTACGTATGCTAAAGTCCATTTTGCCTGGCACTAGATAAGATCTTCTAAATATCAATTGCCCTCTTTCGAGGGAGAGGAAATTGACAAAACCTGTACCAAGACCTGTGTTGTTTTCCTTAATAATATAATACAAAGCACGTACCATCGGGTATTGTCCGTCGACTATAGTTTGTTGTGATGGCTTCGCAAAATAACCCGCGCCGCAACTCTTACATTCTATTAGAGCGAGCTTTATTTTTTTAAGCTCTGCTATCTGTTCCGGGTCGTCTGCGTTACCTATCCAACTGGAACCCACAAAGCCAATGGCGTCAACATTATCCGATACATAATCAATCACCGCTTTACTGCCTTGGGCAGCTTTTACATTCGCACTAAAAGGCTTTCCTTTTAATACAGTATCCATCAAATATCTTACAGTGCTTGTAGCATGGTTGCCATCTACTACCACGTCTTCTTTTGAAGAACTATCGCTTAACATGCGCTGTAATTTTTTTATGGTAAATACAGAGTCTTTCGCATTTTTATTTATGATAGCTGATACGGCATCGTAAGCAATGACATCCCAGTTAGGGCGAAAGTTCCAGGCTTTCTCCAGGTCTGCACTTTGTGCATCCGTGAGCCCTGTTGCAGTGATAATCATTCTTACACTATCGTTCTGTAAGTCTCGAAAACACTCTGCTTCCGGCTTGTATTCTGCCAGGATATGAGCTTGCGGATAAGACGATTCGTACACTTTGATTTCCTCACTGATAACAGGTTTAAAGCTCTCATCGACACTGATATGTATTGTGCCTTGCTGTGGCGAATCGTATTGCTTTGCGGCTTGTTTGTTTTTACAGGAAAAACAAAAGAACACAATTATGAAAACGATTGGACAGTATGATAGGTTCCCCTTCATTAAAATTCTTTTTTTATTCCGCGATAGAGTCTGAAACTACCATACAAAAGACAAAGACCGCCAAACATATTCTGCAATAGCGGATCTCCAAGATCAAGGTATTCAGTCAGCACATCATTATTAATTTTTTTTATAAAAATGAACAGTAACCCAACTACAAAAATGAAAATGCCAAGGCTGATGTTATAGATCTTTTTTGCCAGCACAGCCTTCCTTTGTCGCTTCTCTTTAAAATCACTTATCACAGTTGTACATATTGTATTTCA
>CAZZZH010000297.1:0-5304 GCA_964658445.1 Ilyomonas sp.
CACACAACCTGACCATTGCCGCAGTAGGCGGCTTCATTCTCTGGTTTGGCTGGTATGGTTTTAACCCCGGCAGCACATTATCAGCAATAGATGGGCAGGGCATTGGCCGCGTAGCAGCTAATACAACATTAGCTGCCTGCGGAGGCGGGTTAGTAGCCATGTATATGGCTCTATGGTTTGGCGCTACCAAAGGCAAGTTTGATCTGGGCTACACAGTCAATGGCTTTCTTGCAGGCTTAGTTGCCATCACTTGTCCGTGCTACTGGGTAAGCCCGCTAGGCGCCATCCTGCTGGGCGGCATAGCCGGCGTGGTGGTATATTTAGCTATTAATTTAATAGAATACCTGCGTATAGACGATCCGGTAGGTGCTGTAGCTGTTCATGGCTTCTGCGGTATCTGGGGCACGCTTTCGTTAGGCTTTTTTGCCTCGGGGCAATTTGGAGCTACAGGTCCGTTAGGTGCTGATAATTCTGCGCCGGTTACCGGCTTGTTTTACGGCGGTGGTGCCGGTGTGTTGGAAGCGCAGCTCGTCGGCAGTTTCCTCATTACAGCTTCTACTTTCCTTGCTACCTATATTATGATGTGGATCATTCGTAAGTTTCCGCATCCCTGGAACCTGCGTGTGGAAGAACATGGAGAGTTGGCTGTGGGTGGTCTTGATGTGTTTGAACACGGAACCAGCGCTTATCCGGAGCAGGACATTGATCCAAGAGTAACCGTTGTAAATGAGCCTTACAAACAAGGTGCACCCATAAGTTCGTAGGTTGTGTAAGTATCTGTTATAATCAAATGCCCCGGCAATTGCCGGGGCATTTTTAATGTGTAAAAAACGGCTTTTGTAAATAAAATACAGCTGAGCTTATTTAGAGGAAAAAGAAATAGACTTGATACTTATCTACACACTATTCCTTGCCGCATTAATAATACCAAACGAGCAGCGGATAATCAGCTTCTCATACGTGTCTTTCAATGGTAATGACGTTTGCTTTTCTTCCGTCTCGCGCAGCTTGCTCAGACAGTATTGTTGTATCACGGCCAAAGGCAATACAATGCGTTCGCGCATCTGAATGGACAGTTGCTCGACCGGATAACTTGCCATCAAGTCCGTATTACCCGAAAGACGAAGCACATATTTTACCGTTAATTCATATTCATCATAGGCTAGTTTCCAGATTTCGCCATACTTTTCATGCTTTGATAAAAAAGCAGTGAGTGGGAAGAAGCATTTCTTCATCGCCATTTCGCAGTTATCTATCAGCGTTCTAAAGAACAAGGAGTTCTTATACAATTGTTGCACTTCTTTCCACCTGCCTTTTTCTTCCATTGTTTTCAAGGCTGTGCCTACGCCATAATAACCGGTTACATTCTGTTTTGTCTGGCTCCACGCACCTACGTAAGGAATAGCGCGCAGATCGTTCAGCGATATCTTAGCAGAACCGCCACGCTTGGATGGACGGCTTCCAATATTTGTTTCGGCATAGTACCTAAGCGGGCTTACATGCGTAAGATAATCGATAAAGTAAGGATGATTCTTTAGCTCGGAATAAGATTGATAGCCAACTTCTGAAAGCTGCGCCAGCAGGGTTTCTTCGTCTTCAGACATGGTGGCTTTCCGGTTCGATAAAATATCGTTCGAAATACCTGCATTAATCAGTTGCTCGATATTAAACTGCGCCGTATCTACCGTTCCGAAATTAGAACTGACGGTTTGCCCCTGCACGGTAAGCTGTATTTCTTTGTTGGAAATATTCGGACCCATACTCGCATAGAAGCGATGCGTTTTTCCGCCGCCGCGCGCTGGCGGACCACCGCGACCATCAAAGAAGACAACGCTGATTTCGTGTTGCCGGCTAATGGCGGTAAGGTCTTCTTTGGCTTTGTAAATACTGTAATTCGCCATTAAATAACCGCCGTCTTTCGTGCCGTCAGAAAAGCCAAGCATGATGGTTTGCGTGTTATTGCGCAGCGCCAAATGCTGTTTGTATTGTTCGTTGTTGTACAGGCTTTCCATAATGGCGGAAGCCGCCTGCAGGTCGTCTATGGTTTCAAAAAGCGGCACAATATCTACCGTTAGTTCTTCCTTTTTCCAGCCCGCTAATAAGAACAAACCATACACTTCCAGCAGGCTTAGCGCACTGGTAGTATGACTGATGATATATCGATTGCAGGCTTCTTCTCCATTGGTTTGCTGGATGGTTTTCATTGCCTGCATAGATTGCAGCGTATCCCTTTCCAGCTCATCTTCCAATATAGCGGCGTCAATGGTTTGCGAGATGTTGAGTAAAAGATGGGTCTTTTCTTCTTCTCCTAATTCTTCATAATTATCGGGCAAAGCGTCGGTCTTTTCTGCGATGCTGTGCAATGCTTTCTGGTGAACCGAACTATCTTGCCGGATGTCCAGCGAAGCGAAATACAACCCAAAGATTTCAATCTTACTAATGAGGTTTTGCAAGGATTGAAGAAACAATCCATTGTGGTCGTTTATGAGAGTTTGCTTCACCTGCCGCAAGGTTTGCAGCATTTCGTTTTTATCCAGCAAACGAAGTTCATCTGGTGCGATGAGGCTTTTATACAATTTCTTTTCAAGATCGTGGATTACGCTTTCCACGCCTTTAAAGGTAAGCCGCCGCTTGATTCTGCGGATGTCTAAGTAATAACATTTGATAATGGCTTCGCGCAACGCAGAGGCTACTTGCAAGGTAATCTCAGACGTTACAAACGGGTTTCCATCTCTGTCGCCGCCGGGCCAAAAACCCATACGAATGATTGGGTTTTCGTCGCTCACGGCATGCGGAAACAATGCCTTCATGGAAGAGATAATTTTGCCGGAGGCAGCATAAAATACATTCTCTAAATACCAGATGAGACTCATGGCTTCGTCGAACGGTGTTGGCTTTTGCTTGCGCAAAAAAGGCGTCTTGCCAAGCTGCTGCAGGTAAGAATTAATGAGCGCTGCATTCTCATTCATCAGGGCTTTGGAAAGATCGTGAATGATGCCCAACACTTCGCCCGGATAAAACTGGGTAGGATGCGCAGTGAGCACTAACCGCACGCCGAAATCTTTCAGCTTTTCTTCCAGTGCGTCTTCTTTTTGTGCGCTGCTGGTGATGGATTGCAACTGCTTCAGCGTGCCGGCGCCACCCATATCGTTTACCTGCGTAAAGGCGGCATCTTCCAGCGCATCGAACAGTACTACCTGACGCTCGGTATATTGTACAAACCGAAACAACAGATCCAGCCCTTCCTGCAGGCTGTAGGAAGAGGTGTATTGCAACAAAAAAGAATCGATGATTTCCGTAGGGCTTTTTTGCTTTTGAAAGCCTTCCTCGCAATGGATAAGAAAGAGCGATAGCAACACGCCGGTTCGCTCGATGCGGTGAAACGGCAGCGAGGTAAACAAGCTATTGTACAACTGAAAGCGGATGGCAACTAAATTTTTAAACTGCTGTAAACTGCTATTTGCGTAAGCATCCATAGTGTCTCCTGGTTAATTGATTTGATAGCAGGCCATTCTGTGTTATCGGCGTTGAAATTAGGGCAAAAGGGCGAAAGAAAAGAAAGGAGAATAATATGGTGAATGCGGCAGCCCGCATTCGCTGCCGGTTGTATATAAGATATTTTGGAACACCCGAAATTAAATTGGCTTAGAAGTTTACACATGGGACGGAAGCGAACCTTTTTTAAGTAGTTCGGCGCTGGTTGATGTGTGATGTGGTAGGTATTATGAATGATGTGGTTGGATGTGTGACGTTTGAAACTTTAAAGCTGTTTAACCACTTCTTCTTTTTTCCCTTGATGGAAAAAAGAAGCAAAAAAGATCAAGCATGGATGATATTCATCACATCCGTGCAGGGTTCTTTGATTGGGCTTTGGTAGCAGTGAGATGAAGGGCTGGTGGGCCTTGATGATTTGGGTGTGAGAGGTTGTTGATTCTATTGCGTGTTATTGTGTATAAAAGCTCATTATATCTTTTAACTTAAAAGGGTTCGCGATGTGTGGCGAACCCTTTTTGTTTACGGTGTTACTGTATGATTATCTTTCGATATTTCAGTCATCAGATTCCGCACAAAGCCCTCGTGAGAGTGATTTGTGATGAGTATTGCTGAGGGCAATTGCGGAATGACGAGAACCTTGATTCATAATTACAACTTCTGATTTCCTGTTACTTTTTTGATGCGTATGGCTATGCAGTGGCGGCCTGAATGCTGATGGCTTGTGCCTGAAGCGTGATGTTGAGGGTGAGGATGGCGCCGCGGATGAGCTTTACCGTAATAGTTTGGCTATCGTAGCCGGGAACGGTGAAGGTAAAGGTGCGCTCGCCGGGTATGAGCTTGATAAGCTCGTACACCCCTTTGCTATCGGTGATAGTGGTTTTGTTTTTGTCGGGCGTTTTGCCATGATAAACGATGGTAACGTCTTTTAATGGTGCCTGGCTATCGCGGTTGGTGGCAACGCCGCGGATGCCGGTGTGATGGATGCCTGACTTATCGATAATGATGACTTTTTGATACCCCTGGTAGAAGGCAGGATCGGTGGTTTTGAAATACACCATGAGCTTGGTGAGCTTGGTGAGGATGATGCTGTTGGCTAACAGAAGGGCATCGATATTGGCGGAGGCAATGCTGCTGTTGTTGTCTATTATTTTATTATCGCCGAGGCTGTCGTTGTAAGCGGCGGCGTTCTTCGTAAGATTTTCTATATCTTCTGCGGTAACGTCGTACTCCAGAAAATCGGGGTTGGAGAGAAGCGGCGTAATGGCACCGGTAATGGTAATGACAAAACCATTGACTTCGCCATCGCGCATTCTTACGACATCGGTGGCGGTGTAATTGACGGCGTTGTAAAGTGTCTTATCTTTTATCTCGAGCGCATAGACGGAAGCGGAGGAGCAGATGTAATCTACTGCGGTAGCAATATCGCCTTTCAGGTCTCTTTTTTCGCCCGTGGCGGCTTCGCCATCCTGGCTGCGCGATGGTATTAAATCGGTGATCTTTTTGTTGTTGTCAGTGAGGGAGTTCACCTGAATCTGAATGGGTTTGCGCAGCGCATACTTGCTTGCATTTTTGGTAAAAAAATTGGCTGTTTCCTGATAACATTTGAGATGCCGTGACTGATCTGCGTTAAGTGTAGTCATGATACTGGATTTTTAATGAATAAGAAAATATTGTTGTTGATGCAAAAATATTTCGGTTTGAAATATGAAGCAAAATGAGGCGATTGAAAATAAATTAAGAACTGGGAAAGTTATGTAAGTTGGCGTCGGATGAAAGTAAGTTGGTCATCATTGTAGATAAGTTGGTGAT
>CAZZZH010000298.1:0-5276 GCA_964658445.1 Ilyomonas sp.
GAAATAGTAGTATAATCTTTTCCTTCTACCAAAGTATTATTACCATCATAGCCACCACAGCCGCTACCACCCGTACCAATCAAAGAAGTCTTATCCTGATATTTGGCATCTTCTGCTGCAATCGGGTCATAGCCCATCGGTTCTACATAACGGATAAGGTTGCTCGCGCGAAGCAATCTAATGGTTTCAATATTGTGAATGACCACATCTACCGCCGGCAATTTGTTCTCTTTCCACACTTCAAGGTTTTCAATTTGCAAGGATGGATTTTTTTGTTTTTCACTTTGCAAAATAAGGTTCAGTACCTGTTGTTTCGCGTCTTTCCAGTCTGATGAATGGATATTGATAGATGCCATTTTATTGTCAATATCACTTTCCAATGCCGGTTTGTATCCAATACACATAATGCCGTCACCTTGCTGTTGTAATGCACTCCATATCATTTTTAGGCTCGCATTTTTCCACTCAAAGCTACCAGTGGCACTTACCTCCGCTTCTATGCTGGAGTTGATTTGTTGAGACGACATTACATCACTTTCACTGCCTGCATCCGCAGGTGAAGTTGCGGCAGTGTCTTTAATACTTTTATCGCAGGAAAAAAAGGTAAGCAAAGCAGCAATGCAAAGGAGCATAAACAGGTTCGACTTCATGGCAATGGTTTTATTGTTGTCAAATGTAAAAAGAGTTTCAGAATCGACTGTATTAATTTAATAGCAAAAACTCATTAATTTTTGTCTTCGCAAAGCAATTGTTTGCAGGCCTTATTTCAGGTAGAGAACAATAATTTTTAGTATCGAACATTAAAACAAAACAGCCGAAGCTATGCTCCGGCTGCCTTTCACTTCTTCCTTTCTTATCCCATTATTCCAGTTCAAATCTATCTGCATTCATTACTTTGTGCCATGCGGCTACAAAGTCTTTTACAAACTTTTCTTTCCCATCACTGCTGCCATATACTTCCGCCACGGCTCTCAGTTCCGAGTTAGAACCAAACACCAGGTCAGCCCGGGTAGCTGTCCATTTCGGTTGACCTGTTTTGCGATCGGTTCCCAAATACAATTCTTTACTTTCATCCATCGCTTTCCAGGCGGTGTTCATGTCAAGAAGGTTTACGAAAAAGTCATTAGTAAGCTGTTCAGGCCGTTGTGTAAAAACGCCATGCTTCGAACCGTCGTAATTGGCGCCCAAGGCACGCAAACCGCCTACGAGCACAGTTAGCTCAGGTGCAGTCAAAGCAAGCAATTGCGCTTTATCAATTAGTAACTCTTCTGTAGCTACCGGCAATTTTGACTTCCGGTAATTGCGAAAGCCATCCGCAACCGGTTCCAAAAAAGTAAAAGAAATAACATCCGTTTGTTCCTGCGATGCATCCATCCGTCCCGGTGTAAAGGGAACTTGTATATCATGACCTGCATCTTTTGCCGCTTTCTCTACTGCAGCGCAACCGGCTAAAACAATCAAGTCTGCCAGTGATACTTTTTTACCACCCGCTTGCGCAGCATTGAATTCTTTCTGAATGCTTTCCAGCACGCTCAACACTTTAGCTAATTGCACAGGATTGTTCACCATCCACTCTTTCTGCGGGGCCAAACGGATGCGCGCGCCATTAGCACCACCGCGTTTGTCAGAACCGCGGAAGGTGGAAGCCGAAGCCCACGCCGTGCTTACAAATTCAGCAATGCTCAACCCGGATGCTAAGATTTTATCTTTTAAAAACGAAATATCATTTTCGTCTATCAACGCATGGTCAACCGCAGGGATGATGTCTTGCCAAAGCAAATCTTCCTGCGGAACATCAGCACCCAAATAGCGCGCTTTCGGTCCCATGTCACGGTGTGTCAGTTTGAACCAGGATTCTCCAAAAAACGCCTCGATAATTTTTCATATTCAGGGTCAACACGCAATGACAAATCAGTGGTCAACATTGTCGGCTTATGACGCTTGTTAGCATCGTAGGCATCCGGTATAATCTCTTCCGCATCTTTGGCAACCCACTGGTGCGCACCGCCCGGGCTTTTGGTTAATTCCCACTCAAAGCCAAAGAGGTTTTCGAAATAATTATTGCTCCATTGTGTCGGTGTCTTTGTCCATATTACTTCCAATCCACTGGTGATGGTATCCGCACCTTTACCTGCACCATATTTGTTGCTCCAGCCAAAGCCCTGTTCTTCTATGGAAGCAGCTTCCGGCTCTTTGCCTACATTATCAGAAGGCGCAGCACCATGTGTTTTACCAAAGCTATGTCCGCCTGCAATCAGCGCAACCGTTTCCTCATCATTCATTGCCATTCTGCCAAACGTTTCGCGGATGTCTTTTGCTGCCGCCAATGGATCAGGATTACCATCTGGGCCTTCCGGATTCACATAAATCAAACCCATGTGCGCCGCTGCCAGTGGCTCTTCCAGGTCGCGTGAGTGAATAGGCCGTCCCGCATCTTCATCAGAAGATACTACACCATGCGCAGCTACGCCAACTTCACCTTTCGAATATCGTTTCTCATTGCCCAGCCAAGTAGTTTCAGCACCCCAATACACATCTTCCTGTGGCTCCCATACGTCAGCGCGCCCACCGGCAAAACCAAACGTCTTAAAGCCCATTGATTCCAGCGCTACATTGCCCGTAAGAATGATAAGATCAGCCCACGATAGCTTATTGCCATACTTTTGTTTAATGGGCCAAAGCAGGCGACGTGCTTTGTCTAAGCTCACATTATCCGGCCAACTATTTAAGGGAGCAAAGCGTTGCATACCAGCGCCTGCACCACCTCGACCATCGGTTACCCGATAGGTGCCTGCACTATGCCACGCCATACGGATGAACAAACCTCCATAATGCCCAAAATCGGCCGGCCACCAATCTTGCGAATCAGTCATCAGCGCATGCAGATCGCTCTTTACGGCTTCTAAATCAAGACTCTTAAAAGCCTCTGCATAATTGAAGTCTTTATCCATCGGGTTCGATAAAGAAGAATGCTGGCGCAGAATATTTAGCTTCAATTGGTTTGGCCACCAGTCCCGGTTGCGGGTGCCGCTGCCGGCAGTGTTATGATGCATCGTGCCGTTATGAAACGGGCACTTACCAATGTCATTGGTTTCGTTTTCCATAGTATCAATTTTTAGTATCGAATAAAAGTAATTGTGGCAAAGATGCTCTATCGTGTGGCAAACTTATGACATCAGGGCAATCATTACAATCAATTAATTCTATACTTTCATAGTTTTAACCTATCATGACGCTAGTACAACTGGAATACATCATCGCGCTCGATGCGCTGAAACACTTTGCCAAAGCAGCCTCGCAATGCCACATCACGCAGCCATCGCTAAGCATGCAGGTACAAAAGCTGGAAGAAGAATTAGGTGTGCAGATTTTTATCCGCACCAATCCGGTTACTACTACCGAAACTGGCCGCATTGTGATAGAGCAGGCAAAAAAGATATTGTCAGAAGCACACAACATGCAGCAGTTGGTGCACCAGGAAAAAAACATTGTTGCCGGCACACTTAAAATTGGCATCATCCCTACATTAGCACCTTACCTCCTGCCCCAGTTTATACAAGCTTTTATCAGGCAATATCCGCAGGTACACATCAGCCTTCACGAACTCACCACAGAGCACATCATCAAACAATTAAAAAACGGAACGCTCGATGCAGGCATTCTTGCTACACCACTCAACACTGCAGAGCTGAAGGAAATCTTTTTGTTTCACGAAGAATTTGTGGCTTACATATCTCGTAAAGACAAGTTGTTTACTAAAAAATATCTGCTGCCTACAGACATTGATGTGCACCGCATGTGGCTGCTGGAAGAAGGACATTGCCTGCGCAACCAGGTAATGAATTTATGTGCGTTGCAAAAAGATTCATCCATCGAAAAACATTTCGATTATGCTGCGGGCAGCATCGAAACACTCAAGCGTTTTGTAGATAAGAACGGTGGCATCACCCTTTTGCCAGAGCTGGCAACGTTCGATATGAGCCGCACTAAAAAGAATATGCTTCGTTATTTTAAAAGTCCGGCGCCGGTGCGCGAGATCAGCCTCGTTACGGTAAAAACGTTTTCAAAAACAAGACTAATCGCCATCTTAAAACAAACCATTCTGGAAAATCTACCACCGCAGTTAGTGCAAAAAAAGAAGATAGAATTAGTGCCGTTATAAAGTCACTTTGCTAAGCTGTAAAGCATAATAAAGCTTGCATTTCAGAAGCAATAATTTCTCATCACACGATGCCCAGTTTATCCAGCGTCACCTTCGCCATTTTATAAAAAGCCTCGTGGCTGTAGCCCGCTATATGTGGCGTTACCAGCACATTTGGCTGGCTCGTTAGCCACGCTAATTGTTCTTTTTGTTCCGGGGTAAAACTATCCAGCTTTTCATTTTCCAACACATCAAGCGCAGCACCGGCAACCTTGCCGTTTTGCACCGCGCGAATCAACGCCGCCACATCCGTCACTTTACCCCGGCACGCCGTCAGGAAGTAGGGTTTTTGGGTCAACGAATCGAAAAACGCATCATTCGCATAATGATAAGTTTCGTCAGTCAGCGGCAGGTGAAGGCTCACCACATCGGCATACTTTGCTATATGCTCTAAGCTCGCTTCGCGCACATAATCTTTGGCAAAGCCGTGCCGGTATTTATCATGCGCCAGCACCGTTACGTCAAAGGGCGCCAACAGTTTTGCAAAAGCCTCCCCCGTATTCCCAAACCCAACAATGCCTACCGTTCTACCCGTCAGTTCTGTTCCCCGGTTGGCATCGCGTATCCACTTGCCCTCCCGCACTTCAAGGTAGCTGCTCGTTATTTTATTCATCAGGTTCAGCAGAAAGCCCAGGTTATGTTCTGCCACCGCATTCCGGTTTCCCTCCGGGCTGCTCACGCACATAATTCCTTTGCTTTCGGCATATGGCACGTCTATCAGTTCCATCCCGCTGCCCAGCCGCCCAATCCATTTCAATTCCGTTGCGGCATCAATTACCGCCTTATCTATTTTCAACCGCGTCGTCACAATCAGTCCCTGCACATGGGTTATGCTGCGCAATAGATCCTCATAGGTTATTGCCGGTTCATACACCACCTCGTAGTCTTTGCTGCGCAATGTATCAATCAGGTAAGGGTGCACTTTCGCTGTTATCAAGGCTCGTTTCATAATCATTATTTGCTTCGCAAATATCTTCTCTTAAAAAGAGAATACTCAACTCTTCTCAAAATCTCCCTCCGAAACTCCCGCACCGCCCTCCGAAATGTCAATGACGGCATCCGCAGTTCCCGCAAT
>CAZZZH010000299.1:0-5246 GCA_964658445.1 Ilyomonas sp.
GAATAAATACAACATTCGGTATAATGCCGGAGTAAAAGATAGTTTTTAGTTGGTTTAGTAAGTAAGTCTTCCTGTTTCTACAGGGAGACTTTTTATTTTAAGTACTCTTGCATTCTATTTTATTAAACCAAAGGAAAAGGAAAGATAAACAGTCAGGATGATATTCATTAAACCTACGACTTCCTTCCTGTTCTCTGCGAGTATAAAACCATCATCACACATGAGCGAACATATAAGGAATCTCACCAAAGAATTACTATCCGATTATAAAAGCACGCTGGAAAAAATAAGCTTCGATTACCTGCGCAGCGATGGAGTTTGGCAGTGCCAGGATCGTGTTGTCTTCAGCCGAAAAGATGCAACGGTGGTGCTGATGTATAATAAAGAAACAAAGCACATTATCCTCACCCGCCAGTTCCGGTTGCCTACCTATCTAAACGGTAATGGAACGGGTATGCTTATCGAAGCTCCCGCCGGAACCATTGACGATAATGAAAGCCCGGAAACCTGCATCCGGCGCGAGATTGAGGAGGAAACGGGCTACCGCGTACTAGAAGTAAAACAAATACTGCAAGCCTATCTTTCGCCAGGTTCCGTTACCGAAAAACTATATTTTTTTATAGCTGAATATACGGAAGCCATGCGGCAAGGCAAAGGTGGTGGTACAGATGAAACGGAAGACATTGAAGTAATCGGAATACCGTTCACAAAAGCGGTAACGATGGTTGCAGACGGCACTCTACAGGATGCTAAAACCATTATCCTTATTCAGTATGCGCAGATCAATCAACTATTGGGGTAAGACGTAAAAAAAGGTGAGAGACAATACAACTTCATCGTCGTAATCATCTCTCACCTTTTTTCATTTCTCACTTCTACACAATCACATCTCTATTTCCTTTCTTACTTACTCTTCAACGAAAGTATATAAGCCGCCATCAGGTTACCGTTAGGTATCGATACCTGCGGATGTGCCGGCATTGCCACATTGCCCCATCTGCCCGAGCCACCATGGTTTATTTTGTACGCCAGCTCATCTCTCATGCCGGGCGAATTTTCATATTTATCCGCAATCATATTATATGAGGGCCCTACCAGCTTTTTATCTATGGCATGACAGGTCTTGCAATCGTTGTTAGCAATCAGCACGGCGCCTTGTGTATAGGCGTCATCGTTCATCGAGCCGCGTGGGTTGTTTCCCTGGCTATTGTCCGGACGGCTCGAGCCGGTAGTGGCTCCCGCCGGCATAGAGTCTTGCGCCGGGTTATTCGTATCTTTCCGCGGGTTGCTGCCGCAACTGCTGGCGGCTATCATCGTTACAATACTTATCCCAGCTACTACCAGTATCTTCTTCATAGGTTTACTCTTTGGCATCCCTTATTGCAATCCTAATACCAAACGGTTAAAGCTTTCATCACTTCCGGTAGAAGCGAAATCATCAAAGGCTTTTTCGGTCACGTTTATAATGTGGTTCGCAATGAATGGTGCACCTTCTTTTGCACCTTGTTCAGCACTCTTAATGGCACACTCCCACTCCAGCACGGCCCAGCCTTTAAAGTCGTATTGCGCCAGTTTACTGAATACGCCCTTAAAGTCGACCTGTCCATCGCCTAATGAGCGGAAACGACCAGCGCGCTTTACCCAGTTTTGATAACCGCCATACACGCCTTGTTTGCCCGTGGGGTTAAACTCGGCATCTTTTACATGAAACATCTTGATGCGCTCGTGATAATAATCGATATAGGTTAAATAGTCTAAACACTGCAGCACAAAATGCGATGGATCATACAGCAAACAAGCCCGTGCATGATTGTTCACTTTCTCTAAAAACATCTCGTACGTTTCGCCATCGTGCAGGTCTTCGCCGGGATGAATTTCATAGCAAAGGTCAACGCCGTTCTCATCAAATACATTCAGTATCGGCAACCAGCGGTTTGCCAGTTCGGTAAACCCGGTTTCCACTAATCCCGCAGGTCTTTGCGGCCAAGGGTAAACCGTATGCCACAGCAATGCGCCGCTAAACGTAGCGTGCGCATTCAACCCCAGGTTTTGTGAGGCTTTGGCTGCCCACTTTAACTGCTGCACCGCCCATTCCGTGCGGGCTTTGGGATTGTTGCGATACGCCTCCGGCGCAAAGCCATCAAACAAGGCATCATACGCGGGATGAACCGCCACTAACTGCCCCTGCAGATGCGTTGATAGTTCTGTTATCTGCAGGCCGGCTTCGTTCACAATGCCTTTCAGTTCATCGGCATACGTCTGGCTTTCGGCAGCCTTTTGAAGGTCTATAAACGAGCTTACCCAGGTGGGTATCTGCACGCCTTCGTAGCCCAGGCTCTTCGCCCATTCGCAGATGCTTTTCAGTGAATTAAACGGTGCCGCATCGCCGGCAAACTGTGCCAAAAAAAGACCTGGTCCTTTTAGTGTTGTCATAAATATGGAAGCTTATGTGAAGTAATAAATGTTGCCATTTTTAGCGGCTGCAATTTATATGTTTTCAGGTGTTGTTGATTGCGCCGGCATTATTCAAACATTAAAGTTTTCCGGGCAGCGATGCTAACCGGATCCATTTATGGTGAACGGTTTGCAAGTACATTTGCTTTTTATTCATTTACGCAAACAAATACAGCATGGCGAACAAAGAAATACAAATGGAAATAAAGGGCAAATCAGGCGATACTTACACATTCTTCCCGCAATATTCGTTGCTGGAAAATAGAGACTCTAAAGGTGCCGGCATTTATGTTTTTATCGGTGAAAACAATGCGATCGAAGACATCCAGTTTCTCGCAGAAGATGCTGAAGTAACCAGCACCTTACAGCGATTGAAAGCCGATGGCGCTGCCGCTTTCTACTTTAAAGACACGATCGATGAAGCCGCTGCCAACGCGATGATCGACGACATTAAAGATGGCGACGAATACCGCAGGAAAAGTGATTAGGAAATACCTATATAGCGATTGTTTTTGAGCAATCGATATATAGGTATAATAGTGTGATAAGCTATTCTTTTCCCCGCTGAATATTCACCCAAAAAAGCCTGACTGTTTACCTCATCAAAATGCTTCTCACGCAGCGCATCAACCCTTATTGCTTCACCAGTTTATAGGTCTTTCGGTTGGTGCCGCCTGTTACTTCGGGAAACAATGCGCTGCCGGGCCGTTATAAATTAGCTTAATGACCCAGAGCAGGACGACGTTTTATCTTGTCAATACAGACGAGATACACCCTGTTAGATCAGGTTGTGTTGGTAAAAAACAATACTTCTTTCACAGGCAATAATTCAGCAAGAAGCAGAGAGAAATAATTAAGGATTAAAGAACGAAAATAAAGCTTTTGTAGATGCGTGCTTTACTGTGTTGAAAGTTTGGGCAACGGGAATGACTAAGCCTTCAAGCATACAACTTTAGAAGATTGTTGATGCGTAAACTGAGAAGAGCTTGGCGGTTGTGAAGTGTCGGTTTTTCGGGAGAATGGGATGTGCTTCGCAATCGGTTTTATTTTATTTACCGGCTCCTTTTTACTCTGCTCTATTTACCGATAAACCATTTTATCCTTTATTATTTGCAGAGGCAGATACAAGCTTTTTGTTTTACACATTCTTCATCTTGTTCTTCTTATTTCGCGTTTACGCTTTCTTTACTTCCTGGCATCCTTTTTTACTTTTATTTTTTACTGTTTCTACCCAAACCAGCCTTAAATTTCGATTAAAAATTTCTCTTTTTCCGCGCATCAAACCCGCGCGCACAAAGGGTTTGGGATGGAAATCAATGCCTTTTCGCTTAAGCATTTTTTAAGAAACCTTTCATCTTTTTTTAAGCCAGCAAAGCGCTGTTTTTTTTCTGCCCATTCTTCTGAAATTAGCTTATCAAAACACACAAACTGCGCACTTACCATGCTCTATTTTCAAAAACAAAAAAAGTATTTTTCTTATGTCAGCCGCACACGCACCACCGGGGTTCTAGCCCTCGCCCTATCGGATTGCTATCCGGTATGGCAACATACGCATTCCATCACAGCGGATAGCCATCCGATATGGCAAAATGGACATTCCATCATGCCGGATAGCAATCCGGTATGGTCGCGGGAGCATTTCGTTATGCCGGATAGCAATCCGGTATGGCAACAGACATATTCCGTCATGCCGGATTATGATCCGGTAAGGCAAAATGTGTATTCCGTTACACCGGATAGCCATCCGGTACCATCAAAACTTTTCATTGTTTAAAAATTCATTTTATGCTAAACGCAGATTTGTTATTTAATAATTTATTCCGTTCCGAAAAAATAACACCCGAGCGCCTCTATGGTTTTGGCGTGGTGGTATTGCAGGCACTTACGTTAGCCAACAACAACAAACAATTCGATGCCGTGATTGCCGCACTTACGGAAGCGCTCACCAACCTGATGGGTGAACTATCGGCGGTAGACATCAACCTGAACGACCAGAAGACTGAGACCGAATCGCTCGATCAGTTTAAGATTAACTTCTACAATTTTATGGGCGAAAACGAACCATTTATAGCGCGGCAGTTGGGCGGACGGAAATCGGCTGGCTACCAGGCGTTTTACCCGAAGGGACAATCGGAATACTCGGCGGCCACCAACACCACCATGCCCGTGCTGACGGCGCGTGTGGGCAAGTTGGCAAAGAAGTACGCCACGCAACTGGACCCCGACCTGGCAGCCGGCTTACAGACGTTTCAGCCCGATTTTGAGAAACAATATGGCACGCAGCAAACACAGATACAGGTAGTGAAAAGCGACCGCACCGAGCGCAAGAGCGCCAACGTGCAGGTACAACTGGCGCTTACCAGTTGCATCTATGCCGTAGGGCTGGCTTATACCGGCAATGCAGACAAATGCGGCTCGTTCTTCCCCTTTAAAATGCTGTACCCGCCGGGCAAGCGCACCCGCTACCTGATGGACGGCCAGTTGCAGACGAACGAAGTGGCGCAGGTAATGAACTATACGCTGAATGCCACGGCAGACCTGGTGTTTAGCCTGCTGAGCGATAACGCATCGTATGCGGTGTGGCTGGCAAAGTCGGCAACCGACCCGATGCCGGTGAATCCGTTGGTGATTAACGGCACGGCGCCCAAAACGGTGCGGGCATCGAAGCTGGGTGATAGAGAGAACTGCCCGCTGCTGATGGTAAAAAACCTAAGCGACCTAAACCCTTGTAAGTATGAGATTGTGTTCATTGGGCTGAAACAGAAGAAGGATGGGCCGGAACTGCCCGTCGG
>CAZZZH010000300.1:0-5246 GCA_964658445.1 Ilyomonas sp.
CAATTGCCGGAAGCTATGGAGAAACTTATCGATGTACTTCGACAGATGTCGGAAGCTATCGGGCAAAGCAGCGATATACTCAGACAATTTTTGGGCTTGTTTTCTCCGCTTTGCCTTATTCATCTGCCGAGATAAGTTCGACCACGTTAAAAAATAATCAACAAGCGCCGTCACGCTTGCATTCGCGGTGGCAAAAGCTTACCTTCGCGCACTTATGGAAATCCGCAACATTGCAATCATAGCGCACGTTGACCATGGCAAGACAACATTGGTTGACAGAATCTTACATACTACTAAAGTTTTTCGTGATAACCAGGATACTGGTGAGCTGATAATGGACAGCAACGACCTGGAAAAAGAACGTGGTATTACCATCTTCAGTAAAAATGCAGCCGTTGTTTATAAAGGTGTAAAAATAAACGTGATAGATACTCCGGGCCACAGTGACTTTGGCGGCGAGGTAGAACGCGTTTTAAAAATGGCCGACGGCGTTTTGCTGTTGGTTGATGCCTTTGAAGGACCGATGCCGCAAACCCGTTTTGTGTTGCAGAAAGCCTTGCAGCTGAACCTGAAGCCAATGGTGATTATCAACAAAGTAGATAAGCCAAATTGCCGCCCTGATGAAGTACACGATGCCGTGTTTGAATTGTTCTTTAACCTGGATGCTACTGAAGAGCAGCTTAACTTCCCAACGTTTTACGGCTCTGGTAAAAATGGCTGGTTCAACACAAGCTTAACCCAAACCGAAGATATTACGCCATTGATGGATGGCATTCTACAATATGTTCCTGCCCCGAAAGTAAACGAAGGTCCGCTGCAAATGCAGATTACTTCGTTAGATTATTCTTCCTTCCTCGGTCGTATTGCCATTGGCAAAGTAGCCCGCGGAGTAATTAAAGAAAACCAGCCGATTGCTTTAATGCAGGCGGATGGTTCGATAAAAAAACTACGTATTAAAGAATTGTACGTGTTTGAAGGCATGGGCAAGCGTAAAGTAACCGAAGTAATAGCCGGCGACTTGTGTGCAGTGGTAGGTCTGGAAGATTTCAACATTGGCGATACTATTGCCGACCAGGAAAATCCCGAAGCGCTTCCGGTAATCAGCGTGGACGAACCCACCATGAGCATGTTGTTCAGCATTAACAACTCACCTTTCTTCGGCAGAGATGGCAAGTTTGTAACATCGCGCCATCTTCGTGATCGTTTGATGAAAGAAACCGAAAAAAACTTAGCCCTGCGGGTAGAAGATAGCGATAGCGCCGATAGCTTTTTAGTGTACGGTCGTGGTATTCTTCACCTTGGTATATTGGTAGAAACCATGCGCCGCGAAGGATATGAGCTGACTGTGGGTCAGCCGCAGGTTCTGGTAAAATATATCGATGGCAAAAAGAGCGAGCCTTACGAAAATTTAGTAGTAGACGTGCCTGCCGATTTTAGCGGTAAAGTAATAGACCTGGTTACCCAGCGCAAAGGCGAACTGCAGGTGATGGAAACCAAAGGCGAGATGCAGCATCTTGAATTTGAAATCCCATCACGTGGTTTGATAGGTTTGCGTTCTAACATGCTTACCAATACCGCCGGCGAGGCTGTAATGGCGCATCGTTTTATCGAATATAAACCATGGAAAGGTCCGATTCCGGGTCGTAACAATGGTGTTTTACTCTCTAAAAACCAGGAAAGAACAACGGGATATTCAATTGATAAACTACAAGATCGCGGAACCTTCTTTGTAGATCCGGGAGAAGAAGTTTATACCGGTCAAATCATTGCCGAGCACATCAAACCAGGCGATTTGATTGTAAATGCAACAGAACCTAAAAAGCTTACCAACCACCGCGCCAGCGGCAGTGATGATGCATCACGCATCGCACCGAAAACGCTGATGACTTTGGAAGAGTGCATGGAATATATTCAGGAAGATGAGTGTATAGAAGTAACGCCAAAAAATATTCGCCTGCGCAAAGTATTGCTGGACGAAGACGAAAGAAAACGCACCCAGAAAAGCAGACAGACAGAAGCCGTATAAAGCTTATAAATATTGCAAAAAAGGCGAACTCTGGAGTTCGCCTTTTTTTATGGACAGTAGAAATTATCAGCGTCTTCATCCCGGTTTTCCTCAATCAGCTTCTTCACCCATTCGCGCACTTCTTCATTACCTTCCATAATAAATTCCTGCCCTTGCGCAGCCGATTGAAAATGAGTTTCCCGGAAGGAATTTTTGGTATGATAAGTCATTGATAAATTTTTGAAAAAAGCATGCGGTTTCCATTTGCTACGACTCATGCCTTCTGCTGTCAAAACCAATTCAGGACTGTATTTGAAGCAACCCGAACCTTTGAGTTTTTCATTTAAAGACAAGGTCTCCTTTGCTGTATAAACACAATTGTTTTTCAGGTTAACGAAACTACCGTTTAAGTGTGCGTGATGTTTTATAAAATCAGGAAATGAACTATTGCAATCATACACATCTCCAATTTGCAGGTAACCATATATCACATGCAAATCAGGACAATCAGCCTTATACCTCAGATCTCCATTGTCGTTGTATTCTGTTTCTTTGAACCATCCAAAAAACAGGAAAATATCATCTTCTTTCACATTATACTTCTTCAATAACGTTAGTGCTGCATCGCATTGTCCGAAGATGGAAATGCGATTGTAAGGATGGAGTGTTCTAATATTTTTACGGATATCCGGATCTAAATGACAGCTTTGGTGCTTATTGATTTTTGTACTTGATTTCAATTCTTGAATGATGTCGAAATAGGATTGCTTTTGCCAGAACAGATCACCAAAAGTGATGATGTCGTTTTCTCTTGGAATTGGAAGAGAAAGCAACGTACCATCCGGCAGAACAGGGCTTGGCTGTCCGCCACATGCGGAATCAAAACCCTTGCGGCTAAAGATGATTTTCATAGGCGAAAGCTAGCTTTTCAATACTTTCTTCGCTACCTCCAAACCCTGCACCAGCGCGGCTTCCACGGTTCCGCCCGACTTGCCAGAGTACAAAGCTTCGCCCGCAAAAAAGACTGTATTTTCTATAGGCTCATTCAGCACTTTTTTCGCTTCTTCAGAACCAACCATACCATAAGAATAGGCGCCTTTTGCATAGGCATCTTTCTCCCAGTTTACAATATGCGAAGCCGTCAGTAATTGTTTTATTTCTGCATCGTTTTTGCTGAAAATAGTTGCCAGCGATTGCAGCGACATTTGTAATATCTCATCTTCGGTTGTATCTGTAAAACTATCTGCTCTCTTTCCGGCAATCCAGCCGGTAAGCATCGGATAGGGTGAAGGCGATTGAGTCCACCAGGTACCAATGCGTTGATCAGAAATAAAGAAAAGCCCATCCTTTTGTTCCTGCCAGAAAAGAGAAGAGAACTGCAACAATATTTTTACCACGTTGCCATAGCCAATGCCTTTTGCAGCTTGTAATATTTGAGGTAATGCAGGCGAGAATTGAATAGATCCGGCTGCGCCGTTATCCAACTGTAACACGCCAGCCGGAACAGTAATCAACACTTGCTTTGCTTCATACTGCTTTCCCGAATTTGTTGTTATGGTTACTTTTCCTTCCTTCCATTCAACCATAGTTACTGCGTTACCCAATACAACAGAACAGCCTTTGGCTTCGCAATACACCGAAAGATAATGCATCAATCTCCCATAGCCGCCATCCACACGGTAGGTGGCTTCCTCTTCGTGTTCCCATTCATCGCGCAGGGCAAAGACACTGGCCTTGTCGGGGTCAACGGCATCAAACCCTTGTGCGTATTGAAGAGCTTGTTGCTGCAGTGCGTTATACTTTTCTCCGGCAAAGTAAGTAGTCAGGAAAAGGGATAGCGTAGTATCCTCTTTCTGCTTCTTCATTTTTTTCATCAGGTCATCCCATCCTTCTACCTGTTCATCGGTTTCGTGCCATTTGCCACTGCTGTTACGAAGCATCTCACCTTTTACTCTCGTGTAAGAGATACCGGCTTTCTTCAACAGATCTAAGGTTACCGGCAGTTTGCCATGTATAAATTCTGCTCCGGTTTCCACGGGTTGTACAAAACCACCCGAAACGATAGTATAGATGCGCCCGCCAGCGTGCGGTTTCGCTTCCAGCACGGTTACTTTTTTTCCTTTGTCCGATAGTTCTTTGGCTGCCATCAGCCCGCAGGCGCCGGCGCCGATAACGATAACATCCGAACGGTGATCCATAACTTTCCGTATTTACATTTATAAGTAAGTAATGGCAAAAATGAGGCTAAGCTAAAACCTGCAATAACCAAAGCCGAATGGCGTTTAAGGAAAGAAATGTCAACCAAAACTTTTTTGTTGTTGAACGATTAGATAGCTCACTTTCGTAAGAATCGGAATCGCCAATAATCAATCACATTTTTTACAGTTTATTCATCTTATATGCCGGGAATAATAAGACTAACAAGAAGAATCGTTTGCAGTCTGTTGGGATTACTAATGGCTTTTGCATTACACGCACAAAGCAGTGATGAAGTTGCTTTGAAAAGTAAAATCAGCAAAGTATCGGAGCGCATTGGGCTAACGGCTGCAAATATCCAGGATGCTTTTGTTTCAAAAACATTTACAGATAAGAGCAGCGGTATTGAATATGTTTATCTGCAGCAAACGTACTTAGGCATCCCGGTTTACAACAGCATTAAAACCCTGGTTTTTAAAGGTGATAAACTGGTGTACTCGTCGGGCGCCTTTCTGCAAAAAGAAGAAAGAACTTTTAGAGATGCTACACCTTCCATAGAAGCTTCTTCTGCTGTGCTGAAAGCGGCACAACACCTGCATTTGCCAACGGGCAAATGCATTATTTCCTTTCTAAAAAATGATAGCAGCCACCATTATAAAAAGCTCTTGTTTGCCGCAGGCAGTCTAGCCAAAAGAAATATTGAAGTACAGCTCTATTGGGCGCCCGATAGCCTGAAGCAATGGCATCTCGCCTGGAATGTAAATATCGATGTCGCCAACTCGCCCGACTGGTGGAATGTTCGTATAGATGCGAAAAACGGCGTAGTGATAAACAAAGATAACTGGACAACTTATGAGCAGCCACCCTTTGCCGGCAACCAAAGTACAAAGGCGTTGTATAATTATCCTTCCTCCGGCAAGTACCTGGCGCCGCCACCCAACGATGCTACAAGCGCTTCTTATTATGTGATTCCTTTTCCTGCAGAGAATGTGAACGTAAAAACGTTTGCTACCCAAACCAATCCATGGGAAATGGCAGGAAGCAA
>CAZZZH010000301.1:0-5238 GCA_964658445.1 Ilyomonas sp.
CTTCATGTTCTGGTAGTCCGGTACCGAACAACAGAAAAAGCACTCTCCCAATCATCCAACACCATCCGACACCCATAAGTTCGCATCCGGCACCCATTCTTCAGCTCCCAAAATCTTTTAATCACCTTTGTTCTTCGGAATGTTAGCATTTGCGCCAATGGTACCTGCCAGTGAAGCATACATCCTGGCAAAGCAAAATATAGGTAGCCTCCTCTCAAATACAGCACAAGGCTGATGGAAGTATAACAACACTTATACTTCCATCAGCCCCATTTCAGCAATACCTTGTTGGCGGTTTGTCCTTTTATTTATTGGGCAAACCCCATTTCTGCACCAATTCAGCATTCAGACCACCCTCTTTGCCATTGGGTTTTCCTTTCCCGGTTTCAATATAATTTTTCAGGCTTCCCTGTATATAGCTTGTCCAAGCATCGTGGCAAACGTTGTAGCACTCATTCTCAGGCACTAAACCCTGGTGGGTAAATACAACTTTAGTTTGGTCACCTTCGGTCCATAAATCAAAAATCAGCCGGGTATTTACCCATTCTGTTTTATCTTTCGTAAAATTGAATTCATTGTCTGTTACCAGGTACACCAGTTTTTTATCGGCAACCCATTCTATTAGCTTCATTTTGCACAAATGCACGTCTTTATAGTGGTAGAAAAAAGTACCATTCAGTTCGTCCGTCTTCCCTTCAATTTCTTCCGACCACCAGCCTCTGAAATGGGTAATGGAATGGAATGTACTGGCGATGTCTTTATCAACTGTAATCGTTGTCGTGAAATCTTTGCCTGCCATATTGCTTGTTTTAAAATTTTTGATTTGACCATGCATTGCCTTGCGCAAAAGCAATGCAACCGTCAAACTTGTTTTTCAATAGAATGTTCAACCAAGATGCGCTTTCAGATTGTTCAGATACTGTGTCCAGGCGCCGGAGCAGCTACCATAACATTCAATTTGCGGAATCAAACCCTCATGCGTAAAGCTGATGTTCGTTTTCCCGGCTTCTTCGTCAAGGTCAAAACGAATCTTTGTTCCCTTCCACTCATTTGTATTTTGTAAGAACGACAAATTGCTTTCGGTAACCAGCCAAACAATTGTTTTGCGGGGAACCAGTTCTATTAATTTTTGATGGGAGTAATGCATGCCATCACCCGCTCTGAAAGAAAACTCATCGTTCACCTGGTGGCTGGTTCCTTCTATGGTCTCACCAAATAAACCAACCCACCAATTTTTTGGATCAACTAAATAAGTGAAGACTTCATTGATATTTTTGGAAGTCGTAAACCGGTATTGAAAATTTTGATTCATCATGCCTGTTTTATTTTAAGTAAGTAAAACCAGTTGCCCGGTATGATATTGCAAATGAGAGGTTCTGCTGATAATGATGTTCAGTTTGTTGCGGTGAGGTTCTTTTGAAAAGTCTTCTTCAGAAACGGCTGTGTGTCGCTCAAACCATTGTTCCGGCTGCATTTGTTCAAAATGGGCAGTCAGTACTTCACATTGTTGGGTCCAAAAGCCTCTCAGCTCTGCAGTAGATGGAATTTGAGCAGTCGCTTTATCCGGTAGTTTTAAAAACGGCTCCTGCAATTCAGGATAAAGTTTTTCGCCCATGTCCAGCAGCCGCAACATATCATCATGCACGGCAATCAGGTGTCCTAAAAGATAAATTCCCCTGTTTTTGCCGGGCGCAACTTCCCGTTGCAATTGCTCATCCGTCAAGGCATTCAGGTATTTATCAAAGTTTACAATAGAGCCGTTCCACCGGTCAAGTACCATTTTTACAAACAATTCAGTTGTCATATTCTTATTTTTAGGGTACAAACCTAATGTCTAAAATATAATGTAAAGGGGTGCGATATAGACATTCTAACGGGTTGATCTGGACAAGGAAAGAGCATACTTTTGTTACAAAAAAGTAGATGAAGCATCTGTCTATCCTGGTTCCGGACGAACAAACGAATATGAGTACAATCGCTTGTATTATTGGCGCCTTACAGGTGCTTAGCGAAGCAAATAACTATGTGGCCAAAAAGGGTTCTACGCCAGTTTTTAAAATCGATTTGGTGGGCGCTGCAAAGAATGAATTTTTAAACAACAACTTCCTTTCTATCAGGCATCAATGCGTCATCAGTGAAGTAGATAACACCAACCTCATTATCATTCCTGCCTCTTTAATTCGTAGTTACGAAACGGCTTCTAAAAATAATAAACTGCTGATCGATTGGCTCACGCAGCAATACAGGCAAGGTGCAGAAATAGCCAGTATGTGCGCAGGCGGTTTTATGCTGGCCTCCACAGGTCTGCTGGCAGGGAAAACCTGTTCCACGCATTGGGCGTTGTCTGAAAATTTCAGAGAAATGTTTCCCGATGTAAACCTGCAAACCGATAAGCTGATTACGGATGAAAACGGAATTTACACGAATGGGGGCGCCTATTCGTTTTTACATTTACTCATGTATCTGGTAGAAAAGTTTTACGACCGGCAAACCGTCATTCATTGTGCAAAATATTTTCAGGTCGATTTAGATAGAAGTGTTCAATCCCATTTTTCAATTTTCAACGGGCACAAAACACACACTGACGAAGCCATCCTGGCGGCTCAAAAGTTTCTTGAAGAAAACTATCAGGACAAACTCTCAATCGAAAAATTGTCTTCAGATCTCAACATTGGCAGAAGAAACTTTGACCGGCGGTTTATTAAGGCAACAGGTATTACTCCACTCGATTATTTGCAAAGAGTAAAAATGGAAGCTGCCAAGAAGATGTTTGAAACAACCCGGAAGACCGTTAATGAAATAATGTATGAAGTAGGATATAACGATGCCAAAGCGTTTCGGGAGGTGTTCAGTCGTGTAACGGGCTTGTCTCCTGTAGATTATAAGTTGAAATACAACAAAGAAAGTCGGTTGTCTGTTACCTGATCGCCGCTCACGCATGTTTCATCGCAGCCTCTATGCCCAACTCAGCAAAGCATGTCGCCCTTGCTATCCCCCATTATTCAGAGAGTTCGCTTCAGCGGCTCTCTGGATGTCCAATAAAAGTTAGTCCTTGTTCTTCAAGATGTTAGCGCAGTGCGGGAGAAAGGATAAAGTGATTCTCCGAATCAGCAACCCCCCACTCACCGTAGCTTACAACAAATAATAAAGCGGCTGGCACTCGGCGTACGGCTGTGCCTACGCCGAACTTCTGAAGTAACTTTCAGCTACATACAAACACAAAAATAACCGGCCAACGGCAAATGGATTTAGAATCTCTTTTTCCCTCATTTCCCTGCAGCCTGTTTCAAAAGACCAACCAGTTGCTGCATTCTTTTTTTGTTCAGGGTAAGTGTAGTTCCCGGCACCTGCGTCCGAAGCTTCTGGAATACCTTGTCAATGGTAAAAAACCAGTTATTAGAAAACTTTACGAAGTAACAAGCCAGTTGCACATCAGCCGGTGTAAAATAAGAGAACCGGGTATCCACAGAAAGCGGTGTACCATTTGAGGCTTTTAAAAAACTCTCAGCCGTAACAATAAAAGCATCTAAATCGGCAGAATCAATATAAAGCGCTTTCTGGAATACCAACTCAGTAGAAAAGTCGGATACATAATTATTATCAATTCGTACAGCAACCATTTGTTCTGCCGTCACTATATCTTTAGCGGTGTACTTTAATACTTCGTAAGGTCCGTATTGACCTACTACCACCATTTCTGTTCTGATCACATTTCCGGGTTGGCTGACAAACTTTTCAAAACTACTTAGCACGGTTGTACTGTCCTGGCTTTTAGCGCAGGAAAACACGAGCATAAAAAGGAAATAGGCAATGAAGAATCTCATAAAAGACACTTTTTTTGAACAATTTTCTTTCATAAAAATAGTAGATACTTCTGGTTCTTCAAGATCTTAACTACAAGTGTACGAAACATCATTTTACAGATGAAAAGCCTTGCAAAACACTCACTTTGCTACACATAAGGTGCGTTGGCCCGGACGGATGCGCGGAGCGATCATGCCGTCCTTGAACTAAGCGAAGCGTTCTCATGAATACCTATAAAAAAATCATTAGACTTATTCATAGCTTTTTTGCTTCTTTTTTCCATCAAGGGAAAAAAGAAGAAGTAGATATTATACTTGAAACGGTAACCTAAAACGTGTTTCGTACATTTATAGTCTCCAACTTGCTATAACAATCCCATTCCACCCTCCCCAAAACAAAAAGACCCCGCACACCCGCGAGGTCTCAAAACAATCAACAAAAAGTAAACTCAACTCACTTTCTCAGCAGAACTTCCCGTTACCGCCATCACATCCGGTTTCAAAATCAAGTTCACCCGGTGCATCACACCTGTCGTCGCCACCAGTGTCCCCTTCATCGCCTCATAGCCCGGCGCCGTTAACGAATAAGTATACACTTCTCCCTTCTTCAGTTCCGGCAGTTGCACCAGCATCACGCCATCAGTAATGTCAGTAAATACCTCGCCCGACGGCAAAAACGAAATCGAAGCCTTCTCCACCGGCACCAGCGTCTCCGCCACCTTCAGCGAAAACCGGAAGCCCGTGTCTCCCGCTCCGCTCAGTCGCTTCCGCTGTGCCGAGTAGCTGAATTCTTTTTCCAGCGTCGCATCACCCGCAAATATCCGCCTGCCATCCCGCATCACCGCCTGCGTCCGCACATACAGGTCATTGTCCGCCGTCAGCTTGTCCGATGTTTCCTGGCTCGTCGTGCCTTTACCAGTTGAAAAAGCCCGCAGCGCTGCCAGGAAAGCCGTATTCTGCTCCGCAAATTTCGCCGCAAAATCATCCGGCATATCACCCGCCAGCAGTTCCGCCGTGTACTTCGCCATAAAAGCAATCGCCATCTCCTGCATCATTTTCGAAGCCTTCCAGTTCCCGTTAGCCGCCGCTAAGTAGTAGTCACCGCCTGCCAGCTGCCGCATACTCTTCCAGAGGTTCTCGTCAAAGGCTTCCTCTATGTACAGCAGCAGTGTTTGAAACTGGCTGCATACCGTCACATTCACCTGTTCCAGGTTCGTCCGCTTAATGCTTTGCTCCGCCTCACGGCTGCTCTCATTCGGCATCGCCTCTGCCGCCGCCAGTCGCTCCAGCAGGTCATCAAAAAAAGCTTGCGTGTACTTCTTCTTCAATTGGCTAAAGTCCTTTAGCCGTTTCGTAGCCAGGTCGCATACAATCTGAACAATCAGGTACAGCACTGCCGCCGTTCCCGGGTACTTTGCTTGGTTCTTTCTCATAA
>CAZZZH010000302.1:0-5235 GCA_964658445.1 Ilyomonas sp.
ACAAGACCCGTTGATTTTAAAGGCTGGAAAGTGCCGGACGAACTCTTGAGTGGCAACCCGAAAATCATTGACGACTGGCGCTACGAGCAAGCAATGAAACGCACGGCAGAGCGGCGGCCAGACTTGGGAGAAGCGACTGATTAAAATCTTTTAATGAAGGCTTAAAGAAACTTAATCGGCATCTGTTGCGGTTCGTTTTACTTTTGCTGCGCAATCGAATCTATCCCGTTTTAAAGCCTTATCCGTATTACGAAAAGCCGGGTTTATCTTATCGCATTCGTTGCAAAGAAGTCATCATCTGCCGATGGCTTCTTTTTTATAACATGCGTTCCTGCCTTGCCTGAAAAGATTATTCTTTGTCGTCTTTTATCGGCAACGGCACGGGCGCCTGCCCATCCTGTAGTTTAGAAGTGAAGATTTTATTTACATAATTCCACTTGCCGTTTTTCCACATAAAGCCTTCATAATCGCCGTCGGGAATCAATGTATATTTCTGGCTTAAATGATCAGTTTCGCTGATGAGATGATCGAACACGATCATGTCCATCTCAGGGTCGTAATTCAGTTTTGGATGCGCATCTTTTTTATATTCTAAACAAAAGCGATACGCAGGTTGTGCAGGCTTTGTACTGTCTTCAGGGTAGTTGAAAAACTGACCTCCGAATTGCGGCTTTCCCTCTTTATCAAACGTCAATACATCTATCCATTTGCGCGTGGTGCTGATGTCGTTGTCGTCGTAGCCAAAGAGCGTGTAATAGTTCTTTCCGTTATATTTTTTCTCTACCAGGTTATAGTAGATGGCGCCAATCCATTGCAGGTTGCTACGCACCGAATCGGTGGGGTTTGCAGTGAAAGGCGACATATCGATTAACGGAAATAATTTAAGGCTGCCATCTGCGGTTTTCATCTGTATGGCGCCGCGCTGGCGAAAGTAACTTTCATCACGCTCAAACTGCCAGGTAAAGATGCGGAAGGAACTATCGGGTGCATAAAGCTTCGATACAGTAATAATGCTATCGAACGGATAGCTGAACGAGTAAGGCGTGCGCAATGCTCTTACCAGCGACTTTGTAAACGCGCTGTCTGCCAGCAGCCTGTCTTCCATAAATTCCTTCATAATCATATCGCTGGCGTAAGTCTTCATCGTGTCTTCCATTTTACGCAATGCTGCTGCATTGGCTTTGGTTAACGACTGTGCCTGAACACCTGCTGAAAGCACCATCAGCAGTAAGATAAAAAGTTTGCGCATACTGCAATGTAGTACGCTGCGCGGGAAGGATTATTTTGTAAAGAAGAAATTTAAGCATTCGTTAGGCAACCGCTCACGTTGATAGTGATGCGTTGCAGTAAAAAACAGAACCGCTGCTGATGCTTGGCAAGGCGCATTGCTGTATTATCAATGCGCAACTCTCTTGAATTTCCCGCTCACCACCAGCTCTTTGCTGCCGCTTGTATAGACATAAAAACCTTCGCCCGATTTGATGCCCAGGTTACCCGCCGTTACCATATTCACAAGCAACGGGCAGGGCGCATATTTTGGGTTGCCGAAGCCATTGTGCAAAACGTTCATGATACTTAAACATACATCCAGACCAATAAAATCGGCAAGCTGCAACGGACCCATCGGGTGCGCCATGCCAAGCTTCATAATGGTATCAATTTCTTCCACACCGGCAATGCCTTCATACAAGCTGTAAATCGCTTCGTTTATCATCGGCATCAATATTTTATTGGCAATAAATCCGGGGTAGTCATTTACCACACAAGCCACTTTGTTGATGCGTTCCGTAAGCTCAATGATGGTTTGTGTAACGCCGGCATCGGTTGAATATCCGTTGATGATTTCAACCAGCTTCATTACCGGAACGGGATTCATAAAGTGCATCCCGATTACCTGCTGCGGGCGTTGGGTGGCAGCCGCAATTTTGGTAATAGAAATAGAAGAGGTATTAGAAGCCAGAATGCAATGTTGTGGCGCAGCTTCATCTAACTGTTTAAAAATATTGAGTTTGATGGCTTCGTTTTCTGTTGCGGCTTCTATTATCAGGTCGGCTTCTTTCACGCCTTCGGCTAAAGAACTATGTGTAGTAATATTCTCCAGCGCTGACCGTTTCTGTTCTTCTGTAACAATACCTTTTGCGAGCTGCCGGTCTAAGTTTTTTGTAATGGTAGCCATAGCTTTGTCAAGCTGCGTTGCGCTTACATCAATGAGCGTTACGGCAAAGCCATATTGCGCAAAATGGTGTGCAATGCCATTGCCCATAGTGCCCGCACCAATTACAGAAATGTGTTGCATCATAAGGAAGAATTATGAGGGCGAATGTAGAGGAAATGAGGCTGATGATAACAACGCCAAACGATTAAAATATATCTTTACATCATGACATTGTCCGACCGCGATATCAGCATTATCAAAGATTACTTTATGGGCAAGCCGGTATGCAAGGCCTACTTGTTTGGCTCTTATTCACGCCATGAAGCTTCGGAAGACAGTGATGTTGACCTGCTTGTAGATCTTGACTATTCACAGCACATCGGTCTCTCTTTTTTTTCTATGAAAGACGAACTGGAAGAAATATTAAACAAGAAGGTTGATTTACTACCAAGCGATGGCGTATCAAAATATATTCTTCCTTTTATAAACAAGGATAAGAAGCTGATATATGAAAGAGAAGATAGGCGATAAACAAAGGTTGCAACACATCAGGGATGCTATTACAGAGATTGAAGATTATATAAAAGACGCAGATAAAGAAACCTTTCTGAACAATTCTATGATGCGTTTTGCTTCTATTAAACAATTAGAAATTGTTGGCGAAGCATCTGTTCATATCACAGCAGAAACAAGAGCTTTGTTTACTAATGTTGAGTGGAGACAAATGATAGGAATGAGAAATATTCTTGTACACGAATATTTTGGTATCACCAACAACTTAATCTGGCAGGTTATTACCAACGATCTTTCCGCACTAAAGGAAAAAGTTGTCAATGTTTTGGAAAACTGGATCGATGAGAATGACGATCCTTTGTAAAATCCACTTAAAAACCACATTAACTTATCATCACTCATCACTACTCTTCTTCCTGAAATCGCCCCGCTTCCATGCCTGTATAAAGTCTGCCCACGCCATCGGGTTAAACAGGTTAATCGGCGGTTGCTGACCCAGGTAAGAATACCGTACCGACTGCTGCCGGAACGAAGCTGCCACGGCTTCCCTTCCATCCGCTGGCAGTGTAGCCAGCAGCACTCTTCGCTTGGCTTCACTCATGTTAGCCCGTGCTATTTCCAGTTGGTCGGCAGGCACATCCGTGTTCACAAAATCGCGTTCAAATTGGGCGCGCGTAGGTCGGGGTTTTATAATGGTCGCCGGCAAAAAAGCCGTATCCGTTACCATCAGTTGTATCACGCTGTATTGGTTGTCTTTCAGCGCCGTCGGGATGTCTATCGTTTTATCTTTAAAGCCCACGACAGAGAACTTTATTTTATCGCCTTTCAGCACCACTATAGAGAACACACCCTGGTCGTTCGTTATCGTTCCGCGTCCTTTGTCCTGCACTATCACGCTCGCGCCCGGTATCGCCTGCAGGCTGTCTGCGGTCATTACCACACCATATAGCTGCACTACCGAGTCTCTCGATACTGTTGTTTGTGCATCGGCGTGCTGCGCAAAACCGATGAGTAAAAAAAACGTGGTAATGAATAGAATTAATTTCATGCGGTTTGCCAACAATGGTATGTTCCTGTTATAAAAAGCGATAAAAACAAAATAACCAATAGAGCTACTAATTTTGTGTTGCGAAAATTGTATTTAACAAAAATATGCAGAATGACAGAGAGTGATGTTTTGAAGGCATTAAGCAACGTGCAGGAACCCGATCTCGGCAAAGATATCGTTACATTAAACATGGTAAAAGACATCGCCATCAATGGCAATGCAGTATCGTTTACCGTCGTGCTTACCACACCCGCCTGCCCCATGAAAGATATGATACAGAATGCCTGTATCAACGCTATAAAAATATTGGTAAACAAAGAGGCGCAGGTTACTGTCCATTTCACGTCTCACACCATCACCAAGCGCAGCGATGAAGGCAAGATACTGCCTGGCGTTAAAAACATCATTGCCGTCGTAAGCGGCAAAGGCGGCGTTGGCAAAAGCACCGTGGCAGCCAACCTTGCCATTGCGTTTGCACAAAGTGGCGCTAAGGTTGGGTTAATGGATGCCGACATCTACGGACCCTCCGTGCCCATTATGTTCGGTGTGCGTGGCGAGCGCCCCCGCATGCGCGAAGTAGAGGGCAAAGGCAGGATTGTTCCCCTGGAAAAATATGGCATCCAGCTCATGAGCATCGGTTTGTTGGTAGATGAAAAGAACGCCGTTGTCTGGCGCGGTCCCATGGTCAGCAGCGCCATCCGCCAGTTTGTAACCGATGTCGATTGGGGCGAGCTCGATTATCTTGTTATCGACATGCCACCCGGCACCGGCGACATTCACCTCACGCTCATGCAGCTCGTTCCCGTTACCGGCGTTATCATCGTCACCACACCACAAAAGGTAGCCCTTGCCGATGCGCGCAAAGGCATCGCCATGTTTGCGCAGGCGCAGCTCAATGTACCCATCATTGGCTTGGTAGAAAACATGTCTTACTTCACACCCGCCGAGCTGCCCGGCAATCAATATTTTATTTTTGGTAAAGAAGGGGGTAAAAAGCTGGCCGACGAATACGATTTGAATTTCCTGGGTCAGATTCCGCTCGTGCAAAGCATTTGCGAAGGTGGCGATGCCGGCGTGCCCGTCATGATGAGCAGCGATGCCATTAGCAAAGCCGCCTTCCACCAGTTTGCCGATAATGCCGTGCGCACCATCAGCACCGTAAATGCATTGGAGAAACCGAAAAATTTTGCCGAAGCCATGGCAGAAGCCTAACCGGTAAAGAAGAAAAATTGATTTTACATAGCCCTGTTAACTCACAACGGGTTTAGCAGGGCTTTTTTTTAGCTGCTTGTGCGGGTGTTTTTCACCAACGCTGGCCAACATATATTCTTTCCCAAAAAGAGTAGCACAGTAAAACCAAAAAGTGTCTCCTGTTCCTCAAACAGTACCCACATTTTCCTTCACAGGTAAAACAGCCGGATGCTTTAACTCAAGTGTCTTAATTTATCTTACCCTATCTCTCATCATTCTATTCTCATTTCTTTCAATTCTATTTGCATTTCGCTCTCATCTATCACCA
>CAZZZH010000303.1:0-5201 GCA_964658445.1 Ilyomonas sp.
GCGGCTTTTGATAAGGCGTGATGGAGGGTTGTGTGCGGGCTTATTTTAAAAAGATTTTTTGCCAAGAGAGTTATTGTTACAGGTTACTTTTTATTGAGACCTCGCGGGTTTGCGGGGTCTTTTTTTGTTTGGCAGGTGGGAGACTATGCGTGTACGAAACACTTAAGAGCGGTTTACAACTTGCTACCCTCTTGTCTTACTTTTTCATGAATAGAATAATGTCTTTTTTAAGGCATTCATGATATAGTTCCCTTGATGGAAAAAAGTAACAAAAAAGATCAAGGACGGCATAATCGCTCCGCGCATCCGTCCAGGTCAGCGCGCCTTCCTGTGTGTCTCGTTAATCATTTCTGTTGGGCTTTTCCTATAGAAATGCCTGTTTCGTACACTTGTAGTCGGAAACCTGCTTTTTCCCTTACTTCGAGGTGCGCGGAGCTAGAACCTGAAGAACCAGCGTACCCTGTGGCTTATCCAGCTTCGTTGCTGAAGCCGGCAACTCTTGCTATGAGTAATTTGAAAAAGAACCTGAGTAAGATGTTTTTCCGGTGGTGTTGGTGGTATTTACCCAGAACGGAGACAAAGTGCGATAGTAAGCACATGTGTGACGATTGTGCAATTTCTGATTGATAAGAATGGGTTGACTTACTAATGTGCAGGACCTAACTTATGTATCCTGTGAGCGGTTTTAGATTGTAACAGGTTTTAATTATGATGCATCAAAGTTTTTATCGTTGGGCAGGTTGGTTTTGCCTGTTTGTTTTATTCTCTGGTACCCGTCTTTGCGCCCAGCAAGCGTCGCTCACCGCCATTACGAAAGGCTTTTTAAATGTACCGGATTCAATTCAGACCAGTGTTTACTGGTACTGGCTGTCGGGTAATATTTCGAAAGAGGGTGTGGTAAAAGATCTGTACGCCATGAAGAAAGCCGGTATTAACCGCGCTTTCATCGGGAACATTGATACAGGTCCCATGGAAACACCTTACAACAAGGTAAAACTGTTTACCCCTGAATGGTGGGATATTTTACATACCGCTTTGAAAACCGCGGTTGAGCTGGGTATACAGATTGGCATCTTTAACAGCCCGGGGTGGTCGCAGTCGGGCGGTCCGTGGGTGAAACCGGAACAATCCATGCGTTACCTTGCTTTTGCAGATACTACAGTAAATGGCGGTGGAAAAATTCATATAAAATTAAAACAACCCAACAAAATTTTTCAGGATCAGTATGTGGTTGCTTATCCATTTATAATCGGAGATTCAGTGAGGCTGGCTACGCCACATTATTTAGCGGGAGACACAATTCATGTTGATAAGGACTCTGTTCTTCTTCTTTCTTCCGGAAAACCAACCACGATAAGAAGCCTTACGTTTTACCCGGCTAACAGTGGTATGTACACGAATGCCAGTCTTTTTTACCGGAATGCGGAAGGCACTTATGCATTAATAAAGTCGTTTGATATAGACCGCAGCAATGGGCAGCTGAATGTGGGCTTTGAACCATTTGCGCCGGTTGCCATCAGCTTCCCGGAAGTGAGCAGCGATAGCTTTAAGATCCAATTTACTCGGTCTTCCGGCGGCGCAGCTTTTTCAAAAATTATACTATCCAATTTGCCGGCGGTAGAACGATATAAGGAAAAGACGCTGGCAAAAATGTTTCAATCGCCACATCCCTTTTGGAACGAATATCAATGGCCGCAACAACACATTGTAAGTGATACGTCGCTGGTTGTTGATAAAAAGAACCTGCTGGATATTACAAAATATATGAAGCCTGATGGCACGCTTGACTGGGAGGCACCCGCGGGACTTTGGGTGGTTTCGCGCGTTGGGATGACGCCAACAGGTGTTACTAATTCGCCTGCCGCGCCGGAAGGAACGGGACCGGAAGTGGATAAGATGAGCCAGGCTCATGTGGCGTCTCATTTTAATGCTTTTCTGGGGCAGATACTCTCCCATATACCGCCGGAAGACCGTAAGAGCTGGAAGGTTGTGGTGGCAGATAGTTATGAAACGGGTGGACAAAACTGGACAGATAGTTTACGGCAGAAATTTATTGCCAGGTATCAGTACGACCCACTGAAATACCTGCCAGTGATAGAAGGCAAAGTAGTGGGTAGCGAAGATGAATCGGACCGGTTTTTATGGGATTTGCGCCGAATGATAGCCGACAAAGTAGCTTATGATTATGTGGGCGGGTTGCGCCAGATCAGCCACCAGCATGGATTAACTACCTGGCTGGAAAACTACGGACACTGGGGCTTTCCCGGCGAGTTTTTGCAGTATGGCGGGCAATCGGACGAAGTGGGTGGAGAATTCTGGAGCGAAGGCGATTTGGGTAATATTGAGAACAGGGCAGCTTCTTCGTCGGCTCATATTTATGGAAAAAAGAAAGTATCTGCTGAGTCGTTTACAGCTGGTTTAAACACGTATGGCCGCTATCCCGCTTTGCTTAAACAAAGGGGCGACCGGTTCTTTACAGAAGGCATTAATAACACGCTGCTGCATGTATATATAGAACAACCTTATGATGATAAACTGCCCGGTGTGAATACCTGGTTTGGTACTGAATTTAATCGACATAATACGTGGTTTTCTCAAATCAATTCTTTTATCACCTATTTAAAAAGATGTAATTTTTTATTGCAGCAAGGGTTGTATGTGGCAGATGTTGCTTATTTTATTGGTGAAGATGCTCCTAAAATGACGGGTGTGCAGGACCCGCCCCTGCCGAAAGGCTATTCGTTTGACTACATAAACGCAGAAGTAATACTAAACAGATTATCGGTAAAGAACGGCAGGTTTGTGTTGCCGGATGGCATGAGCTATTCGGTGCTGGTATTACCCAAGCTGGAAACGATGCGCCCGGAGTTGCTGCAAAAGATACAGCAACTGGTAGCTGAGGGTGGAACTGTTCTTGGCCCAAAGCCGCAACGCTCGCCGAGTTTGCAAGATTATCCGAATGCCGATGCGAAAGTGAAAGCAATAGCGGCAGCATTATGGGGCATGGCACCGGCTGATGGAAAATTTGACCACCGGTACGGAAAAGGCAGAGTGATGAACGGCTATTCGCTGGAAGAAGCTTTCAACAAGCTGAACCTAAAACCTGATATGACCGGGGCAAGTGATTCGCTGCTGTTTATTCACCGCCATTTGCCGGATGCCGACGTTTATTTTGTATCGAACCAGCTTGATAAAAAAGTCTCGGTGAAGCCACAGTTTCGCGTGGCGGGGAAAGAACCGGAGCTTTGGAATGCCCTGGATGGAACGGCTCGGAAACTGCCCGACTTTACCGTTGTGAATGGCTCCACAGAAGTGCCGCTAGAGCTGGATGCTTTTGGCAGTGCTTTCATTGTTTTTCGCCAGCCACCATCTACGGCTATTGCTGCGGGAAAAAAGATGGATAATAGTGGCGATACGAGCTTTGTAACGCCGCTAACCGGCACGTGGCAGATACAGTATGATACGGCTTTAAGAGGTCCTACCCAAGTGGTAACCTCGGATAGTTTGTTTGACTGGTCGCACAGTGCGGATTCCTCTATCCGCTACTATTCGGGTAAAGCAGTTTATACAATGGCAGTAAACTGGGATCGAAAAATACCTGCGGGCGAAACGGTATGGCTTGACCTGGGAAAGGTGATAGCTACGGCTTCTGTAACCATTAACGGGCAAGACGCCGGGGGCGTTTGGACGATGCCCTATCATGTTGACATCAGCCGGTTTCTAAAGCAAGGCAATAACCAGATAAAGATAACAGTCATTAATACTTGGGTAAACCGGTTAATTGGTGATAAAAGACTGCCGGCGGGTAAGCGAAAAACGTGGCTGAGCTATGACCCGTTTCAACCTGATAGTAAACCACAGTCTTCGGGATTGCTGGGACCTGTGAGGATAGTGGGTGTGAAATATTGATTTTTATAACCGGGTTTAAAGGATTATTGTGTATCGGGCTATTTAAAATTGCATTGTCAAAGAATTTCTGAGAGGTGGCTATTCACCATTTTTGAATCCACTTATTATCGCTGGCTATTTTCAACACTGCAGAGCGGTTGTTGACAGACAATTTCCCGTAAATACTCTTGATGTGGCTGCGTACGGTTTCGTAGCTGATGAATAATTCCTGCCCTACCTTAGCATAGCTCTTGCCCTGTGCAATACTTTGCAATACCTGCATCTCGCGCTCTGTAAGCGGAGAATTGTTTTGTACCTTGAATGACTGGACGACCATTTTGGCAATGTTGAGGCTCATAGGTGCACCGCCTGCGAGAGCTTCATCTATGCTCGTGATAATGACATCGAGGTTTGCATTTTTAACCAGGTAACCGGAGGCACCGGCACATAGGGATTGAAATACTTTTTCGCTGTCGCCAAATACGGTGATGATAAGTACGATGCACTCCGGGCAATGCTTTTTAATACGTGTGGTTCCTTCAATACCGTTTATGCCGGGCAAGTCAATGTCCATCAAAACGACATCGGGTTTGTCTGTATCTAATTGGGCAATGGCTTCTTCGCAATTGCTGTAGTTACCGGTTACGATGTGTTTGTCTGTGCTATTTATTATTTCGGTAAATCCTTCCCTGATCTTATGGTTGTCTTCGACGATCACGATGTTAGCCATGTATTGATTGTTATGAAATGAAGTCAATTTTTACGGGCGCTGTTATTTCTATCCTGGTTCCCTTTTCCTGTCGTGATAAGAGAAACCCAAAGTTGTTTTTCTCGCAACGTTTTTCAATATTCCGAAGACCATAGTGTGAGGTTGTTTCGTCTTTTGGCTTCCACGTGCCATCATCCTGTAATGAAAAAAAGACTTCGCTATCCGTATATTCTAATTCGAAAACGACTTCGCCTGCTGCCGCATGTTTTATCACATTGGTCATTGCTTCTTTAAAAATATAAATAAGGTTAAGCGCAGCAAAAGGCTCCAACTGTTGCCCGCTTTGTATCTCACCTTTTATTGTTGAGGAAAAAGGAACGCGAAACTGGTTATAAAATACTTGCCCGTAACCTGTGAGGTAATTGAATACTTCCAGCGGATCATCGCTGTTATGGTTCAGGTTCCAGAGAAAATCTTTACTGCTATCGTACAGCTCGTTGCTGTTGGCAATAATGCTTTCTACAATGGGCAATATTTCATCATTGCCATTCAGCTTTAATTTCAATAGCGTAGCCTGGCTGGTGATGGCAGATAGCATATTGCC
>CAZZZH010000304.1:0-5113 GCA_964658445.1 Ilyomonas sp.
TCTTTTGCGCCTTCCAGGTATACACGGAGCGTTTTGTTCTCCACTTCAATATGGATTTTGCTTCTATCAACCGTGCTGCTTTCTACCGTCACACTTTCTTCACCCCCTTCTACAAAAGTGACCTGTATGTGCGGGCTCACAATGATCTTGTCAAAAGGCTTCACCGACGTTACCGTTTGCGCAAACGCACCTGTAACCATTAATAAAGAAACGCTGAGCACGACATATCTTATAGTCTGTATCATCTGATTTGTTTATCTGGTTAAACGCACAGCCAACCCACTTGTTACACCTCGCAATGACTTACTTACCGTGTCATGTCAATGACCATCAAAGTCAGTTTTACTTATGTTGTTCCCAACTCCACTTGAGGGGCTGGGGGCTTACTCCGTCCGCAAACTTTTCACCGGGTTGCTCACCGCCGCTCTAACCGACTGAAAGCTCACCGTTAAAAACGCAATCAGGATCATCCCTAAAAAAGGCAGCAATACATACTGCGGACTCACATCAATGCGAAATGCATACCCCTGCAGCCATTTCGACGATGACAGCCACGCCAGCGGTGCCGCAATGAAGAACGCCACCACCAGCAGCACGGCAAACTCTTTATACAGCAGTTGCAAAATAGAACCGGTAGAAGCGCCCAATACCTTTCTGATACCGATTTCCTTGGTACATTGTTCTGCAACGTACGCTGCCAGGCCAACCAAGCCGAGGCACGAAATAAAAATGGCAAGTGAAGCAAACACGCCGGCCAATTTTCTAATCAGCATTTCAAGATTGAATTTTGAAGCGTAGTCTGCATCAGAAAAGGAATAGTCATAAGGAAAAGCCGGGTCGTACTTGTTAAATACAGCTGTCAGCTTCCCAATCGCGTCATGCGTGCTGATGCCGGGCGACAACTTGTACAACATCACAGTCTGCGAATTTGCAACACAATAAAACATCGTAGGACTTGAATCGGGATAGCTGATGAGCTGACCGTAGTTAAATATGTCCTTAAATTCTTGGGCGTACACAATCAGCTCTGCCGCTGCCCCAAATGTAGGTTTAGTGCCTGCTGATAGATACTTAACATCATATACTTGGCCACATCATACTTATTAATCACATCTTGTTCTAACTTGTATATGGTTGCATAAGTATTTTAATGTAGGCTTCTAAAACTTTTAGTAAAGCTTCTTTTTATTATCCACCCCAGGCTATTGTTATCCATAAATCAGTTAGTGTATTGTCATCCAGAAACAATGAAAACATACCGATTGGATTTGGCAGTGGTATATTCGTGAGCATGCCCGTTTTAAGATCGCCAAACTGCGTGTCTATCCTGTCTTCGGCAAAAGCGGCATCAGCAGATGAGTGCACTAAAATGGCATTTTTATTAGTACGTGCATATAGTTTTACTTCATGGACTGCCTGCAGCGAACCTTTGCTCCAGAAAGGATAATGTTCTTCGCGTAAGGGCAGGCTTAGCTCGGCAAAGGATACTTCATTGGTAAGAAGAACCGATTTAAACCTTTCCCATTCGTTCGGAAACTCATGACGCGCGGAAAAAAGCCGTATTGTTCCGGCAGCCCTTTTTTCTTTTGCTTTATCTGCCGATTCTGTAACCAGTGTTTTCAAATTTTTCATTGCTCCTTTCCGGAGCAGCTCTCCACCCTCGCGTGCTGTGTAGCGAACATGAATGATAACATCTGTAATGGTATCGTAGTTAAACTGTTTTATTTCTCCTTCACGGCCTGGTAAGGTTAACTGCCACTCACTCACTGCACCGGAGTATTCAAATGGTAGCTTGCGCTCATCCCGCAAGTTTACTTCAAACATGCCGGCATCGTTTTGCGCACTGCTTGTTACAACAGATTGCATAGAGCCGAAGTAAGTATCAAAACGGTCATCGCCATCGCCGGCAGAAGCATATTCGCCATCACTGAGTACAGGCTTTTTGCGGATAGTGCTCTTAGTTAACGTCAGGGTGCAATTAACACTGGCATAAGGACCTACAATGCACGGAATGCTTACGCCAACGGTTTTGATGCGCCGGAAATAATGTCCAGGTCCGTCCATGTCAAACAGTTCTTCGGGCATCTTAACGCTGCAACGCCCGGTAACACGCAATGCAAGTAAAGCAGCCGGGTCTAACTGCATCAAGCTTACATGCTTGGTCAGTTCGTATTCGCGCTGGTTCATTTCATAATAAGCCATTTCCATTCGCTTCAGATCAAGGTGCAGTTTTTCGCCGGCAAGCAAGCCCTCTTTTCCGGTGGTATACCCCAACTGAATATAACTTAACATGGCATCCCCCAACTCCTGCATCAGCCCGCGCTCGGCTTTCTTAGCTATCTCATACGCAAACTGGAAAGATTGATCGTACAAACTTTTTACTTCACCTTTCAGCCATGTGTAAAAAGCCTGGTTTGTTTTCTTGCCAATCCTTTCCTCAGTTAAAAAGTTTTCTATTTCTTCTGCATTCTTAATTTGCTGCTGGTGATTTTTCCATTCCTTTTCAGCAACCGCCTCTCTTATCTGGGCACCGCGTATCTGTTTATACAACTGGCTGATTTCTCCGGCAATGGAATTGCTTTGAAAGGTCCATTCCTGCTCCCGGCGCGCATATCCGCCTACCTTTGCCGAATTGGCTGCCTCATAATTTTTACGCTCTGCTACGGCGGCTGTAACTTCAGAAGCGAACTGTGCAATTTTACCAAGATTAAAACCACCATAACTGGCATCGCCACCCAAGCCCCAGAAATGAAATTTGATACCGAATTGCGGAAGTAGCGAGATCGCTTGTCCACCTAGTTTTATTCCCTGAACAACATCCTGAAGCAACCTTGCTTCCCCTGATTTATCCAATTCCTGGGCTTCATAGCTGCTGATAATTTTCCCGCCGGAAGCGCCTAAATCTTGGGCAATGTCTATAACAACATCTCTTGGATTCACAGCCGGTTCTTTGGCAATCAATTTCATATTTAGGAGACCATCGCTGTCCAATTCACTCAATTCGGGAAGCTGGATTTCATTGTCTTTTTTACCCAACTGGCGTTCATAATACATGTATCGTTCAGCAGCATTTTTTAATGATACCAGCAACCCTTCTTTGGCTTTAATGGCATCCTGCCACTGCGCATATTTTACGCTTTCAGCAAGGCTTAGTATCATCTTTTCATGATGGGCGCGCAACACTGCCAACGCTTCGTTGTCTTCTTTTTCAATGGCTGATAATAAATTACTGCCAAGCGATTTTACTTCCGCACATATCTCCGTTGCCTTCTGCAACAGAAATGCGAAACGTACGGTAGGCATCGGCGCATTCAGCCCGGCAACCGCAGCTGAAATGTCCAGCCCGGCAGCAACGGCTTTTGCCAGCAAAGCCGGATCAATCGGCGGCGCAAAAAGAGGTAGTTGCCGGAAGATGCCCTGAAAATTCAGGCTGTTGCGGATTTTGAATAAACGGTCAGCTACCGTATCCCAGTAAGACAATAATTTCTCATTGCGCGGAACAGAGAAATACAAGGTATTGCCAAGACTGCTGATAAGACTCAGTTTATCATCGGGCTCCCCGTCGGGCGATGTGCTGATCAGATTAAATGGAATTTCGGTTTCCAGCGGGCGCAATGCGTTGCCCATGGCATCAAGGTCTTTTTTCAGATTCGCATACGTTTGGGGACGAACACTTCCTTTGGATGGCACTTCCTGCGGACGCGAACCTAAAATATTGGCAGCCAGTACATACTTCAACAATGCGGCATCCACATCTTCGGGCTGATCTTTTCTAAAATCTGAATCACCCCAGGCAATCAGGTTATCAATGTAGGCAAACACGGTTTTGAACATATAAGACGACTGCCGGTAACGAGCCACTACGTGCGGACGAAAGGGGTTGTCTTTCCAGGCCATGATGCTGTTAATAGTATCCTGCCGTAACTGCTCATCAACGCCTGTTGACAGGTTGACCATAATCTCCTCAATCATTTTGATATGCGTCGTGCGGAAGGGCTGCACTTTCCAGAAGCGTTCGGGCGTGGGTTCATCGCTGTTATCTGTTGGGTCGAAAATATAATGAAACCAGTCGCGGGCTTCTTCATATCGCCCGTTCTTACTAAGGCTCATGGCAATGGTGAGCGGTACATGATAAAACAATTCCCAGTTATATACTGCATAAGCTCCGCGCGAAGTGAAGTCCAGCTCTTTTACCGGGCGTGGTGTGGTTACAAAATTTTCGATATTGCCTGGATTGGGATTATAAGTAGGATTGAAGAAATCTTCATACAAAACAGGCTTGGGTTTGCCTTGTTTGCTTACATCCTCATAATCAGCCGGAAATGCTTGAACGGATCCATCAGTGTTGTGTGTATATTCCGTATCAGCTGATTGCAATCCGTCTATGGACTGCTGAATGAGCCGGTTCATGAGCTTCGTGACATACGGATGAAAATGCGGATAAAACGAATAGCTTACCTGCCGTTCTCTCGTTACCTGTGTTTTATGAACCTTCCGGGGACCCATTTGAATGACCGGAAACTCGTAGGCGGGCTGATAAATTCGTTCGGTATAAGAGCCGTGAAATTCTTTTTCTATTTTCATAACTGTCTCCTTTATTTTATGAAGCTGTTGAACTTGATTGTTGATGATACATTTCCTGCTGATGAACCACTGTTGAAGATTCCGCTCAGGTGTTGCGTATTCAGTTGCTGTGAAGTTGCGGTAATGCCGCCGCTGCCAATCAATATCGCAGAGGTTGATAGACCACCAGCATTTTTTATCACGCTGCTCCCTACTGATATGGTTGCCCCGGTTGCTTTTATTGCTCCATCTGTTGGAACCAGCACTACATTCTGCACACCGGACGTGTTGTGGATCACACTATTCAGCTGGTCATTTTCTTTAATCAAAACGGGCAACTGGTTAGCCGTTCCATTCGTAAGCATTACATTCATACCTGTACTGGTACCAATTACACGTTGATCGAATTTTATGTAAGTATCCGGGCTGGTAGCCCAGTCGTTTCTCACTTTCGGCATTACTTTAACCCGCGGATCGGCAGGATCAATAAAGCGTTTATCGTCAACAGTCTTTGGAATTTCAACATCTTTTGGCCAAGGATGATATGCCT
>CAZZZH010000305.1:0-4936 GCA_964658445.1 Ilyomonas sp.
GCATAGTACAGGTTCATGAAGATGGCATCAACGGACCTGTAATTGCTCAAGTAAAAGTGCCCGCGTCAAGCGAATGGACGATACTATCGGCTCCTGTATTGTCTTCACCCACTGGCATTCATAACCTCTACATTACAATAAAAGAAAAAGGAGATGCTGACATCGACTGGATGCAATGCAAGCCTTAATCATTAATAATTAAGAATATTCATCACTACCAAATCATAACTTTTATGAAGATATGGATTGCTTTTTTGTTTATCGCGATGCCTTGTTGCTTAATGGCACAAACAGCAACCATCACCATTAATGTAAACCGACCCATTGCCGAGATTGACCCTAACATTTACGGTGTATTCATGGAACCCATTCATTTAAAAGGCAGCCGCTTAGGATTGCCGGATTCCGTGGATTACAACACGCTGTATGGAACGGTGTATGATCCAAAATCATCATTGGCAAACGCAGATGGTTTTCGCAAAGATTATATTGATGCAGGCAAAGAATTAAAGCTTGCCAACATGCGCTGGCCGGGTGGCAATTTTCTAATGGGCTATGACTGGAAGGACGGTATTGGACCTAAAGAGCAGCGTCCTAAGCGCATCAATATGGCGTGGGGTGGCATTGATAATAACAATGTTGGGACCGATGAATGGATGAAGCTCAATCAATCGATTGGCAGCAATAACGTGGTAGCTGTAAACCTTGGCTTGGGCAATATTTTAGATGCTGCTTATTGGGTGGAATATTGCAACTATAAAGGCGGTACTTACTACTCCGATTTGCGGGCAAAGAATGGTCATCCACAACCTTACGGCGTGAAGATTTGGGATTTGGGTAATGAAGTAGATGGACTGCTCTGGGAGCTGGGTCACAAGAATGCAGAAGACTATGTTGAAACCGCGCGCGAAGCTGCCAAAGCCCTCATAGCGGTTGATCCGACCATCAAGTTTGTAGGTTCTGGTTCTTCGTATTATGAGCCTTCCGGCAAATGGGTTGACTGGAACCGTACCGTATTGGAAGGCATTGGCGATAAGATTAGTTATCTTTCGATTCACCGTTATTGGGAAGGCGGTTCGCCCGATAATTACTATGCATATATGGGTGATGGTGCAATGGATTTTGATGAAAAGATACGATTGGTAGCTGGGCAAATTGCAACCGCAAAAGCGAAGATGAACTTCAAAAATCCAATCAATCTTGCTGTTGATGAATGGGGCGCTTTTGGAAGGAATTTTATGAATGTGTTGCCTGTGGCACAATGCTTCAATTCTTTTATCCGGCATGCCGATGTAGTGAAGATGGCAAACTTTACAGCATTCTCCGGACTACTGTCTTCCGATCCGAAAAAAGGTACGTTTAAGTCGCCATTGTTTTACACATTCAAGTTGTTTTCTAACAATTGCCTGGGCACATCAGTAGATACCTATGTTGCCTGTGATACCTTCAGTACACAGCAATACAAAGGCATTCCTTATCTGGATGTTACCACAGTTTATTTGAAAGAAAAAAATACTGTCGTTATTAATGTAGTTAACAGGCAGCAGGATAAAGACATTGCTACCAACATTGTAGCTACTGCATCTTTTTTTACCGGTAAGGCAGAGGTTAGCACCATCAATAGCAACGACCTCAAAGCACCTTTTACGTACGCGCAAAGAGAACAATACCAACCAGCAACTAAAACGGTTGATGTGAAGAACGGCACGTTATCTTATTCATTTCCGCCGCATTCTTTTACACAAATCAAATTGGCTGTTCAGGATAAGTAGTGTAACTAATAGAATAAGGAATGCGATGGAGATTAAAGTTATAAATTACCAATCACATGTCCTCAAATAAAGCGACACTACTAAACCAAAAGGCAAGATGTAACCGATTGCGAAAAAAGCCTCATTTTTGTTCCGATTTATAACATTTTTTCTTCAAACTATTTACAACATATGCTTGTCAACATTCATAGTAAGCGCATGATGGCTAATCTCATTGCATTGTCAGCACTGGCAGCCACGGCATGTAATAACAGCAATACAAACAGCGCTGGTTCCGATTCTACTGCGACAACAAAAGATTCGAGCAGCGTTACCTATTTATCCCAGCCATTGATCACAAACATTTATACGGCTGATCCTTCGGCACATGTGTTCAACAATAAGATTTATGTTTATCCGTCACACGACATTGATGCCGGCATCCCGGAGAAAGACGATGGTTCTCACTTCGCCATGAAAGATTATCATATCCTTTCCATGGATAGCGTTGGTGGAAAAGTGACAGACAACGGCGTGGCGATCGATATCAAAGACATTCCCTGGGTGAAGCGACAATTGTGGGCGCCTGATGCGGCTTTTAAAAACGGAATGTACTATCTCTATTTTCCGGCAAAAGATAAGAATGATATTTTTAGAATTGGTGTAGCAACGAGTTCTTCGCCAACGGGTCCTTTCAAAGCAGAACGGCAACCGATCGAAGGCAGCTACAGTATTGATCCGGCTGTTTATACTGATGCTGATGGTACTTCGTATATGTACTTTGGCGGCATCTGGGGCGGGCAATTGCAACGCTGGCAAACGGGTAAATATGATTCAACAGTTGGACAAGAACCTACTGATACTTCTGCAACTGCATTAACCGCAAAAGTGGCAAAGATGAGTAAGGACATGAAGCACTTTGATGGAGCCATAAAGAATGTTGTCATCCTTGATAAAGATGGCAAACCTTTCAAAGCCGGCGACCATAACCGGCGCTTCTTTGAAGCTTCTTGGATGCACAAGCATGATGGCAAATACTACTTCTCTTATTCAACAGGTGACACTCATTTTATTTGCTATGCTACCGGTGATAATCCATTGGGTCCCTTCACTTATCAAGGCATTATTTTAAATCCTGTGCAGGGCTGGACCAATCATGAATCGATTGTTGATTTTAATGGCAAGACTTATATCTTTTACCATGATACGCAACTCTCAGGCAAAACACATTTACGAAATGTAAAAGTTACTGAATTGCATTACCGTCCCGATGGAAGCATTGAACCAATCACTACATTTATGGAGAAGAAATAATGCTTCAGTTATTCAGAATAACAAAAAAGGAAGAACGCTTGGTTCTTCCTTTTTTGTTTGTTGGCTTATGACAACTGTTTATCTAAAACCATTTTCCATTTTTCATACAAGTCGTTGTATAACTCTGTCTGCGCTGGCTGAACTACGTTCAATATTTCACGCCGTTGAAAAGCTTCAGACGGAGTTTTGAAAAAACCGACACCAATACCAGCGCCCAAAGCCGCGCCCACACTGCCATCGCAGTCATACAACTCGACGGGCGTGCCGGTTGCATTCACGAAAGCATCACAGAATACAGGGCTTAAAAACATGTTGGCTTTACCCGCACGTATGATGCCCGGCGTCATACCGTTTTCACGCATAATATCCAAGCCATAACGGAAGGCGAAAGCAATGCCTTCCTGTGCCGCGCGAAAAATATGCGCTTGTGTATGGATATTAAAATCAATGTTGTGAAAATGAGCACCTACTACTTTATTGTTCAACATACGTTCGGCACCATTGCCAAAAGGCAATACCAGCAAGCCTTCGCTGCCCAGCTTTACCGATGCTGCTGCATCATTAATTTGAGGATAGGTAAATTGATTACCTGTTATGTTCTTCGTCCACTTGTTTAAGATACCCGTTCCATTGATACAAAGCAATACACCGACGCGTGTGTTAGATGATGTATGTGTAACATGAGCAAAGCTGTTAACGCGACTTTGCGGGTCATAAGTCAACGCATCGCTTACGCCGTAGATAACGCCAGAAGTGCCAGCTGTTGCAGCTACTTCCCCAGGTTGCAGCACATTTAATGATAGTGCGTTGTTGGGCTGATCGCCAGCTTTATAAGTGACTGGTATTCCTTTTTTCAATGATAATTCATCAGCGACATCAGCGCTTAGTCTTCCATGCTCTGCAAACACATCTTTTACATCAGGAATTAATTGTTTATCGAAGTCAAAAGTGGTTAAGATTTCATCTGCAATCCCGTTGGCAGAAAAATTCCAGAAGATGCCCTCAGACAAAGCTGATGGCGTAGTTGTGATCGTTCCAGTAAGCCTCTGCGCGATGAAATCGCCGGGCAGCATCACTTTATCAATCTGTTCAAAAATGTGCGGCTCGTTTTCCTTTACCCAGGCAAGCTTGGCAGCGGTGAAATTGCCGGGTGAGTTCAGTAAATTTTGCAAACAGAAATTGTTACCTAAACTGTTTAAAGCCGCTTCGCCGTAAAGCACGGCACGGCTATCGCACCAGATAATGCTATTACGCAATACAGCACCTTCTTTATCGAGCAAAACCAATCCATGCATCTGGTAAGAGATGCCAATGGCGCCGATATCGCCCTTGTTATAACGACCGGTAGCATTTACTTTTTTGATCGCTTGTTTCACATCTTCCCACCAGCGTTCGGGCGATTGTTCTGCCCAGCCGGGTTGCAACGAAATGATCTCGCGTTCCGTATCAGGATATTGCGCTGAAGCAATGGTTTGTTGCGTAGCACCATCTACCACCGAAACTTTAATGGAAGATGTGCCGACATCAATACCGAGTAGTAACATTTATGATTGTTTTAGTAACGAATGTAAAAATAGGAGTAGCTCTTATTCACCTAATATTGAAGCGACATGAGAACGTCGACCAGTCCGCGCTCGTGCGCACCGACACCGAGAGCTACTGCCCCTACAAGGGCGAGGCCAGCTACTACTCGATCAAGGTCGACGACACCACCGCGGTCGACGCGGTCTGGGAGTACCAGTCGCCGTACCCGCCGGTGGCCGACATCAAGGGGCACATCGCCTTCTACCCGGACCGGGTCGACTCGATCGACGTCGAGGCGGACGGCGACCGTTCCTGATCGTTTCGGAGCCGGAGCTCAACCGCCTTGT
>CAZZZH010000306.1:0-2931 GCA_964658445.1 Ilyomonas sp.
ACTGAGCCAAGCCATTTCCTTAATAAATATCAATGCCCAAGCGCCCGGTCACACCGTGTGGATTCACGTCAAGCTCGTTGGTAGAATGCTTGAAGCCTTTGTATCCAAGCTCTGTAAACGCTTTCAGGTGGTTCAGAAAAATAATATTGGTGCCAAGGTTTCCCGACAGGTACAAACCCGGTTCCGATACCGGGTAAGGTGTGGGCAAAACCGTCGTGTCCAGCTTGTTATAGTGGTTAAACGAAATGCCTTCTTCCGTATGCAGGTAAGGTTGAAAGCGACGCGCTGGGCAGAAGGCATAGATGGTATTAAGGTACACCGGGAAGAACCGCAGGTGCGTCAGTGTCCATCCGTTATCGTAGTGCAGGTGCCTGCCCGCATACTGCACCCCGGCGCCCAGCATCAGGTGTTTCGTCATATCTACATTTACATCAAAACTGCCACCGGTAAAATTGTTCTGGTGTGTGCTGTGCAGCAACTGGTAAGAGAACCGCAATGAGAGCGGCTGTCTTATAAAATATTCTTTGCTATCCTGCGCCTGCAACGCCGTGCACAAGCTTATTAATAACCCGGCAAATAAGAGTACGCGAAACTTAAGCATTACATTATAATATCGAAGTGAGATAGATTGCCGTTGACACTGAAATCCATGGCTTCGTTTAATTGTCTTCTTTTTCCTTGTCTTCTTATTTTTATTTATACTAAAAATCAGCCGCAGGTCCAAAAGGTTTGTGTAGCATAAACATGCATAGAAAAGAACGATAACAATATCCCGCAGCCAGGGTTGCCAAACCGGGTATACAAAGGCATAGCTTCATTATCATTTCCGGCAACTCTCTTCGCAAACACTTTTCATATACTACCAAAAGAAAGCCCTGCATAAAACAAATGCAACTGCAGAAAGGGACTTCATAATTACGCTCGCTTTTTACCTTAATGTAAAAAGCAATTGCGTGAATGTCTGGCTGCATATTCACCAACCCATTAGCAAAATCCCTACTTTTATCTTATGAACAGATTCGTATTACTAAGAAAGGTAACGGCTGTCATACTACTCTTCATTATGCCGGTCTTTCTTCATGCCCAGCAGAGATACATGCTTTGTGTGGGCATAAACAATTACACCAACACCGCTGCCGATTCTATCTTCACACCCCAAGGTCGTTGGATACACAACCTGCATGGCTGCGTGAACGATGTAAACAATATTGCCGGAGTCTTTACCGACTATTATGGCTTCCCATCTGAGAATATAAAAAGGCTAACCGACCGCAATGCAAAGCGGGATTCTATCATCGCCGGGCTTAAACAGTTTGCGGCTCTCTGCAAACCCGGCGATTATATGGTGTTCTTTTACTCAGGGCACGGCAGCTTTGCCAACAATGAAACCACGCAACGCACCCTACAGAAGAAATATACCAATACCATAGTGCCCGCGGATGCCGACAATGGCCAGGTGCAGGACATCAACAACCTGGAGCTGAACAATCTGCTCGTTCCTTTCGTTAACAAGGGTGTTCATCTTACCGTCATTATGGATGCTTGCTATAGCGGCACCAATACACGTGGTGCCACCCTGTTCGAGCTTTCCAATACGAAAGAAGTAGAGCCCGTGCCCGAAGCATTTGCCAAATCCATCATACAAATGAAGGTAACCACGCTTCTGTATGAAAAGGGCGCCGTTACACTCTCGGCTTGCCAAGACAATGAGGAATCGAAAGAAACCACCGTCAATGGGCAGCCCAATGGCGCTTTCACGTTTTGTTTATGCCGCTCCATCAGGGCATTTAGTGCGGCTTCTGTACAGGAATTGTACAGCCTGACAATGGCTCAACTGAAGTTTAACAGCCAGCCGCAGGTGCCGGTGCTGGAGGCAGATGAAAGCCGTAAGAATAAGAACCTGCCCGGCACCGCAGACGCCCAAAAGATGAAAGTATCTTTCCCGCTTATTGAAAGGAACGGGAGTTATCAAATACAAGGTGGCTTTTTAGATGGACTTTCTGCAGGCGATCTGTTGATTAACGAGGTTACAAAAGATACCGTGAAGATAGATACGGTAATTGGTCCCGAACGCTCAGTCATTATACCTGCCAATGCAAGCAGCCAATTAAAGAATAACAGCATTGGCAACAGTTATACTTTACTGCACCTGGCGCGGTTTCCCGATGCGCCTGTAAAAGTTTACCTGGGTAATAGTTTGCCTCGCAAAGAAGCCGATAAAGTGCTTGAGCAGGCTGCTGTACTACAGAAGAACACAGCCATTCGCTGGGTAACGCCCTTCGATGGTGTTTTGCCGCAGGCAATTATTTATTACAACGCTCAAACAGCGCGCTGGCAGATGAACCGGAACGGGCGACCCGCACCGGTAATGATACAGAATGTAAATAAAGATAGTGCCATCGCGGCGCTGCCAAAAGGAACGCCTGTGTTTCTCGAACTTCCCTGCCCGGAAGCTTTGACTACTGCTTTAACCGGTGCAATAGAACAGAACAACAATAAAAACATAGCCTTGCAGGCTTCGGCCGACAATGCCAATTATCTGTTATCCGGTATGCTTCGCAATGGCAAACCGGAGTATGGCTGGATGAACATACAGTGGAAGACTGCTCAGCAGTCTGACATCCCTTTCCGCACCGATTTCTTTCCCGTAGAAAATACAAATAAGCCTGACCGTTTGCCAACCGATTCTTTATACGATCGTCTTGCCAAGCTGGGTAAAATAGCAGGCTGGCTTACACTTCAATCACCCGTCACGGAAAGTACTATTCCCTTTTCTTTTACCTTGGTGATAAGAGATACTAAAAAGAAAATAATAGCGAATGTTGAACAGGCAGGACAGGTAAACACTGGCGATACACTAACCATTAATTTTGAAAAAGAAGATCATCCATCTGTTGTGTGGGATAGCAGCCGTTTGTTTATTTATGTTTT
>CAZZZH010000306.1:2941-4904 GCA_964658445.1 Ilyomonas sp.
ACCAGCATTTTTAATTACCCGTCCGATGTGTTTTCGCCATGGCTTGCCACCATCCGCAACACAACGGCCGGCGTGTATCATTTCTTCCTATTGTCTTGTAAAGAAAGGATATTGAATATCGATGTGTTTAACCAGCAGGGTGTGATTACACGCGATGCAGAATATTACGATAACCCTTTAGAGGCGCTGATTAATGATGGCGGCACGAACGGAAGAGACGTGATGCGGACGCCTGCCAACTGGCTGATAAAAAAGGTAGATATTGTAACTACAGATAAGCCCATCATCCCAACAAGACATTGATGTAATGAACAAGCTGAATTTCGTTTTTGCGTTACTGTTTTTTGCCGCTGTATCAAACGCGCAGGATGTACCACAGCTTGTAATACAAAAAGGAAACAGCAATGAAATCAGTTGTCTGAGTTATAGCTCTGATGGCAGAAAAATTCTTGCGCTTTGCCCGGCTGAAGGCACAATCAAAATTTGGGAAACGGCTTCCGGGCGATTGCTGAACACCATAGCTTCTCATGCTACGAAAGCTACATACAGCAATAATGGCAATTACATGCTGGTAGAAGAAGCTGGCATCAGCAAAGTATACGATGCCATAGCCGATACACTTTTGTATATAGTTGAAGATAACGGTCGTTTTTTCTCTTCGGTATCTTTTGCCAACAAAGGTTTGTGGCTTGTAGCTACGGGTCTCGATTCTTTGGTGAGAATAAAAAATACGAAAGATGGATTTGATATTCAAACGATACCAACCCGGTATAGTAAAGTGTTACAGTCAGTCCTTTCGCCAGACAATACACACTTGCTGATTATCTCTGCCGACACTTCTATAAGCATGATTAACATCCGCAATGATTCCACTTATTACGAACTGGATTTTCCGGCGAAAATACCTCTGCAGTGTAAGTTTAGCAACACCGGAGAGTATGCTGCTGTTAAGTGGTGTAGCTATTACGACTATGACCACGAACACAAAGATCCCTACGATATAATAACCACTGTAATAGAAACTGCCAGTGGAAAGCAAATCGGCACTTATGATTCTGTATTTGCTTTTTCACCCGATGAGACCCGGATGCTCATTAGCAAACGACCTGATTATATTGTGCGATCTAATGGAATTTACGATTCCATTTCTGAAGTGAGCATTGCAGGTGATAGTGTTCTATTCAGAAGGAATGTGCCTTCAGTCGGTTATAATAAATCTGCATCTTACAGCGATAACGGAAACTTTTTTGTATTGTGGAGCAGTGTGTCGATGCAGGTATTTAACAGCCAAAGCCACACTCGTATCCTGACGCCAGAACAAGACAGCATGATGGGCTTAATATCAATAAGCGCCAGTCCGTTTAATGATAACGCTGTGGGTTTGCGTTCTTTGGTAATAAGTGCAGATAGTAAGAATATTGCTTACGGTACAGACATGGGTAAAATCTTTGAGCAGAGCATAGACGGTAACAGAGTAAAATCATACGAAGATCCTTTTAACGCAATCGATTATGCTCAGTTTGTACCTAAGCATTCTTACATCTTTACAAGATCGATCGACAACTATGGAATCATCTGGAATCTGAAAGATGCATCTATGAAATATTTGCATGATCTCAGCTTGCAAAGCATCTTCGAGAACGAGAACGAGTTCAATCATCTTCCTCAGTTCAGAAAAGTTGAGTTTAATACAGACGGTTCTTTTTTTACCACCACTACACCACTTGGTATCACACTTCGAAAAACAGAAGGGCTTGCCAAAGTTTACTCGATGGAAACATATGGTTCATCATCGAATTATCTTGCCATTAGTCCTGATGCAAAATTCACTTGCAGCGCAGACCGCGAAGGTGATACACCCACAAAAAATATAGTGATTTCTGCCATCGATTCAAGCGGGCACTTGTCTAAATTGTATACCCTTCCTTTTTCCTCTTTTTTTTCTGTGATCAATACGACTGTA
>CAZZZH010000307.1:0-4846 GCA_964658445.1 Ilyomonas sp.
TCAGCTTTAATTTCAATAGCGTAGCCTGGCTGGTGATGGCAGATAGCATATTGCCTGTCTGGTCATGGAAGTCAGTTGCCATTGCCTGCCGGAAGGTATTCAGCTGTTCCGTACGTTTGGTAACGGCTTCGTCGAGCTGAGTGATCTTTTTATCTTGTAAAGCCCGAATGGTGCGGCGGCTACGGTCCTGCTCGAATTGCTCAAACGCTAAAAATACACCGAAGAAAAGGGTGATGAGCGCATGCATACCAAAGGCATATAAGGGACTGCCTAGAACGGGATTAAAAGAATGATTGAAGCCTGCGCCAAGCGTTTGGTAATAGATAAACCCAAATAGCATCAGGTTGGTAAAAATGGCCCACCAGCCATACCGTTTATCTGCCCAGATAGCGCCCAGTAAATACATGTGCAGGATGCTGGTATCGGATGAATAGATAAGACCGGAATCGCGTATCCAGCCGTAGATGATAAAGTAAGTGACAAATGCCGTTAGCGACATGGGGATGCGGTAATGCCCAAACCATTTTAAGCATAACAACGTGCAAAATAGCAATGCAAGATTGATGTAAAAACCAGCCACCGGTTTGTCAAAATAAAGAAGGAAAGCAGGAAAGAGAGACATCAGCACAATACCAACCGGAATGGAACTGGCAATGGTATAAAACTCATCGTACTTTGGATGCGCTTTGTTGTTGCGTACATCCACCGGCAGGAAATATTCAAACACGGTACGTAATGTCATAACGCTTGCGTAATTCAATTGATAATCTACTCCTATATCGTCCTTATAGTAGCAAGGATTGCTAATGACCTATGATTTGTTACCCAAACTGATCAGCCGTATTCATCCAGCGCATAAAAGTAGAGCGCAAATCTTTCTTTCTTTCCGTGAGCTTATAAATTCACCCGTTTCGGGGGATTGTCAAGCGTTCGGGTAACTCATAATTTTGTTTTTTGCAAAACAAGATATAAGAACAAATCACGACTGTATTCTGTGCCGGCGGTTCTATTTCACAATAGGCATTTATTCTTTCCCATCAAGTTAGAAAAGCGTAAGCAGTTTTACTCATTAACCAAACACAATGAAACCCATTTTAAGCATTGTCGTATTAAATATTCTTTTTCTTGCCTGCCACAAAAATGATTCTGAGATACAACCCCTCAAAAACGGCGCAATAAAAGGAACATTATCGCAACCCCGCGAAGTAGTAAAGATTACAATTACATCATCCAGCCCGGACACTATCATTACGATAGACAATCCAATTGATGACAATCTATTGATCACCAATCTGCCTATAGGTGTGTATACAATTAGCATTACTCCGCAACCCGGTTTTTCTACACCTGCTGGTGTGGAGGTTACCGTGAAGGGAGGTGAAACGGCAGATGTAGGTACGTTTATCCTAACACCCGATGAAGACTTCGAAAGTTATTTACAATTTACCCTGTTTGCGAATGGGAGTAATAACTCTTTTAATTATTCTCCACCTGTTGTACTATGCACTTACCTGAAAGACACCTTATTCATCAGCACCACAAAACCAGCAACAACGCCCTCGCAGTATTTTGAATTCAAGATTGCTGACGTTAAGGGTACCGGTACTTATAACTTCAATATACTCAATCCAAATTCTTATATAGAAGATCATGAAATTTACTCTGCAACCACAGGCTCGTTATATACCACGCAGGAGTATAATCCTGATTTCCCCAGCCAAAGCGGTAAGGCAACCATTACTATATCTCTGTTGGATACAACCAATCATATTGTGGCAGGAACTTTTTCGGCTCTATTGGAGGGAGTTGGTTTTGGCAACGGGTTAATTGAAAACATGATGGACGGTGTTTTTCAACTCAGATATTGAGTAAGGAAGAATGACTTTTTGATATTAGGGTCCCTTTTTTACGAATTATGAGGTCATTACAGAAGAGGTTTTTAAAAATTCACCCGGTTCGGGGGATTGTCAAAGGTATTACCAAGCAATAGTTTTGCTGCACAAACTAAGAAGTAACAAGAATTCATATTCTCCTCAAAAAACTTGATTCAAGCGAACGGAATCGCCTACATCAAGCCACTTGTCAAACCATCACCATGAATAAGATACACATTGCCCTAACCCTTTTCCTTTGTTCCTCCTTTTTCTTTGCCTGCCAGAAAGATACTTTACCTGGCGGAGGCGGAAGCACAAACCCGGAACCTACTGAAGTTATTACTTTCGACCCGATTACTGCCAACCTGCAGGGAAACATCACCGATGAAAATAATCTTCCCGTAGAGGGCGCAGCTATTACTGCAGGAAGCCAAACGGCAGTTACAGACGCGAATGGCTACTTCCGTATTAACGGAGTTTCTTTAGATAAAAATGTTTCACTTGTGACGGCGGAGATGCCTGGTTATTTTAAAAGCTACCGCGTGTTTGCAGCTACCTCGGGCACCAATCAGGTAGCGATAAAGCTTGCCAAACGAACATTGGCAGGCACCATCAAAGCTTCATCCGGCGGCAAGGTTACTTTAGCCAACGGCGCTACCATCAGCCTGCCTGCCAATGGCGTTGTGGTAGCTTCTTCGGGTGCGGCGTATGCGGGTGATGTAAGTGTGTATTCCTCGCACATTGACCCGACCCAAGATGATATCGGGAAAACCCTTCCCGGCTCATCGGTAGGTAATAACAGAGACGGAAAAAGAGTTGTACTTGCCTCATACGGAATACTGGCCGTAGAACTGCAGTCTGCCGACGGACAAAAGCTGCAAATGGCATCAGGCTCGGTGGCTACTTTATCCAGCCCTATACCTTCTTCCCTGATTGCCTCTGCCCCTGATAAACTCTCTCTGGCATACTTGGATGAACAAACAGGCATCTGGAAAGAAGAAGGAGCTGCCACTAAGAGCGGAACCAACTATGTAGGTGACGTACAGCATTTTACTGACTGGAACTACGATACTGCCTACAATGCCAATGCAAGCCTTACTTTAACCGTTCATACCAAAGATGGTGCGCCACTGGTAAACGTGCCGGTAAACATAACCGCAGCTACCGGCTTTTTCTCGCAGTTGTATACCGATTCTTTAGGCGTAGCTAAAGGGTATGTACCTCTTGACCAAGCCCTCGTAATGGAGCTACCCGATGATTGCAGTAACGCAGGTTACACACAAACCATAGCGCCGCTTAGCAAGGCTACTGATTTGGGTGTGATTACGATAAATCAAAGTTCTTCAGTACTCTCTATCAGTGGTACTTTATTAGATTGTAATAGCGCTCCTGTCACCAAGGGCTATGCAAGTATTATTTTCAATCATATGCTTCGCTATGCTGCCACGAATGCAGACGGTCAGTTTTCTATTTCATTTGTTACCTGTACAGGCATTGGCGACACGGTGTACGTAGCCGGCATCAATAATGCCACCGGGCAAGAAAGCGATTACATCACTCTTCCCGCTGCCGCACCCGTTACGCAGACAGGTACAATTACAGTATGCGGTGCAGTCACGAGCAGCGAGTTTATTGAGTATACCATCGACAGCTCAGCTACCAGCGTTACACACAGGTTTGACAATGTCATCAGCGATTCACTTACCGCTTTTACCAGTGGAGGCTTTACCAGCGTTTCGGGCGGTTCGTCCTTGGACCCTAATTACATCGCTTTTGGAGTGTCAGGTGCAACAACTTCCGGTAGCTATCCTTTCACAGGCTTTGTTTTGAACAGTTATTCAAATATTACCATGGTTCAGCCTGGCAGCCTTGTCTTTACAAGTTTTCCATCGCAGACTGGCGAATATTACGAAGGCACGTTTGCAGGTGAATTTACAGCCGATGGAACCAGCGTTCAGCATAGCATCAAGGGTTCTTTTAAAATGAAGCGGATATTATAACCAATCCGGCTAGCGAATGTCTATTGTAAACCAGAATCCGGGAAACTGTAAAAAAAACAATAGCGGATGCACATCATAAACAATCCTTTTTATTGCAAAAACCGGATTTCTTTATTGTCTGTCAAGCTAGCATCTCATAATAATACGATCATGAAAAAGTTTTTACTCATTGCTGTACTTCTTATATCCTGCACCTGTTCTTTCGCTAACATCCAACAGGGCAACTGGCGCTGGCGAAAAGATTATGGTCCCGAACATCTGGATGCGCCACAAGGCACCAATCAGGATATTCCCATCACCATTACGAGCGCTGACAGTGTTATACGGTTGCGAGTGGAACTTTCTACCTGGGATGATGGCGGTACACCTGCGGACAACATTTTGTATTATTATATTGATTCTCTTGCTGGAGAAAGAATCGGGATTGACGCTACAGACACCAGTCATGCGTTTGTTTTAGGCACACTCGACTCTGAATCGTCATCTGAACGAACAACAGAGCAGTTAATACCTGTTTACGCATCTAATCGTTTCGTTCCGGGATTGATTACAGATGCGGCATCTTTTCCTGCAACATTGTCTTTATCTACCAGCAGAACAGAGTATGAATGGATATTAAAGCCTACCAAAAATATAAAACCCGGGCATCGCTATGTCTTTACCACATCAGGTATTCCGGCAACCTCCGTTACATCTCCATCACTCACAGTAGCGGGTGTGTTGCCAGTCAGTTTCCTCTCCTTCACTGTACAAAACGAGAATGGAAAAGCCCTCATTCGCTGGACCACCGCGAACGAGCAGAATGCCGACCGATATGACGTATGGCGAAGCAGCGATGGCAGCAACTGGAACCTGTTGTCAACAACACAAGCGCAAAGCCATTCCGGCGCCGGCAGCTACCAGATTTATGATGATGTGCCTTTGCCTGGAAAGAGTTATTACAAAGTAAAGCAGTACGATAAAGATGGTTCT
>CAZZZH010000308.1:0-4797 GCA_964658445.1 Ilyomonas sp.
GTATTTTCTTTTCCGGTGCAGGAGACAATTGTGCCGGAGGTAGAAGATGTAACTTTTAAAGACAGTCGCCACATTGTTGTTCGCTTCGATGGTCAGTTAGATAAAAAGCTGCCGTTTAAAGTAAAAGTAAAACAGATGAAAAATGGTTTGTCGTTGTTAGGTATCGATCCCTGTTATAAAGATAATAGCGACCCGGAAATGGAAAATTTTCATTGCTCTTATTCTGCTCTTCTCCATGCTTACCTTGTTTGCACAGATACTAAAATATATCGTATTAATCCGTTGACCGGAAGCATAGAAAAAATCACTGCAGTACAACTGTCAAACCCTCATTTAGTATACAATTTAGAGTTTGACCCGCAAGCGAAATATGCTTTTTATAAAAACGAAAGCGATAAGAAAATATATGCTGTAGAAGTAGCAAGCGGTAAGGCGGTTTATTTTTTAAAAGGTAATGACAATGCTTTTTCAAGCATTTCTTTCTCACCCGATGCACAACACTTCATTACCCTTTCTGACGATAAAAGCAGCGCCACTATCTGGAGCTTAGCCACAGGCGAAGCTGTTGTTTCCTTCACAGATAATACCACCCGGTTTGTAAACGCCGTATACAGCGCAGATAGCAAATACATTCTTTGCTGCGCACAAAACGGAAGCTATGAAAAAAGAGAGGCTGCAACCGGCAAACTCATCTATACTTTTTTCCTTTTTAAAGATTACGATTACGCCATCGTTTTGCCGGATGGCTATTATTATTCTTCATCGCGCAGTGATGTAAAATATCTCAACTTCCGGCTTAAAAATAAGCTCTATAATTTCAGCCAGTTCGATCTGCAGTTCAATCGCCCTGATAAAGTCTTGGAAGCTTTGGGAAGTACTGACACAGCATTGATGACTGCTTACCACCAGGTATGGCTAAAGCGGATTAGTGAATCAGGGTTTAGAGAAACAGATTTTGATAACAATTCCTTTCATGTTCCCAATGTGAATTTACTAAACAGGGCAGCTTTTCCGGAAGCAACGTCGGAAAAAATTGTTACACTTTATTTCAGCCTTGGCGATAGCCTTTACAAGGTTACAGGCTACAATATTTATATCAACGATGTGCCTTTGCTGGGTATGAAAGGCAACCAGGTACAAAAACCTGCGAATGCGATCCGCCTAGGTCAGGTTGTTTCTTTGGATGTTGGGTTGAATAAAATAGAGATTGATTGCGTAAACGAAAAAGGGCAGGAAAGCCGTAAAGAAACGTTCTATATTACTTACTCGCCTGCGCAGCCGGTAGTTTCCAAAACATGGTTTATCGGCATTGGCATTAACCATTATAGCCAGCATGGCTACCTGCCCAACCTTATGTATTGTGTAAAGGATATTCGTGACCTCGCTATGTCTTTTACAAATAAATACAGCCACATTGAAATTGATACTTTGATGAACGAAAATGCTACGAAGACAAACATACTGGCATTGAAAAATGTGCTGATGCAGACTGGCATTGACGATCGTGTAATTATTAGTTTTAACGGGCATGGCATGAACTATCATAACGAGTTTTATTTTGCAACGCCTTCGCTCAATCCACAGTCGCCTGAAAGTGGTGGAATCTCTTATACCGAGATGCAGGAACTGCTCGACAGCATACCGGCCAGAAAAAAATTATTGCTGATAGATGCCTGCCACAGCGGCGAAGCTGATGCCGATGATATAAGCGGGGGCATCATTGCTAATGGTATGACTTATCAGGCTACTAATACAGACAATAACCCATTGCAGGGCAACAGCAGTGTGCAAATCATTGCCGTAAGAGCAGACACCGTTAACCAATCGGTTTTTAATTTATACGGCATGATGAAATCGGCTTTTATGGATCTTCGAAAGAACAACGGAGCCGTAGTGATAGCCGCTTCGCAAAGCAACCAGCAGGCGCACGAACAAAGAGCTTTTCAGAATGGTTTGTTTACGCATTGTGTGCTTAACCAACTAAGCAATCTTACGTTAAATGTAAGTGAGCTGTTGGTAAAAATTAATGAGGACATGAAAGCCGAAACGCGGCAGCAGCAATCGGTAAGCCGGCAAGAGTTGTCTGAGTCTGACTGGGCTTTGTGGTAAAGGATTCTGATTTGCTTTCTGTTTTATTTTCTACTTTACACATTCTTTTTCATCGCTGGTTTATGCGTTATTCATACCTCTTGTTCTGTATTACCTTCTTGTTGTTTGCACTGGCATCCTATGCTCAAAAGCAGCTACCCGATAGTTTGCTCACATCTTACACAAAAGAAAGGAGCGACACCGGTAAGCTGAAAGCAATGTGGCATATTATAGACGCTTACTTAGACTTCCGCGCGGACTCAGCTCTTCTTTATGCCAATCGAAGCCTGTCGTTAGCTACAAAAATTAAATCAATAAAATATCAATCGCTTACTTATAAGCAGATGGGTGATGCTTATAAATTTTTGGGCGATTACCCGAATGCGCTGACTTATTATTTTAAACGATTGGAGATGGATGAACAGGAGAATGATGTTTATAAAAAAGCAGTTACTTATAACAGCTTGGGCTCTGTGTACAATTTAGAAAATGATTTCGGACTCTCGCTTATTTATTTTCAAAAAGCCGACAGTATTATTACCACTTATAAACTGGATGAATTAAAAAGTCTCATTAATGTAAACCTCTGTGACGTGTATGAAAAGATGAACAACTATCAGGCAGCTTTTCGGTATGGTAAAAAAGCGCTGGCAGAAGCTCAAAAAGCAGGAGATGATCTGAACGTTGGCATCAGTTTTAATAATATCGCCAATGTATTTGCAAAAACCGATCAAACCGATTCTGCCCTTATCTATTACCAACTTGGTATTCCTTTTTCAAAAAAAGCAAACGGCTTCCAAACACTTTGCGAAATGTACCTGGGCATCGCCCAGCTAATGGAGAAAGAAAATAAATACGATTCGGCTTTTTACAACGCCAGGTTATCGGCATCCTTTGCACAGCAGATGAATTTCAACAAACTTTACATGCAAAGCTGTAGTTTGCTTAGCCGTTATTTTGCAGGCGTAAAACTTTTTGACAGCGCATACTATTACCAGTATGAAGCAGCACAGATGAAGGATTCCATTTTCAACGATGAAAATGCAAAGCGGGTACAGTTGCTAACCATTAACGAAGCCATACGGCAAGAGAAAATTAAAGTTGCCATCGAAAAAGCAAAGGCAGACCGTAGCCATGAGTTGCAGTTGCTTGCCATTGGTTTACTCATTCCTGTGTTTTTTTTCATCAGCGTATTGCTGAGCAAACGAAAAATAAAGCCAAGAGTGGTAGAGTTGACCGGCATTCTATCGCTGCTCATGTCATTCGAATACATCACACTGCTCATTCACCCGGCAATACAGCGATTCACCAACGACACACCGGTTTATGAAATCATTATTCTTATTGCCGTTGCGGCAATTCTTACCCCTGCTCATCATCGTATAGAAGAGTGGCTACTTCACCGGCTTACGGTTCATAAAAGAGACCAGGTTCGTATCATCACCAAAAAGATCAGTCAAAAAAAGCCTGACTAATCAGACTTTATACGCGCTTTAATTTTTACCTTCTTGGTGGCTTATCTTTTCCTCCACTAGTTTGCTTGCCGGTATCCGTTTTTGATAGTGCGGCAGTATCGGAAAAAGCTCCGCCCTTGGTTGTGTTAGTCGAATTGTTGCTGGTCGTTTTGTGGGTTGTTTTACAACCGTCGACCAGCGGAAGGGTAATGGCAAACAGGCTGCCTATAAGCCATAATGTTTTGAAGTTGGATAACTTAAGTACGTGCTTCATTTTTGTTTGTATTTGGTAAGTAATGATGTGGATGTAAGGTATTAATGTTTTTACATTATCAGATTGAAAATATTTTCTTTACGCTTTCTTCTTATTAGCAATCAGTTTTGAAACAATGGAGTTACTTAGCTCATCTTTTCAAAGTCTCTATAAATGGCATGGTTTCAGAAACAAAAAGAACATTAATTATATTCGCAATGAGCACACCGGTAGAAAGAAAAAAAGCAATAGCCCGCATTTTACTGGGCGCCTTTTTAGTTACAGCAGGTACAGGTCATCTTACTTTTTCAAGAAAAGATTTCAGGGCACAGGTGCCCAATTGGGTTCCACTGAAAGTAGATGATACTGTCGTTCTTTCAGGTATTGCAGAGATTATGCTGGGCGCGGCTCTCATTGCACCAGGGGAATATAAAAAGACTGTAGGACAAGTAGCTGCGGCTTTTTTTGCAGCCGTTTTTCCCGGCAATATTTCGCAGTATGTGCATCATCGCACAGCATTTGGATTAGATACGGATAACAAGCGCCTTGCAAGACTATTCTTTCAGCCGGTACTTATCTACTGGGCTTTGAAAAGTACGAAAACTAAGGTGTAAAGCAGAAGCCGCAGCCAGTTTGCTACAGAGTTTTTTGCGAGTTGATAAAAGCAATAAAGGAAACTCGTATAGGGTTGCTTTATCAGAAGTTTATTTTACTTCATATTTGCGAGGAGGCGCAAAATCGCCGGATTTATAGATAGGTTGTTGCGTGGTTAAACTGTCTTTATCGTTTGCATTATGTGCAACTGTGTTAATCACGTTTAGCAGGCTTTTCTTTCCATTGGCATCTTCCGTTAACTGCCATATCATAATGCCACTAGCCTGCTGCATTGCCAGCTTTGTTTTTCTACCAATCGTTATCATGCCATTGTAATAAATGGTATCCGCTACCTGGTCTTTGTATTCTGCTTCCGGGTATTGCGCAACAATATTTTTATACGCATAT
>CAZZZH010000309.1:0-4751 GCA_964658445.1 Ilyomonas sp.
CGGTTCTTCCAGCGTTTTCAGGAAGGCATTGAAGGCCGAAGAGGAAAGCATGTGCACCTCATCGATGATATACACTTTATATTTCCCGGCCTGTGGCGCAAAGCGCACCTGGTCGACGAGGCTGCGGATATCGTCCACCGAGTTATTGGAAGCGGCATCCAGCTCGTGGATATTGAGCGAAGTGCCTTCGTTAAAGGATTTGCAGGAGACGCACTGGTTACAGGCCTCGCCCTCGGGCGTGGGGTGTTCGCAGTTGATGGTTTTGGCAAGTATACGTGCACAAGTCGTTTTGCCTACGCCCCTTGGACCACAAAATAAAAACGCGTGCGCCAACTGGTGGTTCTTTATCGCATTTTTCAATGTGGTAGTAATGTGCTGCTGACCCACCACCGTATTAAAGGTTTGGGGACGATACTTACGCGCCGAAACAATAAATTCATTCATAAACTAAGTGCAAGTTAGCACTAAGGGCAACGTTGCAACCTATGTACTTTTACACAACTATTATATAGTAAACAAAAGTTTTTATGTATTAAAAATGAATGACTTAGGGTAGCGGTTCTGTATCAATTTAGCACCTTAAAATTTATTTTTCCACGAGTAATAAACATAGTTATCCAGACAAAAACCGCTTACTTAGGCGCTTTGCGATAAATGTAAAAGGCAACCAGCACAAACACTACATTGGGGATACTGGCAGCGATAGCGGGAGGCAGATTTCCCTTGGTGGAGAAGATGGTGGAGAAGCGATCCATAATAATAAAAACAGCTGCGGTAACAAAGCCAAAGGCAAGATGTACACCACTGCCTCCACGCACTTTGCGTCCGGCTACCATAGCACCGATAAGGGTAAGTAAGATAACTGCGATAGGTGTAGCAATACGGCGGTATTTTTCTATTTTCAGTTCGTTAATGCCTTCTGCACCGCGTTGCTCTTCCTGCCCGATGTAAGTAGTAAGCTCGGGGCTGGTAAGGATGTCTTTCGCATGTTCATCGCGGCTTAAATCGAATGGTTTAAAGTTGAAGTTCATGTACTTCTTGGTTTCATTCGTCGTCTTTTCGTGCAGCCCGTTGATCGTGCGCTCAAACACGGTTTCCAACTGCCATTTGCGCGTAGCAGTATCCCATTGCAGGCTGCCGGCGCGAAGATTATAGACCAGCTCATTGTTTTTGATGGTATGCAGAAAAAAAGGTCCGCCATGCTTGCGGCTGGTGTCGTAATTGATAATTCCGGCATACGTGAACGAATCGATACGGAAATAAATATTGCGCTGGAAGGTGCTTGTAGCGTCGCTGTAAGAAGAATGACTATCGATATAATTGATCTGGAACGCAAGCCGCTTTACTTCGGCACGTGGAATAACGTAAGCATTGGAAGCCCAAAGCAAAGCCGCCAGCAGGATGCCGCCTACGAGGTATGGCACCAGCAGGCGCCGGTAAGTAACGCCGCTAGCCAAGATGGCAATAAACTCGCTTCGGCCGGCGAGCTTGGAAGTGAAAAAGATAACGGCGATAAACACAAACAATGGGAACAACAGGGCGATGATGTGCGGAATAAATGGCACATAATATTGCAGGAAAATCTGCCAGGCGCTCAACCCCGACTGAACGAAATCATCTGTGTGTTCGCTAAGATCGACGACTACGGAAATAATAACGAAAAGAAAAATGGAAAAGAAGAAGGTTACCAGAAAGTTTTTAATGATGTACCAGTCGAGCTTTTTCATGCCGCCCAAAAATAAAAGAAAAGCGCTTGTAGTATTGCGAATGGTTAATCGGCAATTGTTAATTGTGTAAGTGATTAAATTTGAAACTCTACCAATAAGGTCACGGGTTGGAAGTTCTAATCAGTGTGGGTTTTATCGCAATGATGCGTATTGTTAGTAATGAATTTTGTTTTTATAAACGTTGTTTTACCTGCACTATCATTTCATTCTTCCAGCTGCTGAAGGTGCCGCGTAGTATATGCTGTCGCGCTTCGCCAACAAGCCATAGATAGAAGGAAAGGTTTTGAATAGAAGCAAGCTGCAATGCCAGATATTCGCCGGCTGCAAAGAGATGGCGGAGATAAGCTTTGGTGTAATATCGGCTAACGGTATTAGACAAGCCATTATCTATCGGGCTGAAATCAGTTGCCCATTTTTTATTCTTGATATTAATAACGCCGTTCGTGGTGAAGAGCATACCGTTCCTGCCATTGCGGGTTGGCATTACGCAGTCAAACATATCGATGCCGAGCGATATACACTCTAAGATATTCCACGGTGTGCCTACGCCCATTAAGTAGCGGGGTTTATTGCCTGGAAGGTGCTCGGCGCAAAGTGCAGTAAAGTCGTACATGGCTTCTTCGGGCTCACCTACAGATAGACCTCCAATGGCATTGCCGGTGGCTTCTTTGGCAGCGATGTATTGGCACGACTCTATCCGAAGGTCTTTATAGGTGCTACCCTGCACAATGGGAAACAGGTTTTGCGTATAGCCATACTTGCCATGCGTTGCATCAAAATGGGTAAAACAGCGGTCGAGCCAGCGATGCGTGAGCGCCATACTTTTTTTAGCATAACTATACTCACTGGGGTAAGGTGGACATTCGTCAAACGCCATGATGATGTCGGCACCAATGCTGCGCTGAACGTCGATAACACTTTCGGGCGTAAAGAGGTGGCGGCTGCCATCGATATGCGATTGAAAAAGGGCGCCTTCTTCTGTGAGCTTACGGTTGGCAGCAAGAGAGAACACCTGGTAACCACCGCTATCCGTAAGAATGGGTTTGTGCCAGCCAGTAAAGTTGTGCAGACCGCCCGCCTGCTCAAGAATGCCGATGCCGGGACGAAGGTAAAGGTGGTAAGTGTTGCCCAAAATAATCTGAGCTTTAATATCTTGATCTAACTGCTGCTGGTTAATGGCCTTAACGCTGCCTACTGTTCCTACCGGCATAAAGATGGGTGTTTGTATCTCGCCATGATCGGTGGTTAGGGTGCTGGCGCGGGCGTTGGTATTGGCGTCTGTAGCTTGCAGATGAAACGATAAGGATGGCATGAGGCAAAAATAGGGTTTTGAGATTCATGGCTTGCCGGTGCCGTTTATAGAAGCAGATGGTCTTTAATGCAACCGCATCGAATAATCCATGGATAAAAAGAACAGAAGCAAATACTCATGAATAAAAAATACTTAAATGAAACTGTTAGGGATGAACGTAATATACTACACATGAAGATAGATGATGTTCCAGATTTACATGAAAGCAATATAAATTTGTATTATAGAAGTCGGGAGGAAAAAGAACAACTGCCTTAGATGATATTAACCTGGTGAAGACTATTTGTGTTTTCTTTAAAAAGAAGAATAATAAAAGCTTAGCTAATTTAAAACGTAAAAGAGATTGAAGATGCATTAGTAAGCCGCTTGATTACATAGCAAAGCTTATCGGCTGTTGCTCTTTTGAAAAAAGTTTACAAAAGACGAAAAGCCGAAAACAGGTTTAATTTATAAAACAAAAAAGCCCCGCAGTTTGCGGGGCTTTTATTAGTTTTCAGAGATAGCAGGATCATTATCTTTTTGCGGAGTAGCATGGCGCGGATGGTAGTAGTTCTTCTGCGCTTCGAGAATACTATTTTCGCGTTCGCTGCGCAAATCACGAATTTGTGCTCTGCGTTCTGCAGACGACAAACTTTTATCGTGTCTTACATCAGCTATCTGGTGGTGATAATCGTTTTTTATTTGCTCAATGTCCAGATCCAGCTTTGACGTGCGCTGATAAGCGTAAGGCGAATACCATGGATTGTAAGCGTAGTAAGGTGAGTAAAATGGATTGTACCCAAAGCCAAATCCTACCCCGAGAGATGAATAAACATAAGGACGGGTTACTACGACTGTAGTATGTCCACCAACATAATGACCACCGCCTCTAACTCCCGGACCTCCTGCCAGAGCACTCAGGCTAATACCTGCGCTCAGCAACATTATCATTATCTTTTTCATCGTTGTTTTTATTTACAGATAAGAATGCAAATTCAATGCATTTTATTAACCGGAAAAAGATTATAACCCCTTTCTAACAAATGTGTTATCGGATTGTTATAGACATTGGTTTCTGTGTGATGTTATGACATTTAGCAAGGTAAAATGACAGCCAAAAAGTGACGTTTTTGCGGGTGTAAAGACAAATTGTTTTTTCCAAAAAAAGACTGATATCGGAGTTCGGAAACTAGCTTGAGAAAAATAAATAAAATGAAAAGAAAGTGATGGCTTGATACAAAACCATCTAAGCCTGATAAAGATTTAATGAAAAACAAATTTCTTTTTTATAAAAGAAAAAAAATGCAAATCTTTAAACCAAACTTACTTGCCATGATAACAAATGAACCACTTACTGTATTGAAAGACACAACCGCAAACCCGGCCCCGCTGGGACTATGCGCCTTCGCGCTCACGACCTTTGTCCTGAGCGCTCACAACGCCGGCCTGTTCGCCACGCCGACGATTGTCATCGGCCTGGCGCTGTTCTACGGCGGCCTGGCTCAACTGCTCGCCGGCATGTGGGAGTTCAAGACCGGCAATACGTTTGGCGCGACGGCGTTCAGCTCCTACGGCGCCTTCTGGCTCGCCGTCGGGGCCACGCTGCAGTGGAAACTGATCGAGCCGGGCAACGGCTTCGCGTTCTTTCTGCTCGGCTGGACCATCTTCACGGGGGTGATGTTGTTGGCGTCACTCCGAACGAGCCTGGCGCTCATCACGCTGTTCACCCTGCT
>CAZZZH010000310.1:0-4740 GCA_964658445.1 Ilyomonas sp.
CTTCTGGGAGAGTGCGAAGGGCGAGATTACCAAATATTCACCGGAGGAATTGCAGATTTTATAACCGACTCCCTCAAGCTTGTTTCCCTTCTTAACTTCGATGTGTATGCCGACAACTATCCCATGTTTGGCAATATGTCTACTATCAACCACACATTTGCGCACCAGCTCGACTCCGGAAAATTTTATATTTATTTCATGGTGATCACGCGTTTCAATGCGTTTACCCGCATTCTAGGCAATTATCCTAAATTTTTATTTCAAGACTAGCGGGATAGCAGCCATATATTAATCCCAACCTTTACGCCATCCGGATGCTGGGTATATGATATAATGCGGTAAAGCAGAATTTGTTTGTAATATTTAGACTATCCTGCTATTGTTGCTAAATCAGAAACTTCAATCTGCAGGATAATTTCTTTTGATATCGTGGATATGATAAAAGCCATGAACCGGCAGTGAAGTAAACATTTTCTGTTGCTGCAAATAACACCATAAACAGTAAGGTTTGAACCTTGCTTTTACAGCTATATTTTAACGCTTTGTTTCACTTCAAAATCAACCCGGCGGGCTGCAATTTGTTATTTTTTGGAAATACAGAGGGCGAGGTTATTCCTTTCTTATTTATGGCAGGTTTTATGATTAACGAAAGGAAAGAAATAACCTATGAAAAAAGCAATCGTTTTATTGACCGTATGTTTGGTTACGGCTTCTGCCAACTTTGCACAAACCGGCACTCCGCAAACCTCAGACACAGCTACTGTTCATTCAAAATCGACAAAGAAACCGATGAAGAAGGGAACTAAGAAAAGAATGGATTCTACGTCCTCGAGTATGGATAGCAGCAGTAATAAACCTATGAAATAGGGAAAGGTGTTGAAAAAAATCATTTATTAAAGAAGCCGCAGTATAAAACTGCGGCTTCTTTGTTTTCGGTTCTTCCCGGTTGGCAAGATAGTTACATTCGCAAAACACCAAACCATAGTATCCAACTTGAATAAACCAGCCAGTGTCCTCTTCAACCTTTTCAAAATCACTAAACTCTTACGATTTGCAGGAAAAATCTTAAAATATACAAGATGCGTCTTTACATTACGCAAGATTAGTCTTACAATATAGAAGGGCACTCTTGCCATACTTAAAATAAATGTTGCTATACATAAGATCAATCTTTGAATGAACAAATGGGCTATAAAATAAAGATGAATTAGCTCTGGGTTTTGCAACACAAAAAGCCTAAAATTTAATTTGTTGCAAACCAGATTAAATGATATTTTGCCCTTGAATTTATCTTTATAAAGAATTCAACGTCATTAGGGTACTTCATTGTCTTTTAAAATTATATAGTATCCAGTAATTAAAAATATCTGTTCAATGGATTATATGAAAGCGGAGCTTTATGACCTTATAAAGCGAGACTCTTCCATATTTGAATTTATACAAGAATCAGCTTTAGACGGCTTTTGGTATTACGATATGGAAAACCCTACCCGTATCTGGATGAACAAGAAGTTCCTGTCTGCGCTGGGATATGGTTCGGTAGAGTATCCGGAAAAATTATCGGTGTTGCGAAATATAGCGAATAAGGAAGACATGGTACGAGCAAACGATAATTTGCTAAAACACTGTGCCGATCCAAACTATCCATACGACCAAATAATACGGTATAAACACAGATCGGGAAAAACGGTGTGGATGCGTTCGCGCGGCATGGCCATCAGAGATGCCGATGGCAAAGTGACACGGATGATTGGCGCGCAAACAGATGTGTCTGATCTAATAAGGCAAAACGACATTTTAGAGCAATGCAATACGGCAGCTAAGATTGGTTTCTGGGAAATAGATATAGAACATAACACTTTGTTCTGGAGTGCAGAAACCAAACAAATACACGAAGTACCCTACGACTATGAACCCAGGCTGCCAGAAGCTATCCGTTTTTTTAAAGAAGGCTATAGCCGAAACAAAATACAGGAACTGGTAGAAAAAGCAATGCAACTTGGAGAAGCCTATGACGAGGAGCTGCAATTTATTACCGCCAAAGGAAATGAAATATGGGTGAAAGTTATAGGCAGACCTGAACTGGAAAGCGGCAAATGCATCCGTTTTTATGGCACTTTTCAGAATATAAACGAGAGCAAGAAAAGCGAACAAGCATTGCAGGCATTGCTGCAGGTTACCAAAAGTCAAAATGAACGGCTTAAAAACTTTGCTTATATTGTATCACACAATTTAAAAAGCCATTCAGGTAATATTTCTTCTCTTGTCTCCTTGCTGCAAGATGCCGATCCAGAGTTAGAGGGAAGCGAACTTTTTACACTGCTGACGCAATCTTCTTTCAATCTCAGGGAGACTATTTCGCACCTTTCGGAAGTAGCTTTGATTAATATGAACTCGCAAGAGGATATGCAGTTGCTAAGTCTGAATAAAGCGATAACGGAAGCCATTCAAACAGTGTCGGCACAAGCGAAAGAAGCTGGGGTCGTCATCATAAACGAATCGGTGTCAGATACCTATGTACTGGGCATTCCTGCCTATCTAGACAGCATCGTGCTTAACTTCATGACGAATGCTATTAAATATCGTTCGTTACAGCGGCAAAGTATCGTAAAAATTTCTGTTGATAAGAGTAAAGATTACACCATTCTTAGCATTGAGGATAACGGGCTTGGAATAAATATGAACAAGCATAGAAGCAAGCTCTTTGGCATGTACAAAACATTTCATCAGCACAACGATGCGCGGGGCGTTGGTTTGTTCATTGCCAAAAACCAAATTGAAGCCATAGGTGGCTTTGTGGAAGCAGAGAGCCAGGAAGATATAGGTACCACCTTTAAAATCTATTTAAAACATGAAAAAAATTGATCTTATATGCATCGTCGACGATGATCCGTTTCATATTTATAGCACAAAAAAAATACTGGAAGTAGGCAAGTTCTGCCACTCTATCCTGATCTTTAAAAACGGTAAAGAAGCTTTCGACACTTTATCTGCCATTTTCACCTCTTCAGTAGGCACGCTGCCCGATTTGATTCTGTTAGACATTAATATGCCGGTATGGGATGGCTGGGATTTCCTGGATTCTTTCATGGAAATACCCATTCAAAAGAACATTACCATTTTTATGGTATCCAGTTCCGACAACCCTGCCGATTTCCAGCGCGCCGCAACCTATGAAAATGTGAACGGTTTTATTGTAAAACCGATTACAGAAGCGAAATTAAGAGAAGAGCTGGAAGGCGTAATATAGCCTGTTGCTGTTCAAACTCATTCTATCTCAAGCGTTACACATGGTTAATGAAGTTGCAGACTTCTTTAAAGAGTAGTGATGCAATTTAAAAGATTAGGTTATACACAAAACCATTCCATGTATGATGTTAGATGTGGCAATTGCAGAATGACGCGCCTGCTTTTTAAACTCGACTACTACCTGATAATGATGATGGCAAAGTTGCAGATTTTGCCAGGTACTCTGTGTTACACTTTGCGGAGATAGAAGATTTCAATAGCTATTCTTCTTCAACATAGTTAGTCTCTCCCTATGTAGCTGAAGACCTTTTCTATATAGCTCTTCTACTCCTGAATATAGTTCCTTTCCCCTTAAACCATAGCATCTTTCCTTTTGTATATAGCTCTACAACGTTGCTATATAGCTTTAAATTTCTTGTATATAGCTCCGTTGCGGCGGCACCTCTAAAGTCTCTGAAAACTGATAGAGTTGATTTGCAGGTTTCCGTAGAACGAAATCACGTATATAGGGATAGATTCATGGATACAAATGCTGTGCAAACAATCTCGTTTATTGTTTTACAAACTGTGTAGTGGCTTTGGCGGTGCCGTTGGAAACGGTGAGGACATATTGGCCGGATTTGAGTGTGCCTACATTTATGCTGGCGGTTATTTGCCCGTTGGCGGTAGCCTTCAGCCATACAAAACCGCTTAGGTCGGACACGGTGATGCGATAAGCTTCGCCTGCCTGAAGACCTTTTACCGTAAGCGCAGCCATAACCGGATTGGGATACACCGAAATTGCCAACAGCGTTTGTTTTGCCGAAGGCACTGTAAAGGAAACGGTATCGGTAGTAAGCGCTAACCCAGTGGCGACGGAATTGGTAACCTGCGCAAAATAGCTACCGCTTTGGGTGGGCTGAAATGTTGAATCGCCGGTAATGTTGGTGCTTCCGGTTTGCCCTGTTTTGAACCAATGGTAGGTATTGTTGCTAAGTGTGCCGCCGGCAGACACGGATAGTGTGCTTCCCAAAGTAAGTATGTGTACGGTTGCCTGCGGAGCATAATAAGATTGCGGGAAGGCAGACGCAATGTACTCGAGCCCATTAAACGTAAACCGGTTGTTGTATAGATCTACCTCGCTGGGTATGCCTCGCCCATGGTACAACCGTGTAATATTATAGCTTAACGTAAGCTGGTTATTGATGCATCCGAAGAAAGTGAGATGCGTAAGTTTAAACAGGCCGGCCGGGAGGTCTCCGGAAAATTGGTTGAAGCTAAGGCTAAGCTCGGTAAGGTTAGCAAGGTTGCCGAGTGAAGAAGGAAGCGGGCCTGATAACTGGTTATTATCTACGATGATGGTAGTGAGGTTGGACAGGCTACCGATGGATGAAGGAAGTGGGCCGGTGAGTTTATTTTTTGGCAATTGGAAATACGTTAGACTGGACAGGTTGCCGACGGAAGAGGGAATAGTGCCGGTGAGCTGATTATCGTAAAACTGCAGATACTGCA
>CAZZZH010000311.1:0-4729 GCA_964658445.1 Ilyomonas sp.
ATTTGCATCTGCAATCGACTGTTGAACCGTTACCATTTTTATCGTCTTTGCGTCGTGTGTAATCGTTGCTTTGGCAGTAATGTCTGCCCCGCCATTATTCATCTTCGAGGTAACACAAATGCCATTGGCGGCCACATGCACGGCATCCATTTTATTCAGCCAGACATGACGGTAGATACCGGCACCTTCGTAGAACCATCCTTCTTCCATCGTGGCATCTACACGAACAGCAACAACATTATCGCCGCCATAATTCAGGTAATCGCTAATATCGTATTCAAAGCTATCGTAACCGCTTTGCTCAGTGCCGAGGAAATGCCCGTTTACCCAAACAATACTATTTCTGAACACACCATCAAATTGAATATGGATGCGCCTTCCGAGGTCGGAAGCAGGTATAGAAAAGGTTTTGCGATACCACCCTACACTCGCTTCGGGAAAGTTTCTGCCAATAGCTTTAAAGCCATGACTGAAACTGGCCTTTTCACTAAATGGTTGCTCTACTGCCCAGTCGTGCGGAAGGTTAAGTAGTCGCCACGCCCGGTCGTCAAAGTCAAAAGCCGCCGCGCCATCGCCATAGCCGGCTTTGGTGAGGTAGGAAAAGTAAGAGGTTCCGTTGTTGAAATCTTTCTTCGTATCGTAAGGATGCCCGAATGCAAAACGCCAGTTGAAATCCATCAGCAAATGTTCACGCACCTGCGCATGAGAGATGACTGCTGTGAACAGAATTATTACTGTGAGCAGACCTTTTCGTATTGCTACCGTCGTCATTGTTTCAAGTGTTGTTTGGTTGTAAAAATTGGAAGAAAACGGATAAGTGTGTGATATTAAATTATCTCTTTACAGGCTATTATCGCATGCTGGCTATGCCATTTTATATCAGCTTCATTTATCTTACCAGCACAACCGTACCTTTATACACTGTTACTTTATTATCGGCAGATACCATTTCCACTTCATAAATATAAGTTCCCGACGGTTGTAGCCTGCCTTTGCAGGCTCCGTCCCAGCCCCGATTCCTGTCACCAAACGAAATATCTTTTGCATTAAAAACGGTTTGCCCCTGGCGGTTAAAGACAACCACCTTGTTTATCTTATCGCCTTCGCTGCCGCCGAGCAGATACCAGCTATCATTCAATCCATCACCGTTGGGTGAAAACGCATTGGGAATAAAAACCGGCGAAGACACAATGACTTTAACCGAGTCGGATGCAATACAGTTATCAGCCGATATAACACGCAATGTATAAAGAGTAGTTTGCGATGGCTTCGCAATGGGATTTGCGACCTCTGCATTGGAAAGCGAAGAAGAAGGCGACCAGGTAAACCGAGTGATGTTCCCGGGGACGGGGATAGATAAAACCACACTTTGGCCTAAGGAGATGGAAAGATCACTTACCTTTTGAAAGTGCGGTAACGGATAGACAACAGGAACGATTATGTTTGATGTATCATTATCAAAACATGCCGAAGTATCGCCATGGATAATGCAGCTAACGGCATCGTTATCCTTAAGCGTGGATGTAGTAAAAACGGAATGATCCGGCCCGTTAATTTTATTATTGACCAGCCACTGATAAAGCGGCGAAATGCCAGTGTTGTCAGCGGTTGCAGTAAAGGTTACACTATCACCGGCGCAAATCTTTGTTTTATCTGCCTGGATAACGATCTGCGGCTTCGTGGTTTCGTTTATGTTTATGGTTTCTGTTGTATCCATGCAACCAAATGTATTGGTTGCAATCGCATAATAATCACCAGCGGCAAGAGGCTTATAAGTGGTATCTATAATGATTCCATCAGGCGTAGCTATAGCTTGCACGGTTGTGTCCAATACTCCTCCATCATACCAGGCGAGCGTTGCAAGTGGCCCGTCAGCCTTCACTAAAAGGGTATCCAAACCAGCACATAAGCGACCTTTGTTTTGCAGGCTTGTTATTGGCTTTGCAGCAAAAACAATATTGACTTTGTTAGATACAACCGTTGCAGGAACCGCACAGACTTCATTACTCGTAAGCAGGCAATTTACCACATCGCCATTAGCTACATCTATGGTAAAAGAAGGACTGTTGCTGCCGGTATCTCTGCCATTGATCTGCCATTGGTACGAAGGCAATGCGCCGCCATTCACAGTTGTTGCGATAAAGCTAAAGGTGGCTTTCGTTTGTGTACAAGGTGAGACATTGCCAGGCAATACGTTGATGGTAACGAAAGGTATATTGTTTGGCGTTATCACAACATCATTGGTAGTAACAGCGCAACCCAATGTATCGGTTAGCACCGCTGTATAAGTGCCGGTAACAAGGGCTATAAAAGTAGTATCGATAAGGTATTGCTTTACCGGCAGGGTTGAGAACTTCTGAATGCGGTTATTGCCCACATCCGACACATAAAGATGTCCATCATTATCGCCCCAAACAACATTGGGTCCGCTGAACTGGTTAGCGGCAAACCCTTGCCCATTGCCGCCTGCAACAGTTTCGCCGGGTGTAAAAGAAGAAGAGCCTGGCGGAAACATCTGGATACGCTCGTTATTAATATCGGCTACATAAATATTGCCGGCATCGTCGCCCCAGATAGAAGATGGAGTTGATAATTGATTGGCTGCTGAGCCAAAGCCGTTACCGCCTGCAATGGTTACGCCATCGGTTGCCGAAGTAGAATTGGGCGGAAATTTTTGAATGCGGTTATTAGCAGCATCATCTACATAAATGTTCCCGGCTTTATCTACAAACACCGAAGCCGGACCGTTGAATTGATTCGCTTTACTTCCATAATCATTACCGCCAGCAACCGTAATGGCATTGGTGCTGCTGGTAGAATTAGACGGAAACTTTTGCACCCTGTCGTTAAAGTCATCAACTACATATAAGTCGTTTGAAGCATCTACAAAAACACTTACCGGATTCACCAACTGGTTGGCAGCTTTACCAGCACCATTACCGCCGGCTACAACTGTTGCGTTGGTTGCGCTGTTAGAGCCGGGCGGAAACTTTAGCACGCGGCTGTTGGCATCGTCGGCAACATAAAGATTGCCGCCTGCATCTACACAAATAGCATTGGGCTGAAACTGGTTTAACGCAGAGCCCGGTCCATTACTACCCGCTACGATTGTACCACTGGTTGTATTAGTAGATCCTGGTGGAAACCTCATGATGCGGAAGTTTGAGCGGTCGGCGATATACACGTAGCCGTTGGCATCAACAAACACAGAAGAAGGATTGTTGAACTGGTTGAGAGCGGCTCCTGCGCCGTTGCCACCGGCAACGGTTATTGCGTTCTGCAAAGGCATTACCACAACGGAAGCCGTTACCGTTGCAGCGGGTATCTGGTTATAAAACCAGGTGATTTTTGAAAGCGGATGTGCGCTCTTAACCAGCAGCGTATCATTTGGCAAACAGCCATTGCCTGCGCTGACAAGCTGCACCGGGAACGGACACTGCCCGAAGCCCTGGTAAGCCAGCACGATAACAAAAAGAAAAACAATTTTTCTCATGATATGGCGACACTGTTTGCAAACATTGATAAGTAATATACGAGGCAGGCAGCCACCGCGTTTCGTATTGCTGTTTGCAATATAAGAAAACCCGCTGCGGCAACCTCGCTTCTGCTAAATATAGATAAGTGATAGCTGTTATACCACAGGGAGAAAAAATAAAACCAAGCTTTATCTACTTAACTGACAGCAGAGACAAAAACCTGCTTTTGTTTTTATTTAAAGTAATAAAAGAAATTAACTGCGCTTTGCCGCAAGGCTCTATTTTTACTTTTTATAAATGAACGTCCGGCAAACGAAATACAATAGGGCGAAGCGATGCAGCTTGTTTATTACCAACTTAGGTAAGGCGATGGCCTGGCTGGCACTGCTGCTTTTTTCGCAAACCATCATGGCACAAAAAAGCGGCAGCGGGCTCACCGGAAGAATCATGGGTACTGATGGCAAGCCTGCTGCCGGTGTAAGTCTTGTTTTGCAAAAAGAAAACAAAAAAACGGTTAGCGATAACAGTGGATATTTCTTATTTAAGAATCTTCCGGCGATGATAGATACGCTGATAATATCTTCTGTCGAATCTAAAAGAATAGCCCGCGTTGTAACGCTGCCGGCAAATAAAACACTCGACCTCGGCAACATCAATTTAGAGTACAATGTGGGGCAACTGGAGAACGTGGAAATAAGGGGGCGCCTGGGTAAATCTTATAAAAGCGACTACTCTTTTTTTGGCAACAAAACAGAAACGCCTTCTCTTCAGATTCCGCAATCTATTTCATCAATAACCAAAGAACTGATACAGGATAAAATGGAGCTAACGGTAAAAGATGCCGTGGATGAAGTGGCCGGCGTTAATCAATATTCCGGCTATGATGAATACACCATTCGCGGTTTTCGGGCAGAGAATGCAAGAGACATCAATGGTCTTCGCGGCTACAACGCTACCTATACCAGCACGATGCTGGTGAACATAGAACGTATTGAAGTGATAAAAGGACCCACCGCTACTTTATACGGCAACTGCGACCCGGGCGGCACCATTAACCTCGTTACCAAAAGACCTCTGGATAAAAAAGAAGCCACCCTAAATGTATATGCCGGCACCTGGAACCATTACCGGGCGCAAGGCGATATAACAGGACCTTTAAACAAAAAGAAAACATGGCTGTATCGTTTGAATGCCGGCTACGACAATACCGGATCGTTCCGCAATAACGTAAGTGCCAGGTCTTATGAAATAGC
>CAZZZH010000312.1:0-4670 GCA_964658445.1 Ilyomonas sp.
CCATTCGTTTACATTGCCACTCATGTTATACAAGCCGAAGCCGTTGGGGTAAAATGAAGTAACATTAGCAGGGATGGCAGAACGGTCGTTCAAGCCACCAGCCGTACCCATGTAGTCGCCATTACCACGCTTGAAGTTGGCAAGAAACGAGCCCTGCCACGAGCCATGTCGCGTAGATCGAAGATTATCAAACCCTTCGTTTTTCCATGCGTAAACTTGTTTGTTGGCTATCAATTCCTCACCACGTTTCTTTTCTGTTTTGCGTTGCTGCGGGTTGTCTGATACATAGCCTAAAGCCGCATATTCCCACTCGGCTTCCGTTGGCAGGCGATAGTCGGGAAACAAGATGCCATCCGAGAAATCTACCTTGGTACGCGGGCGACCCTGAGCATCTTTCAATTCATTGTTCTTGGGTTTGCCCGGCACACCTTCGTAAGCACCCATCAGGTAGGCTTTTGTATTGAAGTTATCCTGCCCGCCGCCGTTCAATTCTGTCTTTAATACATTTTTGTTCTGGTATCCTTTATCTATTAATGCAATTTCATTTACCCGGTCAGTACGCCACACACAGAAGTCGTGCGCCTGCCGCCAGGTAACGCCTACCACAGGATAATAGTTGTAAGAAGGATGGCGGAAATAATATTCTACATACACATCATTATACGCAAGCTCTTTGCGCCAAGCCAAGGTATCGGGCATTGCGCCGTCAATTACAGCCTGATTATCCTGAAAAACATTTTCGAGCCAATGAATATATTCGCGGTAATGCACATTGGCAACCTCGGTTTTATCGATAAAAAACGAGTTGACAGTAACGCGGCGCGGAACATTGTTCCAGTCGCTCATCACATCTTCCTGCGTAGAGCCCATAGTGAAAGTACCACCCTGCACAAACACCAAACCCGGACCGGTTTTGATGTCTTTAGGTTTGGCAACAAAGAAACCGCCTTGTTGCTTATCGTTATAGTTCCAGCCGGTGGCACTAGATTTTTCTGGCTTTTTATGGCAGGATGCCAGAGCGCTGATAGCCGTAATTACCAAAGTAGCGTTGCGAAGCTGCTTAAACATGGATCAATAAGTTTTTTACCTTTAAATGAAACGGAGACTCCGTTTTTTTATTGCAGTCAGACCGAGCGAAAATAGAATTTATTACGGATTAAGCAGCGTATTTCAATTAAAAAATGCTTATAAGAAAATAAAAACGTTTTAAGGAAAGTTTGTAGTGTAATTCAAAAGATACATCTTTGTGAATATAACGAACCAACCTCTTATTCATTTAAGTTTTGTCTATCGAAAGAATATCTACACAATCGAGCGGAGTAAAGTGTTTTGTCGCTTTTTAGGATGGTATAATTTTTCTCCGCAATTATCGTTTTATTTTATTTTAAAATCAATTGAATGAAGTTTACAAAACTGCTGACTGCTGTTAGTGCTGCCCTCTTTTTTATGTGTGCCGATGCCAATGCACAAACCGATCCCATTAATATTGTTACTACGGCAGTTCCCTTTCTCCGTATCTCTCCCGATGCCAGAACCGGCGGTATGGGCGATGTGGGCATTGCTACTTCACCAGATGCCAACTCTGGCTTTTCTAACCTTGCCAAGCTGCCATTTGCCACCAGCAATACACAAGCTTCTGTTACCTACACGCCGTGGCTTAAAGATATTGCTTCCGATGTTTACTTAGCTACGTTAGCTGGTTATCATAAGATTGACGATAACCAGGCAATTGCAGTAGGTGTCCGCTATTTTAATTTAGGCGATATCCAGTTTACTACGCAAGATGGCGTAGACAATGGGAATGGAAGACCGCGCGAGTTTTCGGTTGACTTTGGTTATACCCGTAAGCTGTCTGATAAACTATCGCTGGGCGTGGCGTTGCGCTATATCAATTCAAGCCTGGCGAAAGGCGATGTGGGCGGCAATGGCACGGTTTACAAAGCAGGTAACGCAGTAGCCGGCGATCTTTCGCTGTATAACAACGGACTGAAAACCGACGGAAGCGGATTTACCTGGGGCTTGACGCTTAGCAATCTCGGTTCTAAGATCGGTTATACAAATAATGCACAAACCAAAGATTTTATTCCTGCCAACATGGGTATCGGTGCGGCTTATACCGGCGTGATAGATGAAGACAATAAAATAACCATCGCAGCTGATGTAAACCACTTGCTGGTGCCTGCCGTTCCTACGTTGACTTATGATGCGGATACACTTACTCCCGATAGTCAAAAGGCATTGGATGATTATCGTAACAAAGGCGTATTCCCAAGCTGGTTCAGCTCGTTCGATAATAAAGTTTATACTGTGCAGTTGGGAGCCGAATATTGGTACAACAACCAGTTTGCTGCCCGTGCCGGTTATTACTGGGAAACTAAAGAAGGCGGTAACCGCAAATACTTTACGGTCGGTGTTGGTATTAAGTACAATGTATTCGGTTTCAATTTTTCCTACCTCGTGCCTTCCGGCAGTGGGGTAAACAGGAACCCATTGTCTAATACTTTGCGCTTTAGTTTGTTATTCGATTTGGATAATGAAACAAACGGCTCAGCTTCAGGACAATAATCTTTTAGCATCACATACAAAAAGCGAAGGCACTCCTACCTTCGCTTTTTTATTTCTTTATTTTATATGAATATACGGATTGGGCAGGGCATAGATTTTCATCGTTTAACAGAAGGCCGGGAGCTGTGGCTGGGTGGCATTTTAATACCGCATACCAAAGGCGCTTTAGGGCACAGCGATGCAGATGTATTACTCCATGCCATTTGCGATGCCTTGCTGGGTGCGGCCTGCCTAGGAGACATTGGCAGTCACTTCCCCGATACGTCTGCCGAGTTTAAAGATATTGACAGTAAAATTTTGTTGCAGCGCACCATTGATTTAATTACAGAAAGAAATTATTCTGTTATTAATATTGACTGCATGCTTTGCCTGCAATCGCCGAAAATAAAACCTTACATAACAGAGATGCAGCAAACCATTGCCGGCATTCTAAACGTAGAAACAGACTGTATTTCTATCAAAGCCACAACAACCGAAGGCTTGGGGTTTGTGGGCAGAGAAGAGGGCGTTGTAGCCTATGCAACGGCATTGATAGAAAAAGACAAACTGCTGTTTTAAAGCAAACAATTACGCACTACATTTGCAGTCTTCGGTTTCGTAGTACAATGGATAGTATAAGGGTCTCCGAAGCCTTTGATTCAGGTTCGATTCCTGACGAAACCACAATATGGCACTTCTATCTAATTAATTATTAATTGGTTAGAAGTGTTTTTAGTTATAACAGTTGTCCGCATAGTTGCCCTTTTTAGTTTTTATCTTTTGATTAGCCCATTATTACTTAACCCATGCCCTTTGTGTCCCTTTTGTCCCTTTGCAGCCTCGATAGTCTGTATAAAATGCAGCAAAGTCTTACTGGGTTTACGTTTCAGCTAATTGCAACCCGACGACATTCCAACTACTCTCTTTGTCCCAACATTGTCCCTTTTGTCCCTTTGTTCAATTTGAAGCAAAAAGCTTACTTGCTTCCTCCTCTACTCTTTCATAAAAAAGCTTGTTCCAATTAATGCCCGATGCTTTCGTAACTTTTGTCGCAAACGCTTTCTTTTTCTTCTTGTATAATTCAGGATTCTCGGCAATTAGCCTTTCCCACGCCTGTGGTTTGTAAAATCGTAAAAACTCTGCCATTTGACGCTTATTCAAACTATCAGGTATTATTTCATTATCGTAATAAACGAGATGGCCGGTTACATCGAGCAGTTTCGACTGTAGCTTCTTTGCTACCAGTGGTATCTGCAGATCAATTACGGTATGTATCCCAACTCGTTTAAGAAAACTTCTATTTTGTACGGCGAGCTCATAGCGTATAATATTACTATGAGTCCGGTGCTGAGCACCCTTGTTATAGATCTTGATAGCAAATTCGGCGAGATCAAACTTTATCATCATTCCATTACCAAAATTCCGTTCCGCTGGTATTTTACCTTTATACACAAGAATATTGCTGATAAATCTGTTCACTGATATGTTAGCCGGCAAAGGAAAATTCAAGCCATATTCAAGCTTAATTACCTCAGTCGTTGTTGGTAGGTCCAACTCCTGGCAAAGAGCTACCATAGCCTGCCGCGACTCTTTCAAAGAAAGGTTGATGTAATTATTTAGACCGTTGGAATAGGCTGGCAGACATCCACGTATATAGAGTTCAGGCTTGCAACGACTGTTTACAAATTCAAATCGCAATCCTTTGTAAACAGCACGCTTGATAAAGCCTTCCTCGCCACTGACTGTTGAAACTTCGGCTTTAAAATCCAGTGCCGGATGAACCAGTAGTTTGTCAATAACTTCGCGTTCTGTAACTCGTAATTTAAATCCATCTATCATGATATTGGAGAAAGAAGGATTTGGTTTGTCTTCTTTGAAATACAAAGAGAAAAGGAAAATGTAGTCCGATACACTGTGCTAAAACAAAACTAACCCTACAAGGAAGAATTTAAAGGGTTTCAGTGCTACATGACAAAAACTGGATTAAAACTATATAAAGATCAGTTTGCCATGTATCCAGATAACTGCATTCGATGCTAATATTAGCATCGAATCGGGTCAAAAGGTAGCTGTCACTCGTCTAAGAATACTACCACATCCTCACTATGAAAAAGGATCCTTTTTAC
>CAZZZH010000313.1:0-4633 GCA_964658445.1 Ilyomonas sp.
TGCTTCCGACAACGGTGCGAAGGGCTCCGACAACGGTGCGAGATCCTCCTAAGACGATGCGGGGGTTGTCTTTGTGGGTGTAAGCCTCCCATTTTTGTGATGCGAAGGAGCGGAATTGTGAGATTTTTTACTGCGGCGGCTGAATGAGGGTATAGGGTGATGGGAAATTTTTCAACGACCCTCTATTTGAACCACAAACTGATTATGCCGTTAGCACCGGAACGGTGGACTGTTTGTAGCCAGCTTATTTGAACCTATGCGTACACGACTACTGATATTATCTCTTTCTACCCTTGCTTTTTCGTCCTGCCTTTCTTTGGGTGACGGAGTTGAAACGGTGGTAAAGGAAAGTGCCAACCGCGGACGTACTAAAAAAGCGATTTTGGTTTTGCGCCAATCTGGTGCGACCGTTTCCGATTCTTACCAGGTGAGTGTGACAGACTACGATACTCCATTTGACACCACCCAAATTGGCAACGCCTTTATCGTTGACGCGAAGGGTGTTGCCACAGGACTTGACTCAACCTCTCTCCATTTTAGCTGGTTGAGTGACGATAGTCTGCGAATTGAGTATGATGAGAAACTGCGAACTTTTGCGCAGAAGACACGCATTGACGGTGTGACGATTCTTTATAAAGCGAGATGATGAAATGTGAATAGAGAAGCACTTCGTTGGGCAAAAGCGGGTTTTTATCGGATGGTGTCCACCATCTGATAGGAGAAGAAAGCATTTGTAGCCAGTTATAGACTGGCTTTTATTAGACATCCAGGGAGAACCCGGGGCGGGAACCTTTGGAGAGCGGGGTATGGGTGGCTTTGCAGTACTGCGGTTATGATTTATTTTAGCTTTCGTAAACCACAACCATGAAGGAAGCCAAAGCGATATCGCTTGCCCCTGCCATGCACAGGGAAAAGGCAGTGATAACAATTGTATTTGACTATAACAGGGAACTGGCTGAGCGGGTAAAGGCGCTGCCTGGCGCGCAGTGGAGCCAGACGATGAAGTGCTGGTATGTGCCCGACACGGAAGCGTACCGAAGGCGGTTTGGGCTGGAGGTAAAGACTGCCTCGGAAGCGGTAGTGCAGAAGCTATGCGCGGAGAATGAAGCGGCGCTGCAAGCTTTTGTAAGGGAGCTGCAACTGAAAGGTTATAGCCGCAGCACGATGATTACGTACCGGAATGAATTTGTGCAACTGCTGCAAACGCTGGGTTAAGATGCCGGTGAACAAGCTGACGCGTGAGCGGCTGCGCGACTATTTTGTATGGTGCCATACCGTGCAGAAACTGACGGAGAATACAATACATAGCCGGCTGAACGCGGTGAAGTTTTACTTTGAGGTGGTGATGAAGGGTGAGACGTTTTATTGGGATATACCGCGCCCAAAAAAGCCTTTGCTGCTACCCAAAGTGCTTAGTAAGGAAAAAATAGCGGCATTAATAAATGCGATAGATAACCAAAAGCACAAAACGATAGTTGATGCTTGCGTATGCCTGTGGCCTGCGAGTGAGCGAGGTGGTGGCTGTGCGGCTAAGGCATTTGGATGGACAGCGGCGCTTGCTACTCATAGAAAATGGTAAGGGCAAAAAAGACAGGATGGTGAGTCTTAGCCCCGGGATACTAATCATGCTACGCAACTATTATAAGATATATAAACCTAAGGATTACCTGTTTGCCGGGCAATATGAAAAGGAACACCTGAGTGAACGGAGTATACAACAGGTATTGCAGCGGGCAAAACAAAGGGCGGGCATAAGGCAGGCAGGAAATATGCACCTGCTGCGCCACAGCTTTGCTACACACCTGCTGGATAAAGGGATAGATGTGGTATTTATTCAAAAACTGCTGGGGCACAATGATATAAAAACGACACTGCGCTACCTGCACGTTACTAATAAGGACCTGGTGCATATTATAAGCCCGCTTGATGATATTGAAGGACTGCTAAAAAGATAAAAGTTGTATTTACGAAACACAACTATAAAAATATGTGTTGCGCTAAAGTGGTATAACGTGCTGATTATGATAAAAATAAAATTTGCCTGGTAAAAAAGGTGGAATGGAAAACTTTCGTATATATTTGAGTTGCCTGCAACCAATCTTGACACATCAAAATGACTATTGGAAAAATTTTAGGTTACATTAGTTTGACAGTCGCAATTGTCTTTATAGTTGTTGCAATACTTTTTGTAAGGTCTTGTAATAATGGCGACTTATATCAAGCGGGTTCGGGGTTGGGTTCAGTGGCAACTGTGGACAATTATAAATATCAGCAACAATATTATGAGAAGTATGCAGACACATTCCTTGCAGAATTTCCGAAGTACAAAGTTCCTAAAGACGACCCAAGCGACTACATGACATCTGGTTATGAGTTCCTCAACATGACTAAATTTTATTTTGACAAAACACCAAGAGAAATATATTGTGTTCAGTGGCAAGGTATTGATGTACGTATGGCTTATAATGTTGACAACAATGAAATGATAATTGAAAATCCACGGGACAAAGTTTACATTGACAAAGCGGAAAAAGAAAGAATGAGCAAAAGATTGAGAACTGAGGTGATTGACAAAATAGATTCAATTATTGCGCACTCACCAGACAAAGACTCTGCTTTATTAAAACCTTTTTGACACAACAATATGGCAGCAGGCAACATGCGGCTTTGCGTTATGGCGGCTTGACCAGTAACACTCATCACCCGTTTTTCAATTAAGCTTTTGTGCTATATTTGGCTGACGAATAACAATGTCCGCCACAAACGCAAAGCCGGCGGGCGTTGGGCGTAATTAAATGCGATTCTCTAAATTTTATAAATGCGGACATACTTATTGGTTTCATTACTCCTAACATTGCTGAATATCAGTTGCGAGTTAAGTTCGTCCGATTCTACGCTAAAAGACACAAACTGGAAGTTTGTGAGCCTGAGCTACGATAGAAATTACTCTTGGGACACTTTTGAAGTATTCACAAGTCAAAAAATAAGACGACTGAATTTTACCGATGACAGTCTCTTTGTTATTAAAAATGATTCAAAAGTGTTTTCTTCCAGATATTCAGTCAGATCAGACACTATTATTTTGCTTACCAGTAACCATGGAAATTCGTTGAATAAGGTTTTGATCCAAAAACTGTCAAAGGATACACTTATATTGTATGACACTTTAGGCGTGACTTTTCGCTTTTCCAGAGAATCTAATTAAACTACGCCCAACATTGCATTTGCAATAGCATGGCTGGACATTACGCAATCGGCTTTTGACCATTTCTCAACTGTGGCTCTAACTGACAATACGCTATTGAGCTTTTGTTCCAAGCAGACACAACTCTGTTGCCATGCCATCGCAAATACTTTTACGTTGGCGGTAAGTTTTGTGACACACCCTAACCGACAAGAATTGGATAATTTTATGCATAGATTAATGTCAAAGTTGTTCCGACAGACAAAGTATCCAGAACTTAAAAAAGCTGGTGGACTTGCAAATGCTATTAATCTTGAATTTGAAAAACTAAATTCTACCTTAAGAGTTGCGGTTGACACATACTACGACAAAATACCTGTGACTTATGCCAGGGTAGAGAATGCTAATAAGTTTTCTCAAATATACATAGCAGCCGAAGAAAAATTATACTTGCCAGATTTTTGGCGAGATGGAGTTTGTCTTGCACACGGAAGTACTGACAACATATCACAACTTGCAAAGGCAGTTAATTACTGGCTGACACAGAATGTATCAACACAAAAATTATCTGAGTACTTTGAATTCGTACAGCCAAGTGGTAAAGCAGAAGCTTTTGATAATAATAATGAAGTTGAATTTACGTGGAATCTTTTAAAAGCTGAAGACGACAGTTTGGGATTAAAGGACTTTATAAACCTTGCGAGCAAAGATGAAATTCTGAACAAACTTTTTCCTTTTACCAGTTTATATACTTTGTGCTTTAGCAAATGTACAGGCTATCCATTTGACACCAAAGACCTGCCAAGTGTGACACCGGTTGAGTATGCTCATTTTGTTATGTCTAAAGACACCGTTGAATATTCTAAGATCAGAAGTGTTGACACGATAGCAAATAGCAAAATTTATGTGGTGACAAAAAACAAAACTCAATATATCGGCGAAGGCAATGCTTCGGAAGCACTTAAAATCGTGCTTGACAATCTACCAAAAGACATAAAACCCGCAAGAAAAGGAATCGCTGACGATTAAACCTACCGCCAACATTGGTTTTCTGCTATGCTGGCTGACACTTCTCACCTCATCATTCGTAATCCTATTTATCTTTAGTAAGTTATTCGGCAGACGGAATGCTAATGCCCGCACAGCAGAAAGCCGGAGCCGTTGGCAGTAATTTTAAACAGACATGACAATCACTATTCCTGACGACTTGGCGACAAGACTTGAACACGAAGTAAGGGGACTCAACACAACAGTTGAAGAGTGGTTAACAGACACTTTAGACAAGCGATTGCCGCCCCAGAAAAATTTTGATAAGGATCACATACAGGTAGGACTTGACAACATAAAAACCTTATTGACACAGATCCCTTGTATTGACTTTGTTGCAACTTCTGAAATTGGGGAACCTGTTTGGTGGCTGAAATTTAGTATTGACATTAATTCTAAAAT
>CAZZZH010000314.1:0-4615 GCA_964658445.1 Ilyomonas sp.
AAAAAGTGCTCACCCAAAACATGAAGCCAAAAGGCGCCCACGAAAAAGATAACTTTGACTTTCGCTACATGAGTGCCGCAGCCATAATGTAGTTGCCACTACTGTAATAATATTCAATCTTCAATATTAAATATTCAATGAGCAATAAAATGGGTTTAGGAACAAAAATGATACATGCCGGCGCCGAGCCAGACGCTTCTACCGGCGCGATTATGACGCCGATCTATCAAACGTCAACCTACGTGCAGGAAGCGCCGGGCAAGAACAAAGGCTTTGAATATGCCCGCTCGCAAAACCCTACACGCTTTGCACTGGAGCGCGCTGTAGCCGCTATAGAGAATGCTAAACATGGACTCGTATTCAGCAGTGGCGTGGCGGCAACCGATGCCGTAATTAAGCTATTTCAACCCGGCGATGAAGTGATTGCCGCCAGCGATATGTATGGCGGAACCTATCGGTTGTTCACTAAAGTGTTTGCAAAGTTTGGAATCAGATTTCATTACGTGAACATGCAGGATGTAAACAACATCAAACCGTTGATCAATGCAAATACAAAGCTGATCTGGACCGAAACGCCTACTAATCCCTTGATGAACATCACCGATATTGAAGCCGTTGCCAACCTGGCAAAGCCACACAATATTTTGGTTTGTGTTGACAATACATTTGCCTCTCCCTACCTGCAAAACCCATTGGATTTGGGCGCCGATATCGTGTTGCACAGCGCTACCAAATATCTGGGCGGTCACAGCGATGTAATACAAGGTTGCCTGGCCATGAACGATGATAAATTGGTTGCGGATTTATATTTTATTCAAAAAAGCTGTGGCGCGGTTCCCGGTCCGCAGGATTGTTTTTTAGTCCTGCGCGGTATCAAAACTTTGCATGTGAGAATGCAGCGGCATTGCGAGAACGGAGAAAAGATTGCGCATTACTTACGCAATCACAATAAGGTTGAAACTGTGTACTGGTGCGGGTTTGAAGACCATCCCGGCTATGCCGTTGCCAAAAAGCAAATGCGTGGCTTTGGCGGTATGATGAGCTTTGTATTGAAAGATGATAGCGTAGAAGCAGCCATGAAAGTATTAACCTCAACTAAACTTTTTGCATTGGCAGAAAGCCTTGGCGGTGTCGAGTCTTTAATCAACCACCCGGCTTCTATGACACATGCTTCTATACCGCGGGAAGAACGGTTGAAGAATGGTTTGACGGATTCGCTGATAAGATTAAGTGTGGGTATTGAGGATGCCGAAGATTTAATTGAAGATCTGAGGGTGGCAATTGGCTAAGGCTTGGTTAACTGAAAAGACATAAGCAGGTCATTTTACTTATCACAACCTGCTTATGTCTTTCGGTTATTATTGTTACGACAACTATTAGTACGGCTCTCTTATAGCCTGCACTTCGTGTCTTTCTTTAGTTACTAAAAAGTATCCGCCAAACAGGATAAGCGAGAACACCAAACCTGCACACAAACTATTCCGATAAAAAATCAATCCGTCGTTATAACACATCAATAAGCCCGCAAATGTTTTAGGTCTTGCCCATCCGCCGCCGCCTTCCCAAACCAAAAAATTAGACACGATAAAATATACCGTTGGGGCTGCTAACGAAACCAGCAGAACATTTACCACATTCATTTTCTTTATCAAAAAGCCAAGGGTGGTTAGTAAGGCAAACAACAGGTACGTTTCCCATTGGCCTTCATAAAAACCTTGCAGCGGGGTAATACCGAAATGATATAAAACTTCGTATAGCGCATCGCTGATGAACATAGACAACAGCGGCAAGGCAAACGCCCATTTCTTATCTTTTATAAATACGGCACCGCCAAAGATTGCCATTGAAAACTGGGGAGCAAATCCATAAGGTCTGCCGGGACTCACGCGATACAGCGATGCCACAACAATCAGCAAGATTAGCGACCAGATAATAGAACGATTACTCTTCATTAGTAAAAAATATAAACAAAAATAGAAGCTTATGGCTCAGGAACAAAAGCTTTGTACAGCAGTACATATTCCAAAGCTGTGATGGTGAAGCTTTCGTTAGGCAAAACAGCAAACGACTGCCCGCGATGTACTGATAAAGTATTGCCGCCAGCTATGGTTGCACTGCCTTTTATTACCGTCCATATCTCTAACGAGGAGGAAGCGGAGGTTAAGCTTTCCGCCTTTTTCATCTCTATTTTATGAATGCCAAAATCGGGCACCGGGCAAGGATAATTTTTTTCCGATTGACTCAAAGCATCACCCTTCATCACATTCGGTACAATGCCTTCAAACGTTATGTGCTTCATTAGTTCGGGCACATCTATATGCTTGGGCGTAAGCCCGCCGCGCAGCACATTATCGCTGTTGGCCATCAGTTCCACGTTCTGACCTTCCAGGTAAGCATGAGGCAAACCGGGACCCTGAAAAATGCCTTCGCCTTCCTTCACATTTACAAGATTAAAAAAGTAGATAGAATAAATGCCACGGTCTATATCTTCTACTTCTTTTTCATTTTGGTATAGCCTCGCTACCCACCAACCCGGCTCGTTCTTGCCGGTTTCGTCTTTCTGTTTGCGCTCAATTTCACGCTTCAGCAAAGGCATCAATTGCACATTCACTTCTTCCTGCGGCAGGTTCATTACCCGCTCGTACAAAGCCCGGTAATTGCCATCGCCAAACACGGGTATTAGCTCTGCAAATTCAGGCGTGGCCTGCAATACAGCCTGTAGTTTCTCTTTTATTAGGAAGCCATGCAGCAGCCAGAAATCGCTGAGCGCTATCATCACTTCGGGCTTATGGTTTTTGTCTTTGTAGTTGCGGTCCGATGCGCCAATCAAAATGCCTCTGGCTTCTTCGTTTTGAAAACCTACCGCTGCCGCTTCTTTGGTCGGATGCACCTGTATGCTCAGCATATCGCGCACGTCTAATATCTTCAGCAGGTAGGGCAGCTCGCTAAACGATTGCCGCGTGCCTTTACTTAAAAACTCCTGCGGGTACTCGCTGATCAGCTTCTGCAGCGATAGCTCGCCATTGCGTGTTACCAGCTTTGAAGAAGCCGACGGATGCGCACCCAGCCAGTACTCGGCATACGGCTGATGTTCCTTATTTTCGATGCCCAGCCAGGAAGGAATAAAGTCATATCCGCCCCAGGCATAGTGCTGAACTTTTCCGTTCAGCAGCAGTATTTTATCCTGAATAAAACTCATGGCTGCAATATTATAGCAATCAGTATCAAATGGACAATAAAGTTACCGGCAACAAAGGTGAAGATTTAGCGGTTGACTATCTATTAAAAAACGGGTACACCATCCTGCACCGCAACTGGCGCTTCCGGCATTGGGAGGTAGACATCATCGCCAGCAAAGGAAAGTTTCTGCATTTCTTCGAGATCAAAACCCGCACCTCCGATAGGTATGGCAAGCCGGAAGAAAGCATCAGTAAGGAGAAAATGATGAACCTGAAAAACGCCGCCGAAGAGTATCAGTATCTCTATCCGCAATGGCACTACCTACAGTTTAATGTGCTTGCCATTACACTTCGGTACAACGGTGAACCGGAGTTCTTTCTGATTGAGGATGTGTATTTTTAATGGAACACAGCTAACGGCTCGCTGCTTGCTGAACGTAGTGGGCTTAACGAACCATTAGCTCAAATGTAGAGATAAAGATGAAAAGAGAGATGCTGTTGAATGACTTGCATCAGCCGCTATGGCAGCAAGCATTTGTTGTGCGTTCGCCTTTCTCACTTAGGTTTTCTGAAAATTGAATAACAAAAATTAAAAAAGAATAACAACTGCGCGACAACTACCAGAAATGTCAAAATGGAAACGAATGTGTTTTGGTTGCTAAATGCATTAACGTTATGAGAATCCCTGTAATCATAATAACGACGCGGCATTCCCGCAAGCTGCACATACTGTATAGGCAGTAGAAAAAAACTCGCGGCTAAAAATGAAATCCAAAAATGAATATAACCCGAAGTAAAATTCATCTGTTGCCTAAATATTTTGTCAAACCAATAATACGTTGCTGCAAAAATTGCAAATGCTACAGCAATAAAAAAGAGAGAGTAAGAATTTGACGTCACAAAATATGTGTCGTGCAAATGAATGTCTAAAGCAGAATTTCCGTAAAAGATTTGTAGTACAAAAAATAAAATGAGGTAACTGAATAACCCAATTGTAAAAAGCACATCTGGTGTAAAGCTGATGTGCTTTCTAAAAATCTTTATAAGCAAACGATAGATAAGAACTGCTATCAATAACATCAACGGTGTTATTATAACAGATAAAAATGGATTTAAACCAGTAACAAAATAATGGTGTGTCCACATAATCGTTATTGGAATAAAAGTGAATAGTGCCGATAAAAGTATAATTATGAAAATCTTTCTCACTGAGAAGTAATTGTCTGGTTAAGAAGTCGCATAAGGTGACGCACAACTCAAAAATAGGCGACACTAACTATACCGCAAAATCCATTAGTATCATCACAAACCCCTCACAATCAACAACAATAAAATACGCCATTTCCAATCAATGTCGCCAATTCAACGGGTGTCGCTTTTGCATCGTTGGCCCATCCGTTTACCCAATAGGCTTTCCGCTATTGTTGGTAGGCATC
>CAZZZH010000315.1:0-4569 GCA_964658445.1 Ilyomonas sp.
CGATGTTACCATCCCTTATATCCGCATGTTGGCAGGACCGATGGACTATACGCCGGGCGCTATGCGCAATGCTATCCGCTCTGCCTTTCATCCTGTCGGTTCATTGCCCATGAGCCAGGGCACCCGTTGCCATCAACTGGCGATGTACACTGTATTTGAAGCGCCGTTGCAGATGCTGGCAGATAACCCGACTGCTTATATGAAGGAGCAGGAAAGCACTGATTTTATTGCCAAAGTGCCTACTACGTTTAACGAAACAATTGCCCTGGATGGAAAGGTGGGCGAGTATGTGGTGCTTGCTCGTCGCAAAGGCGATACGTGGTTTGTCGGCGCAATGAACAACTGGGATGCGCGGGAAATTACTATCGATTTATCTTTCTTAAAAAGCGGCGGTTACCAAGCTGTTATTTTTCAGGATGGCGCCAATGCAGACCACGATGCAACCGATTATAAAACCACTACCCAGTCAGTAAAACAGGGTGATAAAATAACGGTTCATATGGCGCCGGGCGGTGGCTGGACGGCGAGGGTTTTACCTGCGAAATAGGTCTTGAAAAGTAAGTTTGTTTTGTTGCGAAAAGTCGTAATGTTTGTTTGTTGTGCACAATCGCAAGATGGACAAGCAATGTCTGGCGTTCTTTCATTTAACTACAAAATACAGGATTATAGAACGGGCTTTTGTAACTCCGGTTGATCGTCTCTTGCGTCGCACTCTTGTACGTTCGGAAATCAATTGAACTATGCGTATTCATTATAGCGAACTTCAGAAAAGTAACCAATATGAGATACACCATCCTGTTATTATTGTTCTTCGTTGTTTCGAGCAAAATGTTCGCACAAAGCTTTACGCCGGTCAATAAAAACGCTTCACCCGAAGCGAAGAAACTGTTGGCTTATTTGTACAGCATTAACGGCAAATATCTTCTTAGCGGCGAACATAATTTTAACCAGGATATGAACCGTTTTAACGATAGCGTGAAAGCCATCACCAGCAAGTATCCGGCTGTTTGGGGAACCGATTTTATCTGGAACGGAATGAAGGATAACGGGCAGGCAATTGTAGATGAAACCATCAGGCGATGGAAACAAGGTTATCTCGTTACATTGATGTGGCATCAGGGACGACCCATTGACAACCCGCCTTATGGCTGGAAAGAAAGTGTTCAGGCAAAACTGACCGCCGATCAGTGGAAAGAATTGACTACGGAAGGAACCGAACTAAACAAAAGATGGATGGCACAGATTGATGTTATAGCGGGTTATTTGCATCAATTGGATAGTGCGCATATTCCTATCTTGTGGCGACCTTATCACGAGATGAATGGTGTATGGTTTTGGTGGGGAAATAAGCCCGGAAAAGAAGGCATTCAAAAGCTGTGGAAGATGATGTATGATCGCTATGTCAATCATTTTCATTTGAACAATCTGATATGGGTTTGGGGTGCCAATGGTCCGCGCGATATACCGGCTGATGAAGCATATTCTTACAAAGAGTTTTACCCCGGCAGCGAGTATGTTGATATACTGGGTACTGATGTTTACCACAGCGATTATGAGCAGAAAGATTATAACGAACTGCTCGACCTTGCCAGAGGCAAACTAATTACGTTATCAGAAGCAGGCGAGCTGCCATCGGTGGCTGTTCTTCAGGCACAGCCCAAGTGGTCGTGGTTCTTGGTCTGGACAAATTTTATTTACGATTACAATACCCGACAGCACGTGAATGAAATCTATAATTTGCCACAGGTGCTTACACACGAAGAAGTAAAACTGTCGGAGTAAAATTGTTGCAAAGTGTGAAGCGTATATAAGACATCGTATGCATCTTCGTTCATTGGTTTATCGAACAGGCTTGTCTAAAAATCTATCAACTATCTCTATGAAATACTTATTTCTTCTTTTCATAAGTTCTATTGCATTGCAGGCTCATTCGCAAACCCGAAAACCTGTACCAGCTATGCATTTGAATAGCCTGGAGTATTTGGAATATCAGGGCGTTAATGTAATGCTGGCACATGATTTTTATCCCGAAGGACATCAGGGTGGCGTGGGTGTTATACAGAATGGGCAGCGCGTTGCTACTAATGGCGACATACGTTTAGAGCCTACACCAGGGCAGTGGCAACCCATACCCAAAGTAGGCAAGCGTATGGTTGATAAAACCACCGGCGCCATCTCCGTACACATGGAATTTCCGAATGAAGACATTGACCGCAAAGGCTTCAACCCGGTTATTTATCCCGACCTGCATTTTAGTTACACTACACGCGTAGAGCCTGCAGGAAAAGGTTTCAAGATCATTGTTGATTTAGACAGCAGTTTGCCAGATGAATGGATAGGAAAAGTCGGCTTCAATTTCGAGCTGCTGCCTTCGGTTTTATTTGGAAAGTCGTACTATATGGATGACCAGAGCGGCATCTTTCCACGGCAGGCGAATGATTTGAATTACATAGACGCAGATGGCGAAACGCAGGTAACGCCCATGGCAACCGGCAACAAGCTGACCATTGCTCCGGAGAGCGATAAGCAACGGATGATTATTGAAAATGTAAAGGGCAATAATCTGCAACTGATAGATGGTCGTGGCAAGTATAACAATGGCTGGTTTGTTGTGCGCTCCCTGGTGCCAAAAGGAGCTACTAAAAATGCTATCGAATGGCTGGTAACGCCACATGCCATTGAAGGCTGGCAGTCATCGCCGGTAGTGCAGGTCTCGCAAGTGGGTTATCATCCTTCTCAACAAAAAATAGCGGTAATAGAACTGGATAAAAACGATACTAAAAAGCAACCGGCTTCATTGCTTCGCATTAATGAAAATGGCGGCTTTCAAACGGTGCTTCAGGTAACACCGAAAGACTGGGGAAATTTTCTTCGCTACCATTATCTGCTGTTTGATTTTACTCAAATAAAGAAGCCCGGTATGTACGTGGTGAAGTATAGCAACGACACTACATTGCCCTTCCAGATAAGCGATAGCGTGTATGCAAAAAATGTGTGGCAGCCAACGCTCGAATACTTCCTGCCCGTACAAATGTGTCATATGCGGGTGAACGATAAATACCGCGTGTGGCATGGCTTCTGCCACATGGATGATGCACGCATGGCGCCGACCGATTCCAACCACTTCGATGGTTACATACAAGGCGCTTCAACACTTACCAAATACAAATCCGGCGAAACAGTAACCGGCTTAAATGCAGGCGCCTGGCACGATGCAGGCGACTTTGATCTCCGCATAGAATCGCAGGCCGAAACCGTGTACGGATTGACGCTAGCTTACGAAGCATTCAACATTCAGTACGATAATACAACCATCAACCAAACGACGCATGTGGTAGAAATACAACAGCCAGATGGCAAACCTGACGTGTTGCAACAAATAGAGCACGGCTTGCTGTCTATTGTTGGCGGCTATCAAAGCATGGGCAGGTTTTACAGAGGCATTATCGAGCCGACCAAGCGGCAGTACACGGTGCTTGGCGACGCTGCCAACATCACCGACAATAAGTTTTATAACGATGTAAAAACAACAGGTACACCGCCTGAAGTTGGCTTGCCAAATTCGCCCGACGACCGTTGGGTTTTTACCGAAGACAATCCAGGAAGGTCATTACAGACAGCGGCTGCATTGGCAGCCGCCAGCCGCGTTATGAAAGGATATAACGATACCATGGCCACGGTTTGTTTGAATATAGCCAAAGATGTTTGGGCAAATACAAAAGAAAAGTATCCATTGCAAAAAGTAGAGTTGGCTGCAGAGCTTTATCTCACTACGCGCGATCAGCAATATGCCGGGTTTCTTGTGGCAAACAAAGATGCCATTGCGCAACGCATTGGCAACACCGGCTGGGTATTAGGTCGTGTGCTTCCGCTCATTAACAATGCTGACTTTACCAACACGATTACGTCGGCGGTAAAGACACTGTTCGACACCATTAAATCGCAAGGCAAACAAACGCCGTATGGTGTGCCATACAAACCCAACATCTGGGGCGCAGGCTGGGATATTCAACACTTTGGGTTTACGCAATATTTTCTTCATGCCGGCTTCCCGGCTATTGTTACAGACGACTACATGCTGGCAGCAATGAACTTTATTTTGGGTTGCCACCCCGGCAGCAATACAGCTTCATTTGCCTCTGGCGTGGGCGCGCATTCCATGATACCGGCGTATGGCTTTAACCGTGCCGACTGGTCTTATATTCCGGGTGGCATTTCGTCTGGCACCGCTTTAATTCGTCCAGACTTTCCTGAGCTCTTGCCGTTTCCTTTTCTTTGGCAGCAAGGCGAGTACGTATTAGGTGGAGGCACTACCGATTATATGTTTTTAGTGTTGGCAGCCAACCATATTTTAAATCAAAAATGAGAATACAAAATACAGTTTTGTGTGACGAGCTATAGAAACTCCGGTTAAGCATCGTTGCAATCGAAGAGTGATTCTTTTTTCTCTTTACTTAAAAGAGAAAAAAAATCACTCTTGTACGCTTAGTCAATAATTGAGCAATGAGCAATGGCTACATAATAAAAGCCATCCTCAAAATTTTGAGGATGGCTTTTATTATGCATGAA
>CAZZZH010000316.1:0-4537 GCA_964658445.1 Ilyomonas sp.
AGACGGTGCGCCGGTTTGAGGTACCGGCGCACTGTCTGCGGAAATCATTTACTTTCCCACCACCATTTCCTTCGTACCCAGCGTCTTTCCATCTACCACCAGCGAGTAAGCATACGTTCCGCCTGCAAGCGCAGAAGCATCGATCAGCACACGGTTATTGTTTTCGGCAGAAATCACTTTAATAGTCTTACCCTGCAGGTCGGTTATCCGTATCTGTGCTGTGGTGTACTTCTGCGGCAATTGGTAGCGGATAACAGTAGTGCCCCGGAAAGGATTCGGCACATTCTGCTCAAGTGCGGCATCGTTGGCAACTAAGACAACAGGCTGCAATGCAGAGGCGCCCGTTTTGCCGGTTTCCATTATCGCTTCTAGCCGGGCAATCCGTTGTTCTAAGTTTTGGTTAATGGATTTGAGGGTGTCGTTCTGTGCCGACAGTTCCTGCACTGCCTTCACCAGCGGAACTACGAAATTATCGTAGCGTAAACCGTATAGTCCGTCTTTCGAAACCGGTTTGTCTACACCGCTAAACGTATAGTTAAGCCCGGCGGCAGCCGCTTCTACATCCTGGGCAATAAAGCCGCTGTATACCGCTTTGGCGGCTTCTGTATTCTTTGCCCGGTTGGTAGTTTTGGCTTTCGGATCGGTCTTCCGGCCTTTTGAAAAATAAGTATCCAGGCCATCTACGTCAATCGTGTACGTAATGGGCTTTAGTCGGTTGATAAATGCCAATCCAGCTACGTTTTCTTTTATATTCTTTTTATACCTGCCATCCGAAAAAACCGACCAGCCTACCTGCCCGCCAATAGAAGTAACACCCGTATTGCCAATGCGCACTTTGTTAGAGGCGTTTACGATAGCGCCATAGCCAATAGCAGTAGCATTGTATAGGCTGCCCGATTGTACATCGGCACCGTAACCGATACCTGTGTTGCCATAGCCATCAAGGTTGGTATAAAGCGAATACAATCCATAAGCTGCATTTTCTCCGCCCTCGGTATTGTTGTAAAGCGCGTTGTTGCCGGTGGCGGTATTGTAAACTGCGCTTTCCGATCCGGTCGTTTTATAAAGAGTTTGGTAACCGATGGCTACATTCCCCGTTACCCAGTCTGCCGAATAAGCCGGGATGTCGTTTTGGTTGTATAGCGCATAATAGCCAATCGCTGTATTTTGCGATCCGTAGGAATTACGGTACAACGAATGGTCGCCAACCGCCGTGTTAAAGGCGCCGGCATAGTTGGTAAACAGGGCTTTGGAGCCCACACCTGTATTACCATTACCACCGCCATAGTCAAAGTCGGTGTGGTTGTTATACAGCGCCGAATCGCCTACCGCTACCAGGTTGCTTACGTCGTTTGCATTCAGTGCGTCCACACCGATCGCTACATTGCTATAGCCGGCCGTATTGTTATACAAAGCTCGGTTGCCAATGGCGGTGTTGTTTCCGCCTGTGGTAGTCAGGTAGAGGGCGCGGTTGCCTATAGCAGTGTTGAAAGAAGCCGTGGTGTTTGAGTAAAGCGCACGCACACCATACGCAACGTTCGAAGCACCGGTCAGGTTCAGGTACATCGCATTCTGCCCCGTGGCGGTATTGTAATTGCCCGTCGTATTGGTGTATAACGATTGATAGCCAAATGCCGTGTTGCCGCTTTGCCTCACCGGCGCAGAAACATTCAGCAGGCTTTGATAGCCGAAAGAGGTATTGGAATTAAGATAGTCAATATACCCCGATTTGTATTTATTGACCTTGATAATAAAGGACGCAGCATCGTTGGTGCCAATGTAGTTAGAGGAAGTTAATCCGCTGTTGCCGGTGGTAGACCAGTTTTGCGCTGAAGCGGTTTGCATGCCAATAGCTATCGCTATTACGAAGAGTGAAAATAGTTTCATTTGCTTTTGATTTTCGCTCTTTGTCGGAAAACGAGAGCCGCAAGAAACAGAAACTCAATTATTGTCAACCTGAATAGGATAGTGGTCCGTTGCTATCTTCCATCACTTCAGAATTGGTTAGCCTGGGGTTAGCCATTCAGTACTTATTTGATATTAGGTATCTACCACAACACAGCCATCTGTAAAAGATAAAATAGACAAGGTAAAGAGTGGCATCATCTCTTTATCACTTGTGTAAAGCCATTATTCAAAACAAGGTGTATAAAACATATAATCTGAACCCTTGTTTTTTCAGTATATCTTCATCTGGCTTCGTGTGGGTTCGGTTTCATTGGCCTCATTTTTCTAACAGATTCTGCTTTCTCTTTGCCATAAGCCATGGGTTGATTATTTTACATCCATTCCCTTGCAACACCAGTCATTCAATACCAACTCTCGCTTTCTATCTATTCTTTCACAGACGTTATCTTGACCTTATACCGACACTATAGAGACCTTATACAGATGGTACGCCATACTTAAGTCATAGTAAACTTTACACCAAGCCATTATAACCTTATCATTGGGCAACCGGCACGCACCACAGGGTCTACAAAAATCCGGGTAAACAGCAATCGTTCATTTCCCGATACAAAATTTACTAAAAATATAATCCAACTGGTCCTCGTTCGTCACCTCGCCTGTTATCTCCCCAATATGAAACAAACAGGTTCGTATGTCCGAGGTAATCAGGTCCAGCGGTGTCCGGTTCGCAAATCCTTCTTTTACATACTGTATCGATTGCAGTACTTTCTCCAGCGCCGCTACATGTCTCGCGTTCGTAACAATCACATCCGGCAGCGCCACTTGCTCATCTATCACCGTAGCATATAAAGCCTGCATCAGCGCGTCTATATTTTGCTTGTAAAGCGCCGAGATAAACAGTGTGTCGTCGTCATAAACGGTTTTATCAAAAACATGGTCTGCCTTATTACCGGCAGCTATCACTTTCACTCCCGATGCCCGCATGTCGGCAACAATTTGTTTCACTTCTCCCGCCGTCATTTCATTCACGTCAAAAAGGTACAGAACAAGGTCGGCATTCCGCATTTTCTCCCGGCTTCTTTCTATGCCCATGTGTTCAATCGCATCACCTGCCTCATCTCTCAGCCCCGCCGTATCAATCAGCCGGAACAAAATACCTTTAATGTTCAGCGTCTCCTCAATTGTATCCCGCGTTGTTCCTGCAATGTCGCTTACAATCGCCCGGTCTTCGTTCAGCAATGCGTTCAGCAGTGTGCTCTTCCCTGCGTTTGGCTTGCCAACAATTGCTACCGACACACCTTTCTTAATCACGTTTCCCAGCACAAAGGAGTTTAGCAATTGCTTTACTTTTTCTTCCGCTTCGCTCAGCAGTTTCATTAGCAGGTTCCGGTCCGCAAACTCTACATCTTCTTCCGCAAAGTCCAGCTCCAGTTCTATTAGAGACGAGAAGGAGAGAAGCTCTTCGCGTATTTCTTGTAAGGCTTGTGTAAAGCCGCTGCGCATGTTCTGCAGCGCCGTTCTGCGGCTCGCTTCCGTATTGCTCGCTATAAGGTCTGCTACCGCTTCTGCCTGCGACAGGTTCATTTTGTTGTGCAAAAAAGCCCGCAGCGTAAACTCTCCTGGCTTCGCTGTTCTTACACCCAGTTGTGCCAGCACCGATAAGATCTGGTTCTGGATAAAAGGCGAGCCATGACACGAAATCTCCACCACATCCTCACCCGTGTACGATGCAGGTGCTTTGTATAAACTGATCACCACTTCATCCAGTTTCTTACCCTCATGCACCAGCGCACCCACATGCAGCGTATGCGAAGGCTGCACCGCCAGATTTTTCGAAGAAAATAAAGAATTTACAGTAGCAATGGCTGTATCGCCGCTAACCCTTATTACCCCTATGGCCCCTGTTCCCTGCGGCGTTGCCAGTGCCGCTATGGTATCCTTCCAGCCCGATAGTTTTCCGTTCATTTTTCAAAAATAAATGAACCTCTTGCAGCAGAGATGCAAAAAATGTCTGCCTGCTGGCTTGGTAGTGAAAAAATGCCGGGATCTTTTCACAGTAGTTTTAAAAAAAAGCAAAACTCTTTTCTTTCCCTGTTCGTACATGATAGAAGTTATTTGTTTGTGAGTAATTTTTTTCAGTTAATAGTACGTCGGGGTGCTTGTCTAAGCGCCCCTTTTTTGTGCTTCTGCCACAAACCTTAAATTTTAACCAAGCGGATTCTTTTCATATCTTTCGGTGTTCTTATTTTGCACCTCTTTTATTAAATCAGATTTATGGAATATAGTAGAATCATTTCCGTTGGCGGCTTAAGCGGTTTGTACGAACTGGTAACCAGCAAGACCGATGGCGCCATCATCCGCTCGCTCGAAGACGGAAGCACAAAATTTGTTTCCTCCCGTGTCAGCACCATGTCGCACCTCGAAGGCATAGAAGTCTATACCGATCGCGAAAACGTAAACCTTGTTGACGTATTCAAAGCCATGCAGGAAAGCGCCGAGCCTTTGCCTTCAGGTAAAGACGACAAAGCCGTAAAAGCTTATTTCGAAAAAGTGTACCCCGATATGGACTTTGCCCGCGTGTATGCCAGCGATATGAAGAAGATGGTGAAATGGTTCAGCGTGCTGA
>CAZZZH010000317.1:0-4502 GCA_964658445.1 Ilyomonas sp.
CGAAAGACGATGCGTTTGTGTATCTCGGGCTGAAAGAAAATATTGTTCCTGCTAAAATGATAGGTGCCTTGGAAACCGCACAGGAAGAAGGTGCTTTTGAAGCTGAAGAATACGTAGAAAAATGGCCGGTAAAAAAGCATGATCATGTATTGATTCCATCCGGTACGGTGCACTGCTCGGGCGCCGATACGGTAGTGCTGGAGATCAGCGCCACGCCTTACATTTTTACATTCAAATTATGGGACTGGGGACGCATGGGACTTGACGGAAAGCCACGCCCCATCTCGCTTGCACATGGCAAAGAAGTGATACAATGGAACCGCACGGCACAATGGACAAAAGCAAATCTCATCAACCAGATTGAACCGGTAGCAGAAGGAGATGGCTGGCGCGAGGAACGTACTGGTCTTGATGCTACTTCGTTCATCGAAACACGCCGGCATTGGTTTACCCAAACAGTTGCGCACAACACCAATGGAGTGGTGAATGTGCTGAATCTGATAGAAGGCAGGGAAGCCATTGTGGAAAGCCCGAGCAACGCATTCGAGCCCTACATCATTCATTATGCAGAAACATTTATTGTACCTGCGGAAGTGGGCGCTTATACCCTTCGTCCGCACGGCGAAAGCGAAGGCAAACAATGTGCAACCATGAAGGCATATATCCGAACCGAAAACCTCATTGATTATCGCATTAACTAAAATAGTATGAACGAAACCGGCAGTAAATGGTATGTGTACAAAGCCACGATAGTAGCGGCCGTTGGCGGCTTACTCTTTGGCTACGATACGGCAGTAGTGGCAGGTGCTATTGGCTTTATACAAAAGCTGTATAACCTGTCGCCTGCCATGCAGGGTTGGGTTGCCTCCTGCGCGCTGATCGGTTGCATTGTCGGGGCTATGTTCTCAGGTGTGTTAAGCGATAAATTTGGGCGTAAAAAGTTGTTGATTTTATCGGGGCTGATGTTCGCTATTTCATCAGCGGGCATATTGATGCCAATGAGCTTATCATGGTTCGTAGTGTTTCGCCTGATAGGCGGTCTTGGCATTGGTACAGCATCTATGATTGCGCCGATGTACATAGCCGAGATTGCGCCTGCAGACATTCGTGGAAGGCTTGTTTCTGTAAATCAATTAGGCATTGTAACCGGCATCCTGCTTATCTATTTTGTCAATGCTTCTATCGCCGGCTGGCGCGATGAAAGCTGGAATGTCAGCACCGGCTGGCGCTATATGTTTGGCTCCGGCGTTATTCCTTCTGCCGTGTTTTTACTCATGCTGTTCTTTGTGCCGGAAAGCCCGCGCTGGCTAGCTTCTAAAGAACGGTGGAACGAAGCGGATGATATACTCACCAAGGTAAACGGCAGGCAAAAAGCCGCGCAGGAATTGTCCGATATTAAAGACACGCTGAACATGGAAGAAGGCTCCTTCGCAGAAATCTTCAAACCCGGTGTGCGAAAGGCTTTACTTATTGGCGTGGTGCTTTGCATTTTCTCACAGGTTACGGGCATCAATGCCATCATGTATTATGCGCCCGAAATATTTAAATCAACCGGTGATGGCACCGGCTCGGCGCTGATGCAAACTGTGCTTGTGGGTATCATCAATGTGCTGTTCACGCTGGTTGCCATTAAGTATGTTGACAAATGGGGCAGACGTGCCTTGTTGCTGGCAGGCACTGTAGGCATGGCAGTTTGTTTACTCATTGTCGGCGGTGCATTTTATTTCGAGATAGCAAAAGGATACCTGGTATTGATTGCCATCCTTGCCTATATCGCCTTCTTTGCAGTATCGCTCGGTCCGCTGGCATTTGTAGTTATTGCCGAAATTTTCTCAAACCGAAACCGTGGCAAAGCCATGTCGGTCGCTATCTTCTTTCTCTGGATTTCGGTGTATGTTGTATCACAGTCATTCCCGATGTTATTAAGCTCTATTGGCAGCGCGTACACCTTCTGGATCTATATGATTATGTCGGTGTTAGCGTTTGTTTTTGTTTATAAATTAATACCGGAAACGAAGGGTAAATCGCTCGAGGAAATAGAGCGGTATTTTCTTCATGCCGAAGATAAAAATGCAGGGTCTGTCCATTTACATCAATCAACAGTAAGCTAAGTAATACCATGAAACGAATTGCCATATCTATCACTTGTGCAGTAACAATACTGGTTCTGTTTTTCGCATCCTGTAAAAAAGATTCTGCTGATCCGAATCTTCCCGTTTTAAAATTGCATCCTGTAAATGTAACCGGAAAATCAGGGCAGCGGCTGTTTGATACGCTTGACATTATTGCTCTGAATGGTGTGGGTAAGCTGCAAATATCAAAGACCATTAACCTGGTGGCAGATGCCAGTTTTGGTGTTCAATCGGCAACACCTGTAAGCACCGGAACCAACACTTATCAATACATATTCGAGTACACTTACCAGCCTGAAGAAGTGAACAAACTGGTTGGCATCAACTATCATTTTGAAGATGGAAAAGGTAATGTGGCGGAGAAGGATTTAACCATTAATACCAACCCATCGGCGGCACAGATTATTGCCTCGCATAAATGGAAACTTATCTCGAAATTGTGGACGACTGCTATACCACAGGAAGAATCTATCAACGATTGTGAGAAAGATGATATTCATTCTTTCAATCTTTCCGACAGCACACTGAGCGTGGATTACGGAGCTAATGCCTGCACCTTCGATGGCTTCAACATTTACGACAGATGGTATGTGAGCGATGATGAAAAAACATTTACCGACATCTATCATTCTGTATTCAATCCTGCACAGATTACCACCGAAGTGTACAACATAGAATCGTTGAGTAATGATAAATGGGTGATGGATATTGCCCTTGATTTATCTGCGTTTGGCTTAAGCGACCACGAGGTATTTGTATATACCTATCAGTCGCAATAATATAAAAGAAAGAGTGTATGACGAGTAAATCCATGATAACTGCCGCTGGTCTTTCGCTGCTGTTAGGATGCAGTACAAAGAAGGCAGGCGCACAGCAAAATACCAATCTCAATACATTGCATTTTACGGCAGAAGCCGCACCAGATTGGACGAACCTGCTTAATCGCAAACACAACTGGTTTGGCGCAGACGGCATTTTTTCCATCCCGATGAATAGCATTGATACGGCAGGTGCCAACACGCCGGAAACTCTGATCCTGTTCAGCGATACGATGCTTGGCGATATCATCAACGACAGCCTGCAGCCGGGCTACCAGATGATACACAACTCGGTGGCTTCATTGCGAGGCACATCTGCCGACAGCAACAAGCTGCGCTTTTATTGGGATACGGTAAATGGCAAGCCAATCGGCTTGTTTACGCCTAATACATCTCATGCAAAGAAGGGCGATTATTACTGGCTTGGCGATGGTTTTGCCAATAAAAAAGAGAATGCTACTTACTTCTTTGCCTACCGCGTGCGCGATACCAGCAGTGCTGCTTTTGGCTTTGCCGAAGTAGGCAACGCTATCATTAAAATACCATTTGGCAGCCAGCCGCCGTTTCACGATCAGAAGCAAATAGAAACTCCTTTTTTTCTGAAAGGAACAGCAGAAACGTACGGTTCGTTTGGTGCCTGTGTGTTTGATAATACAAAAGAAGCCGGTCAAAAAAAAGCAGACGGCTATGTATACGTTTATGGTGCGCGGGGTAAGAAAAAAGAAGTGCTGGTAGCGCGTGTAAAACCTGAGAGCTTTGAGCAGTTTTCCGAATGGCGCTTTTGGGATGGAACAACATGGAATGCTGATATCAACAAGGTAGCAGCCATTGCAGACAGGGCGTCAAATGAGCTAAGTGTAACGCCTTTGCCGGATGGTCGCTATGCGATGGTTTTTCAAATGGATGGCTTGGGGAAAAGTGTAGGATTACGGTTAAGCAATCATCCGGAAGGACCGTTTGGTCCTATCATTAAAGTATGGGATTGCCATGAGACAGATTCGACAAAAAATTTTATTGTGTACAATGCCAAAGCGCATCCTAATCTGTCGAAGAAAAACGAATTGCTCATTAGCTACAATGTGAACTCGCTTGACTTTTGGAACGATATAAAAACGCATCCCAACCTGTATCGCCCGCGATTTATAAGGATAAAATTATTGCCATAAAAAAGAAGAAATAAAAATCAGAATGAAGCCTGTTGCGATAGCTGTTTTTGCGATGTATGGATTGTTTGCAACCAGTTGCAGCAACTCCCATGTCATTGCACAAAGCAATGCTCACCAGCTTACCGCAAAACCTTCACCCGAATGGTCGGAATTGTTGCGACGTAATGAAGGATGGCTTGGCGCAGATGGCACATATAGTATTCCTTTGAACGGTATAGAAACATCGGGGAAAGAACATCAAGGTAAAACCATGTTTTTATTCAGCGATGGTGTAGTAGGAAAGATTGAAAATGATACACTCCGGCAGGGCTGCCGCTTCCTGCATAATTCAGTTGCTTATCTGGATGGTGATAAACCAAGCGCCGACCACATTCATTTTTATTATA
>CAZZZH010000318.1:0-4425 GCA_964658445.1 Ilyomonas sp.
TTATATTTTTCCATTATCACTTTGCGTTTCAAGCTCATCTTAGGCGTCATTTCTCCAGTATCAATTCCCCATTCTGCCGGCAAAAGCTCAAAGCGTTTTACCTGCTCTACCTGGTTGAAAAAAACATTGTATTTATCCCTTATAGATCTATACAACTCCTGCACTTTTGGCTCTTTAATGATTTGCTCATTGCTGGTGTAAGTCACGCCGTTTTCTTTCGCCCATCTTTGCAGTGCAGCAAACGCAGGAACAATAAGAGCACCAACAAATTTTTCTCCTGCTCCCACTACCATCACCTGTTCTACAAACATGCTTTCTTTCAGCTTATTTTCCATTGGCTGCGGTGCTACATATTTGCCACCGCTCGTTTTAAACAACTCCTTTTTGCGGTCGGTAATTTTCAGAAATTTTCCGTCTTCCAACACACCAATGTCACCGGTATGCAACCAGCCGTCTATGACTGTTTCTGTCGTTAAGTCTGGACGTTTGTAATATCCCTTCATCACACTTTTGCCACGCACACAGATCTCGCCATCTTCTTCCAATTTTAACTCCACGCCTTCTATTATCGGACCTACGGTTCCAAACTTAGTATCCTCGGTGGCTTTGCGGTTTACCGCTATTACCGGGCTGTTTTCTGTAGGACCATAACCTTCATACACCGGTATGCCGGCACCGTTAAAAATACGTAACAACTTCTCGCTGCAGGCAGCACCGCCGGTAACAATGAAAGAGATATTACCACCCAATGCCTCGCGCCATTTACTAAAGATGAGCTTATTTGCCAGCTTTAATTTCAGGTTGTAAGCAGCGCCGCCGTCGACACGGTTATCGTACGAAGTTGCCATACGAACAGCCCAAAAGAATAACACGCGTTTGAAGCCTTTTAACTGCGCGCCAGTCGTCATGATTCTTTCGAATACTTTCTCTAATAAGCGCGGCACTGTGGTAAAGCCATCGGGCTTAATTTCCTTTAGGTTTGCACCTATCGTTTCTAAGTTCTCAGCATAATAAATACTAATACCACTGAACATATAAATGTAGCTTACGCACTTCTCAAAAATATGATTGAGAGGAAGAAAGCTTAGCACTTTCGTACCCGGTGCATCGCTGAACGGAAAGCTTTCTTTTGAGTACAAAGCATTGCTTACAATGTTCCGGTGAGTAAGCATCACACCTTTGGGTGTGCCTGTAGTGCCCGAAGTATAAATTAGCGTGGCAAGATGTTCATCCGGTATCGATTCAGCAATGTCCTTTACATTTTGAACGGCTGCATCGTTGCCCATTTCTTTGATCTCTGTCCAATGCTTTACGCCTTCTATTTTTTCGAATGAAAAAATGGCTTTCAGGGAAGGAACATCCGGCTGTATCGCCGCTATTTTATGGTAAAGTTCTTCGCTGCTGACGAAGATATATTTCACCGATGCGTCGTTTAGAATAAACGTTATTTCCAAAGGGTTGGTGGTAGGATATAATGGCACAAGGATAGCGCCTGTTTGCTGCACCGCAAGGTCTGTAAAAATCCATTCCGGGCGGTTGTTGCTGATGATGGCAATCTTATCGGCACCTTCGGGTGTGAACTCCTGCGCGCCAACGCCCAACTGCAGCAAGCCTGCGCTTAAGCGGCTTACAATGTCTTTCACATCTTTTGTTGTATACGTTTTCCAGACGCCATTTTCTTTAGCCGCAAGCATGGTGATATCAGGAAATTTTTGCAGTTGCCAATCAACTGCATCAAAAAGTCGTGTTGGTTTATTCATAAAACAAGAAAGCCTTTCTGAGATTAATAAGAGGCGCAAATATAAATGTTACTTCTCCATTTCTTTAATGTGATATTCCTGTATCAGCGGCGGGTTTTCAGGAGTTAGTGTAAACTGTACCAGAATGTTTTTCTTCTCGCATTCAATGGTGAAACTTCCTCGCAACTGGTTAAGCGCTATCAGGTCATCCAGCTTATTCATTTTACCGGCATCACTAAAAATCGAAATCGCTTCTTTTCGTAAAGAATCTATTGGATAATCCATAAAAAAATTAACGGCAAACAGATGGCTTTGCTCTGTGTTTTTCCAGGATGGCAGAAGCTTCATTAATTCGTTTCTGCGCTGTTGCAAAATAGCTGAAGGCGGCAACTGGCGCGGCTGAATGCCGGCAAGTACAATAAGCGTATCAAGTGCCTGCAGGTTAATAACGCTCATAGGTGCATACGTTACATTGGCAAACGAAACGATACCAATTCCATAGTCGGGCAGTATCTTCCATTCGCTGCCAAAGCCGGGCAGCCCGCCACTGTGGCCAACATAGGTTTTGTTGTCGCAATCTTTCATCCAGCGCAGACCGTACCCATAAGCCGTGAGAGTGCCGCATTCTCTGCCATCAGGAAATAAATAATGAGTTGATAAGGTGTTGATGTTCCATGGCTGTTGCATCTCACGCAGCGAGCATCTTTTTACAGGTCCTGTTTCTGTATCGTTCGATGGTGGCGTAGCTGATTGATGCAGCGCCATGTATTTGCCAAAATCCTCAACAGAAGTAATCAATCCGCCCATAGCGCCATACGAGCCGTCATGCAGTAAAGGCTGTTTTACCCATTCGTTGCCAACGCGGCGGTAGCCATGCGCAAGCAGCAACGGTGGTACTTTTGTGTACTCCCAATATGTATGCTTCATGCCCAAGGGCTGCAGAATATTTTTAGTGATGTATTGTTCGTAAGACTTACCCGAAACTTTAGTGATAATATGCCCCAGCATGGCAAAAGCCAGATTGCTGTACTCATAAGCTACGCCGGGAACGTTAGAGAACGAAATACCTTTTTTAACCAGGTCAATCAGTTGCGCATCGCTGTCTTCTAACTGCCGGTCGCCCCAGGGATTGTCTTCCGGAAAACCGGTGGCATGTGTAAGCAAATGCCGGATCGTAATGGTTGCTGCATCTTTTGTGAGATACTTAATATTTTTCATCTCGGGAATATAGAGATAAGCCGGGTCGTCAAGCTTCAGCTTGCCTTCATCACGAAGCTTTAGAATAGCCATCGCAGTAAAACTTTTGGTCATAGAAGCTATGCGAAACAGCGAGGTATCAGCAGCCGGAATTTTCTTTTCGACGTCTGTAAAACCATATGCCGCGGTGTGAACAAGTTTGCCATCAACTATCAGCCCATAGACCATCCCAGGCGCCTGAATCTTTTTTGAGTACTGCAAAAAAAGACTGTCCATAACCGGAAAGGTTGCAGCAATCTTTTGCATCCGGTTGCTATCTGCAAACTGCGGCGGCTGGTAAGTATCCTGCTGCGTTTGACCATAAGACATAAAGGTTGCCTCGCATACAAACAATATCAATAAAAAAATAGTTCGGTATCGGCAGGTAGAAAAAATGTCCGGCATCATAAGCAAAGTTTCTGTTGATTCGACAAGATACTAAGTTAGCGGGTTCTATTTATTTTGTTTGAATGAAAGCAGGTGCTGAAATATTTTTTCTAAATGAGGCAACGTGCTGTTGACTTTAGTCCTCTCACGAAGACATTGCCAACAGTTATGAAAAAAATGATTTCATTCTTCCCGCTTTGTTTTCTGATGGTTGTTTCCGGCTCTCTTTCATCTTGCTGGGGCTCTTTTTCTAAACCATATTATGGCACTTATACAGAGCCAAAAAAGTGGGCTTGGAAGCCGGTTTACGCGTTGGATACTACTTACAGAAACATCTCTTATGAAGAACCAAGACAAGTAACAAACGCAGGTAAGATTTATGTAAAGGACAACTTTATTTACCAGTGCGAAATCGGTGAAGGCATACATGTAACAGACAACACGAATCCTGCAACAGCTAAGCGTATCGGCTTTCTGAAAGTCCCGGGCTGCGAAGAGATCTCAATAAAAGGAAATATTCTTTACACAAACAACTATTACGATTTGGTGACAATAGACATTACAAACCTGGCAACACCACATGTAACCAGCCGCACGCGCAACGTGTTTTATGGAGACTCAGGTATGCCGCATAGCTGGGAGCAACCAAAAGATTCTGGCTATTTCGTATGCCCGAATTATTACAGCGATTCTGTGATTATCAACTGGGTTAAAGATTCTGTCATTGCTGACTGTTACAAATAATACCGTATGAAAATATTTCTGCTTTCCCTCTTGTTTTGCGCCTGTCTTTTATCATGTAACAAAGACAGCAACAGCAACGCGACCAACATCAATAACAGTATTGGAACAGGTGGCTCTCTGGCGCGGTTTATTATCGTTGGTAATTATTTGTATGTAGCGAATGCAAGCAATATAAACGTGTTTGATATTTCGAACAACGGTGCACCCGTGGCGAAAGATCCCGTCAACACAGGCTGGGGTATCGAAACCATTTTTTCTTATAACAACAACCTCTTCTTAGGCTCCTCTTACGGCATGTTTATTTACTCTTTGGCAGACC
>CAZZZH010000319.1:0-4391 GCA_964658445.1 Ilyomonas sp.
GGTTGATACTGCCGGTCGTATTGACAAATTCAAAAAGCGTTACGCGAAAAAATAAGCTCATCTCTTTTAACGTCCCTCCGGTAAAACATCGGGGGGATTTTTATTTTACACCATTTTTATTTCCTTACATGAATAAGCCAACAAGTTATCCCAAAGAGAAAATCAATATTCTTTTTCTAGAAAACATCAGCGACAAAGCCGTTGAAAAGTTTAAAGACAATGGCTATACAAACATCACCAAACTATCAAAAGCTTTATCGGAAGAAGAGCTGACAGAAGCCATTAAAGATGTACACCTGTTAGGCATTCGTTCCAAAACACAGATTACGACCGGGGTTCTAGCAGCAGCAGAAAAGCTGATGGCAATTGGTTGTTTCTGCATTGGCGTAAACCAGGTAAACCTTAAAGAAGCTACGAATAAAGGAGTTGTGGTATTTAATGCACCATACAGCAACACAAGAAGCGTGGCTGAGTTGGTAATTGGTTTAGCTATTATGCTCATTCGTCGCATTCCGGACAAAAACAAAGCGGCGCACGAAGGTATATGGCTGAAAGATGCCAAAGGCAGTTATGAGTTGCGTGGCAAAACGCTTGGGATTATCGGATATGGCAATATCGGCGCGCAGGTAAGCGTGCTAGCAGAAGCCTTTGGCATGAAGGTGAGGTTTTATGATGTGGAAACAAAGCTTCCGCTTGGCAATGCGGTAAGCTGCAAAACTTTAGATGAGCTGCTAAGCCAGTCTGATATTATTTCCTTGCACGTACCGGAGACATCGCAAACCAAGAGTTTAATTAATAAAGACAACCTGAAGCTTTTCAGGAAAAGTGCTTTGCTCATCAACTATGCAAGAGGAGAAGTAGTAGATCTTGATGCGCTTGCCGCCGCCCTAAAAGAAGGTAATTTAGGCGGCGCTGCCATCGATGTTTTTCCTATTGAGCCGGAAAAAAACGGACAGACCTTTTCAACACCGCTGCAGGGTTTATCTAACGTGATATTGACCCCACATATTGGTGGCTCTACCGAAGAAGCGCAGCAGAATATAGGCGACGATGTCAGCATTAAACTCTTCAATTATTTGGAAAGCGGCATCACCAATGGCTCGCATACGGTACCGGCTATCAGTTTGCCGTTAGTTGATGGTGCGCATCGCATCCTGCACATCCATAACAACGTTCCCGGCGTGTTAAGTGCGATCAACAAGACGCTTGCCGATAACCACATCAATATTGTTGGACAATATTTGAAAACGAATGAATTTATTGGCTATGTGGTTTTAGATATTAACAAAGAACTATCTGGTCATGCTGTTGAGTTATTGCGTGAAGTAAAAGAAACAATCAAAGTGAGAATTTTGTATTGAAACTGACTAAAAAGTGATAAAAAAACATTCACTAATTTTTAATATTTTTACTAAAAATTAATTATGAAAGCTTTTCCCATGCGTAAACTTCTGTTTGCAGTAATGGTTTCTTTAACCCTTTTTATTAGTTGCACGAAAACTGATTTGCACTCCGACACATCAACATCATCATTATCAAAATCATCTGTTACAACCGAAAACTCATTTACAAATGATGATGAATTTACTACTGAAGTAACAGACAGCGGAACGACTATCATTACCTATCGTCCAGGACCTAATAATGGTTGTGATGTTTATACTGATCTATATGATGGTTCTCATAGCGCTAATCAAAATTATGTACTCGAGCTTCCCATAAATGTTTGGGAATATGGTGGTCTTATTGTAACACGTTCATTCATTAAGTTTCCTAAGCTTTATAAATTTCCTGATTCGTTGACTCTTGTATCTGCTAAACTCTACTTGTATCCGCCAAAAGATTTCCTGAATCACCCACAAGGAAACACGGGAGCAAATGAATGTGTGATACAAAGAGTAACATCTAAAAATTGGCAGGAAGACAGCTTAACGTGGGATAACCAACCAAAAGGAGTAACCACCGAAGATGAAGCCTTTATACCCGCTACAACCGATCAGTTTGGTTACGCGCCTGTAATAGATGTAACAGCTTTGATAAAGAAGTTTACATCGCTTACAGTGCCAAATTATGGAATGCGTATTACATTGTCGAATGAACAGCCATTGGCGGCTGTTAATTTTGCCAGTTCAGAAGCTGTTGACAAGTGGCGTCGTCCAATGTTAAAGATTGAATATAAATAACTAAAACTTCCTTATATAAAAGCACCCAGCAACGCAATTGCCGGATGCTTTATTTTACATCTATTATAAACCGGTCACTACAAACTCGGTTCTTCTGTTTTTTGCTTTGCCTTCTTCGGTATCGTTGTCGGCAATTGGTTTTGTTTGCCCCAAACCCCTGCTGGATATGCGTTTGGCACTAATACCTTTACCAATTAAATATTCCGCTACCGCCTTTGCACGGTTGGCAGACAGTATAAGGTTGGCTGCTGCACTGCCGATATTATCGGTATGCCCGTTTACCTGCAATTGCACTGTAGGGTCGTCCGTTAGCAACTGCACAATTTTATCCAATTCTATATCGCTTACCGGCTCTAACTGGTACGAGTTGGTAGCAAACTGTATGTTCTTCAGCGTTACCGATGCGTTCATTTCTATGGGTTGCAGTGGAATATCTTTCTGGTACGTGCTGTCAGGCAACTTGCGGCCTAATGCAAACACATCGCTATATAAAAGATAACCCGTGCGATTTACCGTAAAGGTATAATCGCTGCCGACGGGCAAGGTAATGAAATAAAAACCCGTTTCATCAGTTTGCACTTTCATCAGCGCCTCGTGGCTACTATCGCTGGTTAGTTCTACTGAACACGGCAGTCCTTTTCCTGTTTTTATGTCGGTTACATAACCTTTTATGTACACGGTTTGCAATGGTCGCGCTTCACGTTTTAAGGTAAACTGGTAAAGGTCCAGCTCGCCGCGCGTATCGGCTCTGTCGCTGGCGTAGTAGGCGGTTACGCCATCACTGGTTACAAACAAACTGCCTTCATCGTCCACGGTATTGATCGGGTAACCCAAATTCTCCGGCTGGCCCCAGCCGCTGCCCTTTTTGCGAAGTACATACATATCGCTGCCGCCATAGCCGGGCAAGCCGTTCGAGGTGTAGTAAAGTGTTTGGTTATCGGCGTGTATAAAGGGCGCCAGTTCGTCGCCGGCGGTATTGATGCCTGCACCCATATTCTGCGCCGGACCCCACTTGCCGTTCTTTTGCCGGTAGCTTACATACAAATCTTTACCACCGAAACCACCGGGGCGGTTGCTGCTGAAGTATAGCGCATTCTTGTCGGGGCTAAGGCTGGGCGAGCTTTCCCAGTATTCGGTGTTGATGGCGCTGCCTAAGTTAAAGGGCTCACTCCAGCCTTTGGGTGTGTTGTACGAAATGTATAAATCGTAATCGCCGAAGCCTTTGCTGCCGAAGTTGCCCGCAAAAAGAAGCCATTCGCCATCCTGCGAAATATTGATCGCGCCTTTGAATGGTTCGATATTAATATCACCGTCTATTACTTTCGACTGGCTGTAGCCGTCTTTGGTCTTGCTGCTTTCTACAAAGTCTTCGCGCTCTCCGCCTTCGCGACGGGTAAACACGAACAAACTATCGTCGATAGTGAACGAAGGGTAATATTCCGATTCTTTCGTGTTGATGCTGTCGCCAAGATTTTTCGGAGAAAAAACGTAATCATCTGCCGGATGGTTTTTTTTGTAATTAAGAGCAAACTCATAACAGCTTTTTCGATACAGCCCACTTTTTAGGCTCTTCTCGCCAAGCTTTGGCAGGGCAAGAAAGCGGTTTATAGTAGCCAGTGCATCGTCCCATCGGCCCAGCGCAGCTAAGTCTATAGAATACGGGAGTTGTAAGTAAGCAAACTCAGTAGTGTCTATATCTCTAGCTTTTTCGTAGTAAGCAACGGCTTTAGCGTAATCTTTTAACTCGCCGTAAACACCAGCCAGCGATAGGTATGCATCGGTAAACTGCGGGTTATATTCAATCGCCTTGCCCAGCAGGGGAACCGCATTGCGCGTAAGCCCGTCGCGAAGCTGCAGCATTGCCGCATCGTATGCTTCCTGTGCTTTCTGCGTTTGTTTCTCTTTGTTTTTCTGAGCGAAGCCCACAAAGAAACCACACAACAGCACCGCACAAAACAGCCCTTTTATCATGCACGTAAATGTCTGTAAAACATTGATAGAATAGTGTTAAAGCATAGCTGCGGTTCGTTTTCATTATGATAAAAAAGGTTTTTCCACCGCCTCAACTTCTTCTTTCGGACTGATGATTTTTTATGTTAAAACAAAAAATGCTGCTGCAAAAATGGATGCACACTTCGCACAGTCTTTAGAGGTAATGCAAAGAGGCATTATTCTTTCTGCAAAAAGGTTCACAACGCTAGTGTGCAA
>CAZZZH010000320.1:0-4304 GCA_964658445.1 Ilyomonas sp.
ACTTTAAAACCCTGGATGCGACAACAATAACCATAATTCCAGGTAAAACGCAACCTGCGGCAGATGGTACTGTTACCGCAACAGGCAGCTATCGCATAAAAGGAAAATTGAAACAAAACGGCGAGCCCTTTGATGCCAAAGGCACTTACACCAATACGCTGGTCAAAGAAGGCAAACAATGGAAGATTGTAAAGAGTGTGCTGGCTGCCATGTAAAGTCGTATAGCAAGGTTAAAAAAAAAGGAACTTATTATTTGCTAATAGCCACTGTCTCAGCGCTTACACTTCAGAAACAAGCTATTTCTATACTTAACCAACAAGCTTTGTTCTTTATTTAATACTTATCTTATGCTTACTCCAAAAACAATCTTTCTTCTTTGTTTTGGATGTCTTGCCAGCCTGACCATCCAGGCACCAATGCTAGACTTTCTTTGATGCTGATGCGGAGAATCCGTTACCGGTATACTTTGCAAACCGGCAGCAAGCTGGGAAAAGGTATGTATTATAAGTATGACAGGAAGGGAAACCGGTGTATCAGGATAAGCTTCTGAAACAATAGAAAAACTAATCTTCTACAAAACAGACTGAATAAAGCAAAACAGTTAAACTAAGGCGGCTGCCTTTACTTTTTCTTTCCCGCTTACCCACCTTGTGATGTTACGCACCTTTGCGAAGCATATTGCCCAGAAGCCAGAGCGAAGTTGGCCACTTCGCTCTGGAATTTCAGGCAACCAAGCACAAACCGAATCATGCATCCAGTGAGATTGCCAACTTTATTGGTCTTTCCTGCAGTTTCTTTATCAATATACCCTTTCACCTTACCTTTAAAAGTATTCATTCATCCTAACACCTTCCATCAGCATCTTCATTATTCCAGTAATCGCAATGCATTCAACTATCAAAAATTTCCTATCGATACCCAGCTTAAAAAAATTTAATCGACCTTATAGCCTTTTAATTAGGAACAAAAAACAAAGGAAAATAGTTTTGCACCGTTAACATCACTTAATAAATAAAAAACACTTCCAATGTCATCCTTCAATCCAATTGAAGCGCCTCCGCCTCAGCAAAACAGGTTGCACAGAAACCCAACGAAGTTTTCAGTATTGCTGCTTCTATAACTCATCTGCCATAAATTAAATAATACGTAAACGCCTCCTTGCTGTATTGAAATTCGTGCTATCACCGGGTTGATAGTGGTAGTGTATTTGTACGAGAAAACTTTTTAACCTAACATCAGTGACTACACCTTTTAGCTGGCTATATTCCTTGTTTTCAAAACCTCACAGGCGCGAGATGAATCTCTCAGCCACCTGGAGCAAAAGTTTGCTTCCGCCTTTTTTAGTCATGACGGTTTCCGTCATCTCATTGGCGCTGCTTTCGCAATACTTAATCGACAACTCGTTACAGAAAATAAAATCCGATGTGCAATTGATGCGGGTCATCAGCAATCAGCAAGTAGTGTGTTTGCAAATTACCAAAGAAATGACGAACGACGAGTTGCAGGGCATTCCTAACGATATGTCGTTAGACAGTCTTAGCCGGCTGCTTTTCTTTACACAACACATCTTGCTTACCGACAGTACCGTATCGTCTAATGCCGCTAACTATAGTTACAATTATTTAAACAAGGCTTATTCTGAATTCTCTGCTGCGCTTGATGCTGCGCTCAATAGTGACAGCATTCCTCTGTATGTCAAACTGCTGAATAAACAAAAAACCTATGTAGAAGAACTGCAAAATCTTACCATTGCCATCAGCGAACGGTCTAATGAGAAAACCACTCACTTTCAGTTGTATCAGCGCTGCATTATGTTCACTTCCATCGTCATTCTTACACTTGAGGCTGTATTTGTTTTCTTCCCCGCCTTCGGCAAAATCAAAAAGCAAAACGAACGGCTGCTAAAGATCGCTTTCAACCAGTCGCACCTGCTTCGCCGTCCGCTTGCCAACGTTAAAGGACTTCTTCATCTTATGAAAATTTCGGAAGGAGAAGAAAAAGAGGATTTGCTTGCAATGGCCGTGAATGAAGTTGAGCAGTTGGACGAAGTCATTCATATCAGTGTTGCAGAAGCCTGCAACTAACGTATGGTGGTCTGATACTCCCGACGCACCTTGCGACGTGTGTTGCAGATTTCTAATCCGGCAAAGCTTGTTACACCATACTGCCGCTCATCAAAAAAGAACAATAGAATAAATGCTTTCAAAATAATTTAGCGCGATGAGAAAAGCAAAACTAAGCAGAACACAATCGCTTCTTTTGGTAACCGGGTTGCTCATGAACACGGCAACACAAATCATCACGCATTACTACACTCTGCCCGATTTTGTTTCCGGGTTACTGTCAGGAGCCGGTATTGGTGTTATGTTATTATCCTTACTAAGGTCTAACAACAACAGTGGAATAGTTACGGCAGGCAAGGAATGGAAAATGTAAATTCGAAGCCCACATTCGGCTTACTCTCTACACTTATGAAACCGTTGTGTTTATCAATAATTTTCGCGGCTGATAAACAAACCAATACCAAAACCGGCAATCTCTATTCTTGGCACATCTGCTAATACGGCTTCCGTTACTTCGGTAGAAACGACAATGAATGCCTTCTATCTCATCAGCGCCGTTGCAATAAGCTTCATAACTAAAATCGAAATAAGCAGTTTCCAGCATTCTACAACTCTACCGATTGTAAAGCCATACTACAGGCAGATATCTGCTGATCCATCAATCATTATATGCTGAGTGCTCAGTAGCTTTTTTTCTATGCTGCCTTCGTTACTGATAACAGTATTTTTACTCTGTAGAAATGACTTAAAGAAAACAGGTCTGATGTATCCCTTCGAACAAGATTCAATCATAGTAACGTATACTGCAAATGAAAGAAACAACCATTGGTATTGACTTAGGGGCTACCAACATCCGTGCGGCAAGGGTACAGCACTCTGCCATTGGCAACATCGTCTCGCAACGCATCCGCAGCAGCGGCACAGAAGAAGAAGTATTAGAAGATGTATTCTCCGTTATCGATCCATTAATGAACGATAATATTACGGCTATTGGTATTGGAGTGCCTGGTGTGGTAGATATAGAAGAAGGCATTGTGTATGATGTCATCTATATCCCATCGTGGAAGAAAATACCCTTGCAGAAATACCTGCAGCAACGCTACCACGTTCCCGTGTTTGTGAACAATGACGCGAACTGCTTTGCCTTGGGCGAATACTATTATGGCGTAGGCAATGGTTACGATTCAATGATTGGGTTAACCATAGGCACCGGTGTGGGTGCCGGCATCGTCATTAATCAAAAATTGTATGCAGGAATGAACTGCGGTGCGGGTGAATTCGGATCAATAGAATATCTTGACAAAACCTACGAATACTATTGCAGCGGTTCTTTCTTCCAAAATGTACATGGCGTAAATGGCGAACTGGTTTTCCATAAGGCAAAAGAGGGAGACGCAGTGGCATTGAAGCTGTATGATGATCTGGGCGAACATTTAGGCAACTGCATCAAGATGATTGTGTATGCCTACAATCCCCGCCTCATTGTGCTTGGTGGTTCCGTTCGCCATGCTTATCCATACTTTCAAAAAACAATGTGGAAACAAATCAAAACCTGTTTATTTACTAATTCAGTAGAGCGGTTAACTATAGAAGTCTCGTCGCTGCACAACAGCGGGATATTAGGCGCCGCTGCTTTGTATTACGATGCTAAAAAATGATGATACGGCAAGATGAAAATCGGGAACAGTTCCTCGTCATGCTACAATCGCCCTAAACACAATACGAAACGATAACCGCTTCCATGAAGGTTTTGTGCTGAATAACGGCTTGTGCTTTCAGGCTGAATAATTATCTATTAATGGATCGGATCAACTCCGCTTTCTCAGCAGACCCGCAGCTTCTTTATCGGCATACACCGTAAAACCGGGATGCTCTCTTACAATAGAAGCCGGAACTCGATCCGTTATTTCGCCTTCAAGCGCCTGCTGCAGAATAGCCGCTTTCTTTTCGCCACTCACCAGCAGGAACAGGTGCTTCGCCTGCATCAGTGTTGCCAGTCCCAGCGTAATGCCTTTACTTAACGTTTGCGGACGCGAAAAATACTTTTGTCCTACCGTTTTGGTTACCTCATCAATCGCCGAAACATGCGAGTGCAGCAACGAAGAAGTGCCCGGTTCATTAAGTCCCACATGCCCGTTCATGCCAAGGCCAAGCAAAGCAATATCAATACCACCGCGCTGTGTTATAAATTGTTCAATCCGCGCGCACTCTTCTTCCGGGTTTGCCGACAGACCATCAAAG
>CAZZZH010000321.1:0-4298 GCA_964658445.1 Ilyomonas sp.
GGCGCCGCCTTCACTGCCGAGAGAAGAAATGGCTCTTCCCAAGGCCCTTGCATCGATGCCGCTGTGTTCGTAAAAACGCTCATCTTCCGTAGCCACCAGCGCATTCACCACATCTTTGCTGATGTCTTTATAGTCTACATTCACACGGTCTTCCAGGTAATATTTGCCCATCAGCGTACCATCGGCGGCATACACCTGGCTGGCTAAGGATGCCGATGGATTTTGCAGTTCCTCGATAGATGGCATCTTACCAAACAGACCATAGTTGGCACATAGTATAAGAAGGACAACCAGCGAGAGACCGCCGAAAAAAAGAATCCAGATAAACTTGACGGCTCTGTTGCTTTTTCTTGCTTTTTTCATAACAGTGCGAATTACCGGAATAAAACGGATGACAGGAAAACAATAGTGCGAAAGTAAGTGAAGCAATTGTTATAGCGTGGCGGTTATTCCGGCGTTTGCCGGTTCGTTTATAAAGCCTTCTCGCGCCACGGTTTATTCACGTTTGCCACTTTGGATAGTATGCATTTGCTGATGCAATAGCCGCTGAGCATTCAACGCCATATGCATTGTTGAATGCATAGGTTCAGTAAAAATTCTATATTTTTTTATGGTGATGAGACATAACAACCTAAGCATTTTCACAATTTATCGCCATTAGGTGTTTGGCTGATAAATTTCACCCCCTTCTCTTTCGCTGCCGTCTATCAACTCGCCATTTCTTTTTTACTTTGTAACCGATTATGAAGTATTACCTCATTGCCGGCGAAGCCAGTGGCGACCTGCATGGCAGCAACCTAATAAAAGAACTTCATGCACTGGATGCCGGGGCAGACATCCGCTGCTGGGGCGGCGACATGATGCAGGCTGCCGGCGCCACATTGGTAAAGCACTACCGCGAGCTGGCTTTTATGGGCTTTACCGAAGTAATCCTGAACCTGCGCACCATTTTGAAAAACATCTCTTTCTGCAAGCAGGATTTAGAACGTTATCAACCCGATGTACTGGTGCTGATCGATTACCCGGGCTTTAACCTTCGCATCTCGGAATGGGCAAAAACTAAGGGTTATCCGGTTGTCTTCTACATCTCGCCACAGGTGTGGGCATGGAAAGAAAACAGGGTGAAAAAGATGAAGCAAACCATCGACCACATGATGGTGATTTTGCCGTTTGAAAAAGCTTATTACCAGGAAAAATGGAACTGGGATGTTGAATATGTAGGGCACCCATTGGTGCAGGTGATTGATGAATATCGGATAAAGTCAACGGTCTACGGTCGGCCGTCGACTGTTGACACTCAGGCGAAAGATAAACCCATCATTGCGCTTTTGCCCGGCAGCCGCAAGCAGGAAATAGGAAAGAAGTTGCCCATCATGCTGGAAGTAAGCAGGCTGTTTCCGGATTATCAATTTGTCGTTGCCAAAGCGCCGGGGCAGGATGATTCTTTTTATGAAGACTTCTTAAAAGGGCACCAGAATGTATCGGCCGTATCTGGTAAAACGTACGATTTATTAATGCACTCAGCCGCGGCATTAGTTACCAGCGGTACCGCAACATTAGAAACCGCCCTGTTTGGCGTGCCCGAAATTGTCTGCTACAAAGGCAGCCGCATTTCATATGAAATTGCAAAGCGGTTAATTACCATCAAATACATTTCACTGGTCAATTTAATAATGGATAGAATGGTGGTGAAGGAGCTGATACAGCACCAGTTAACGGTGTCTAACATTACTGCCGAACTGCAGCTGTTATTAACTAACGAGAACAGGAAACAACAACTACAAACCGATTATACAGAACTAAAACAAAAGCTGGCTGCCGGTGGCAATGCTTCTGCCAAAGCCGCTGCCAGCGTGTATCGCATTGCATGGGCAGCTACTAAAAATGGTCAATAAAATTAAGAGTACCCTGGAAAACAGCCGGTTGGTTGCGGATGGCTTTTTCTAATTGCTGGTATAAATTATCAAGCCTGCAATGTTCGGAAGCTGTGCCTTCGGCAATATGCCATTGCAGCCTTTTTCCCTTCTTATCGTCAACAGCCGGCCGGTTGGTTTGCACCACAATCTTATAATCGGTCCCGGCTATGGTCAGCTTGTAGCGCTCCGATTGTTTAGAACGGTAGATGCGCTCTGCCGTCAACGTGATCATCAACCCGTTTACCTCAGCTTTAAAACAAAACTCCACGGGGTAAAAGTAAAGCGCAATTACAATCCTTACAATTTTTCAGGCAATGTTGGGGTTGGCTTTTTACAACTTACTTTGCACTCAACTGAAAAGTATTTCCGGGCGATACGCAAAGCGATTGCAACAATACAGGCTTTAGGTAAAATAAGAGACATCAACACCGACGGACAGCGCACGTCCTTTTCCGTCATCATAAATAACTTCATCCATGAACATAACTACAAACAGAACACCCCGCAATTTCATTGAAACCATCCTGGTCATCTTCCTCCTGCTCGCCCTGCTGGTAGCCATGTACTTTGTGCTGCAGTTATTCTTTGGCGTTCTCACCTTTGCCATTGTGTTTGCTATTTCATTCGAGCGTTTCTTCGAATGGATAGCGAAGAAAGTACACCACAAGCGCAAACTGGCAGCCACGTTGTATTGCGTGCTGCTGATAGCCATAGTGGCGCTGCCAACAGGCTTCTTGTTTTCTTCGCTTACGCGCAATGCAAAGCCGGTATTGGAGTGGGTAAATAATGTAAAGGAAAACGGGCTTCCGCCCCTACCTTCTACCATTGCCAATATACCACTATTGGGCAAGGAAATTTCTAAGTTGTGGAATCTGTATCACGACGACCCAAAGCAAATCATTTCCGACCATCACGAGCAGGTGCAGCAGATCTCGCACCAGGCAATGACCAGCGGCGTCGGATTGCTCAACGCAATATTCAACCTCATTGTCGGCATCATTATTTCGGCCATGTTGCTGGTCAATAAAGAGAGCACTACGGCAGCCATTCGACTGCCGCTCGAGCACCTATTAGGCGAGGAAGCCGGCGCTTCATTGTTAGATGCGATAGCCATGTCTATCCGGGGTGTTTCCATTGGTGTAATGGGCACCGCGCTCATAGCGGCAGCCATGTCTTTTGCCGGACTGGAATTAGCCGGAATTCATTTTGCCGTCGCCCTATCGGCAATTGTTTTCTTTCTCGTGGTAATACAAATTGGTCCGCTTCCCCTGTGGGTACCGCTGGTGCTGTGGATGTCAACTCAAAATCATCCCGGCAAGGTGGTTTTCCTCATCATCTGGGGCGTAGCTATGGTGCTGATTGACTATGTGGTAAAGCCTATTCTCATTGGTAAAAGCGGCGGCAAGCTTCCTTTTCTCATCCTGTTTCTCGGCGTAGTTGGCGGGCTTTCGGCCTGGGGCTTTACGGGCATGTTTAAAGGCGCCATCATCCTCACCGTTTTTTATACCATTTACAATTCATGGCTGGGAAACAAAAAGATACCTAAAGGAAAGGAAGCGTAAGCGGTTGCTGGTTTTACGGTAATTGCTTTTGATAGATAAACCACTACCAAAACTTCCACCAGGGCTTTCGAGACTTGGCTTTTTCTCGTGAACCTATCTCCCAAAAAGAATGGTCGAAAGGCTCATTAATGTAATCTTCTGCTATCTGATGTCCATACACATAAACAGCATCTTCTGAACCGTTTTGAAAACGTTTCATTATTCGTTGCATTGGAAAAATTATTGTTCCGTCTGGAAGTTCTATTGATGCATTTATTTCACCTTCATGGTCATTGTCGTCTGTTTGCCAAATAGAACCAGGAACATTTTTGATTATCGTTTCTCCAACATAGGAACCTAACGAGAAAACTATGGCACCAAGGTTCTTTGTCAAACGTCCGCCTTTAATAATTTTTCCGTCTTTAGAATGTTTGTTGAAAAATCTGTCAATGTCGGTAAAGCTGCTGATGGTGTAGTTTAGTTGGAGATTGTCAGCGGCAAAAGCTTTGGTTATCCAGTTCGATTGCATTTTGATGTCTTCTAGAAGTGTTGCCATTATGTCTCGTTAGAAAAATAGGAGATGTCCTATAAAGCTTGCACCTAACACAATATTACCCGCATCTCTCAAAAACACTAAATCTTTCACCTTCCTTATCATCAATACCTTTCTCTCTCGTAGAAAACAGGGTTGTATGCGTCTATGACACCTGCTCTTTGCACAAACGGTCATCATCACCAACTCAGAACTGAAGCAGACAAGAAAAAAGCGAAAATCACCAAAAGTCAACAAATTCTTCCCCATCCAACACTCATTCATTTCCATCCTGCATTCACTCATCTC
>CAZZZH010000322.1:0-4268 GCA_964658445.1 Ilyomonas sp.
AGTAAAAAAATAAAGAAAGCAGGGAACAAGCGAAAGAAGATAGTCTTGCCTTTGCTTAAAAAAGAAAATAAGCCTAACAAGAAGGGCAACCAGAATTCGAAAGCGCGATAGATAAGCGTTATAGCTAATGCCTGCACTGTATCGTAGCCAAATGAGCTGAGAATAAAAGCTACAGATAATTCAACCGCACCAACGCCTTTTAAAAAGGGAGAAGCCACCGTAAGCAATACTGAGATTACATATGCAAGCCCGGCAGCTTCCAGTGAAGGATGTGCATTCACCGCAAGCATCGAAATGTACAAGTGCGCAATGCCGCACACTTCTACACCCACCGAAGAAAGAACGGTTGCTGTGTAAGCACCGGTTTTAACGTTAGCGCCGGCTATCTCGCGAATTCGCGATGCAGGCTGCGGATATTTATTGCGGAGCCATACAAAAAGTTTTTTCTCTTTTCGTATGATGTACATTAAATAAAAAAGAAAGAAAATAATAACTGCTAAAACAATCAGCCCAATGGTTGTTTGTCGAAAGTTGTTGTTAGCCGGCGATGAAGATACCAACACAACAATGCAGATGATGAACGAAGAAAGGATACCGGCAAAACCAAAAAGTGCAGACGCCTGATAGATAACCAATTTGTCTTTGTATTTCTTCTTTATACTGCCGGGTGTATATGCCAGCGCGCTTACACCTCCACCCGGAAGAAAGACGGACAAAAAGCTTCTTTTTAAAAACAACTCAATACACAACTTCCACGACAGTTGCGAGCGAATAGCGGCAAAGCTGCCTTTGTACATGGCTGATTGAAAGAAAACATAAACAAAGCTTACCAGCGCTGCAGCTAGCAACCAGCCTTTGTTTGCCGTGTGCAGGTAAGGAATAATATTACTCACCTCGCGACGCTGCTGATGAAAGAAATAGATGCCAATAAAAAGAAATAGCACAGCCAGTATCTCGCGCCAGTACAAATGCTTGGGCAGTGATATTCTTTTCTTTAAAAAATTAAATTCCATTGCTTACTGTCAGTGTTTCCTGGTTGCGAAAAAAAGGTTTTCAGATGAATAATAGGCGTCCATATTTTTTCATAAATCGGACAAGTATGTGTCTGCGCCCTCACACAATTTATATACAGGCAAACTACGCTTTCTCATTCTTTTTTATTGAATTTACCAGAAAAAAAATAACGAACCCAAATAAGGAGATAATTCCGAACGACCATTGCAATCCGGCTTCCTGTGCTATAAAACCCACCGACGGCGGCACTACCAAAAATCCGAAATACCCAATTGTTGATACTGAAGCAATCGCTGCGCCACTACTGGTTTTGGCAGATTGTCCCGCTAAGCTAAACACCAGCGGTACAATGCACGAAACACCAAAACCCGTCATTACAAAACCCAGCATGGCTGTTAAAGAGTACGGTGATAATACTGACAATAACAAGCCGGAGGCAATGAGCAATCCACTATATTTTAAAATGGGTACAATACCTACTTTATTAACCACTCTGTCACCAGCCAGCCGCCCGGTGGTCATAGCAACCATATACACTACGAATGCCGCTGTGGCAGCACCTTTGGCAGCACCAATTACTTTTTGAAAATAGATTCCACTCCAGTCATACATTACGTTTTCGCAAGCCATGGAAGCAAAGGCAATAAATGAAAAAGTAAGCAGATGCTTGTCTGGTAAAGAGAAAAGCGGGCGTGGTGGTAAAGCCTCTTGCCGTTTATAAAAAAGATAGGGATAGCATAGAAATGTGGCTACCATCAGCACAATACTTACCGAAAGAAAATGATAGTGAATCGACACCTGCGTAGAAGAAAGTAAAGTGGTAAACAGGTAACCAACAGCAGCACCGGCAAAGCCCGCCATACTCCACAATCCATGAAAGGAAGTCATGATAGATTTGCCATACAGGCTTTGTACTTCAACAGCCCCGGCATTCATAGAAAGGTTCAGGAGATTGCGCGACGAACCAAACAAAAAGAGGATAACGGCAAGCTGCCAAATTTGTGTGGTAAAGGCAAGCAAGCCAAGTACGATATTATAAAAAACAGCACCAAATAAGGTAATGCTTTTGCTGCTGTAGCGGCTAAGCAATTTACCGGTAAACGGAACGGTAACCAATACACCAATCGGCGATGCCAGCAGAAGCATTCCCAACTCGCGGTCGTTAAGCTGAAGCTGCTGCTGAAACGCCGGTATGCGCGATGCCCAGGTAGAATAGCCAAACCCTGATATGAAAAAGAAATTAGTAGTAGCAATGCGATACGTACGGGAAGAATGTAGCTTGCCTTGCAGGTTCATGATTGCAAAATATTATCAAGGCAAGATAATTACGGCAGAAAGATGATGCGATATTTTTTATATGCCGATCAAATATTCTTTTTTGAAAAATTTTGAATGCTTTGGGTAAGTAAGCGATACAACTTATCAATATGAGGATAAGATTGCAACACTTCTAAATGCTTTTGTATAGTCAGCTCATCATGCCGTATAGCAGGTCCGGTCTGCATTTGCGCCGCCTGAAAATAAGACAACCGCAAAGCGGTTTCATTAATAAGCGGAAGCAGTGCAGAGAACATGATTTTTTCTTCATCACAAAATTGTTGGGTAAGGGTATATAGGTGGTTAGTGAAGTTGGAACATAATACAGCCGCAATATGATAGCGCAATCTTTCTTCATCTGAAGCTACCTGAACCGTATTGCCAGTAGACAAAGCCAATTGCTGAAGTGTGTCTTTATTTTGAACACTGTTTGCGTCTATAAAAAACGGGATGGCGGGCAGGGTTTCCATTTCTTTTCGCAAGCTTTGTAAGGGATACAAAACACCATAATTGCTGAACTTGTTTAGAACTTCTTTCGACATAGCGCCACTGGTATGTACGATAAGCTGTTGTTTTAAATTCAACTGGTCGGCTACAGGACCGATGGCAGAATCGGAGACAGCCAGAATGCATAAATCTGTTTCTTTACCGGCATCAGAAAAATTAAGAGTAACTTTGGCACCGGTCAATCGGAAAATGGAATTAACCGTCTCAGCATTCCTGCCAAGCACTTCGCATATTGAATGTCCGGCAGAAACCAATAACTTACTGAGCACAAAAGCTACATTACCACTGCCCACCAATGTCACATTCATAATAACTGTTTATTACCGTGAAAATAAAGCAAAGCTTACTTACTTTTTACAATAAAGAAAGGCTCAGACTTATTGGTATTGTTTCAACGCGTAAGGCAGCCGCAAAAGCGTGGCGGCTGATGTGCACACCGTTTAATGGAAAGAATATTTCAAAGACGCCACCGCTCTTCGATTTGGCAACCCCGGTTGAGATTGCAGTAAAAAAATTAAAAGTAAAAGGCTTTCATTTCACACCTGAGCATAACACACAACAAGATAAAAAGATTCTCATTTGTCATGGCTTCGACAGCAGCAGTTATCGCTTTGCAAAGTATGTCACTTCGTTTTTAAAAGCAGGCTTCCAGGTCTTTGCGTTTGATGCGCCGGGCCACGGCTTCAGCGATGGCAAAACTATCAACGCTTTTATTTACCGGAATACCATCCTTGAGATCGAATCTCTCTTTGGTCCATTTTACGGAATCATGGCGCACTCACTGGGCGCACTGGCTGCTTCATTAGCATCGGAATCATTGAACAAACCAGACAAGAAGATTGTGCTGATTGCACCTGCAACCGAAGTGCGAACCATCTTCGCCAATTTTTTTAAAATGGTTCCACTTACTAAAAAAACAAGAAAGGCGTTTGACGATTTGATTCAAGAAAAAAGCGGTTATCCTACAGAGTGGTTTTCGGTATCGAGAGCCATACAGAATATACCTTCGCGCGTACTTTGGATACATGATACCGATGATAAGATGTGTCCTTACGAAGACACCTTATCGATACGGCAAAAAGCTTTGCCCAATGTTCAATTCATCACTACAAAAGGCTTAGGTCATACACGCATTTACATCAGTCGCGAAGTGCACGACAGCATCGTTACTTTTTTTACTGAAAACAACTAAGGCTGCCTTGCAGCAGCCTTAGAAATACGAATTAATAACGGCTATCTCCTCCAGTTGTCATCATTGTCTCTGCGGTCATCGTGGCGCCTGTCGTCATTGTAATTTCTGTCGTCGTGCCAGCCGCGTGGCGCGGCATAGACAACATCAGGCTGACCATACGCGCGGTTACCAAACCGGGCTACATGAAAGCGGTTTTCATTCCAGACATCAAAGCCATAATGGTTCACCATAAAGCGTG
>CAZZZH010000323.1:0-4239 GCA_964658445.1 Ilyomonas sp.
ATAGAGACCTTATACTGACCTTTATTCGGGTTTTAGCCGTATTTAGTTCGGGGTAAACCTATTCCTGCTACAAATGGTAACCATCTCCGTTCTTTAATTTCTCAAGATAAAACTTCTGCCACTTCACTATCACCCCTTCAGGTTACCTGCTTCAATATTTAGGTAAGCAAAGAACAGTTCTGAGTTCCTTCCAGCAGTTCTGCAACTAGGCTTCCATCAGCGCACTTGCTTTTGCCCATTAGTAGCCCGACAGGCGAAGAATAACCATCCGACATTTTATTTACTTTGCTCTTCTTACCACCATCACAAAAGAAGCCATGATACCGATACAAACCGGCAACCTTTTGAAAAGCCTTTCGTCCTCTCCCGGCGATTATTTTCACAATGCCATTGTCTGCATCGTAGAATACAATGACAACGGTGCTTTAGGTTTCATAGTAAACCGTCCTTTCCCGCGCGGGTTAAACGAGCTGGCAGCCTTTTCTCATCTTCCCTTCTTTCCGCTTTGGGAGGGTGGACCGGTAGATCACTATCATCTTTATTTTATCCACCGTCGCCCCCACCTAATAGAAGGCGGAGAAATGGTAAAGCCGGATTTGTACTACGGCGGCAATTTTACCCAGGCAATAGCAGCTATCGAACAGGGAAAACTGCTGCATACCGACATCCGCATCTTTGTGGGCTACTGCGGCTGGCATGCCGGCGACCTGGAAAAGGAAATAGAAGACGGGGGCTGGAGTTGGGTAGAAGGAAATGAATGGAGCTGGTAATCGAGGGCTTGCCTTATTTCTTTTCTGTTCTTCTCCTTCCCCAAACCACAACCGCCAACGCAATACAGGCCCACAACAGCATCTGCCCCGTTACTAGCAGCCAGCCGCCCCGCTGCCAGCACCACAGACCTACCGTCGTGCCTAAAGCGCCGCCAATAAAATAAGTGGTCATATAGACGGTATTAATGCGGCTATGTGCCGTTTCGTCCAGCGTATAAATACTGGCAACATTGGTTACCTGCGCCATCTGCGCGCCTACATCCAACAGCAGAACGGCAACCACAAAAGAAGGGATCGACACCCGGAACACCATCATCAGAACAATACTCACAATGATGCAGCCAAGGGCAATCAGCAACGCCTTTACCGCATTGCCCTTATCTGCCATCCGCCCGATGGTTGGTGCTGCCAGGGCGCCGATAATAGCGACCAATCCAAACAAGCCGATGGTATCGGAGTGATAGTGAAACGGCGCACCGCTCATGTAGAAGGTAAACGTCGTCCAGAAAGAGCAGAATAGACCAAATACCAGGGCACCAATCAGGGCAGACTGCCGAAGCAGGGCAAAGCGTTTTACCTGCTGCACCACAGAGGTCATCAGTTCCAGGTAATTGCCTGTAAATACAGATGCCACATTGGGCAAAAAGAAGAAAATAAGAACATCAATCGCCAATACTAGGGCAGCCGAAATATAGTACACATAGCGCCAGCCCAGCCAGTGTGCCACAAACCCGCTGAACACACGCGCCGCCAGTATACCAATAAGAATCCCGCTGAAAATAGTACCCAGCGTCTTGCCCCGGTTACTCTTATTTAGCGTAGCCGCCATAGGTAAAATAATCTGCGCCGATACCGACAGGAAGCCGACAAACAGGCTGGCAATCTGTATTTGCCAGCCGCTGGCAGCCACAGCGGTAAACAAAAGAAACAGGCACAGGGCAGACAACAGCGAAAGCACCAGCCGTTTCCGGTTCACCTTATCGCCCAGGGGGATGAGAAAGAACAAGCCCAGCCCATAGCCCGTCTGCGAGAACACAGCAATGCTGCCGGCTTGTGTCTGGTTAAGGTGCAGCGAAGCGGCAATATCATTTAAAATGGGTTGGTTATAATAAATATTAGCAACGGAAACACCGGCGGCAACCGCCATTAGCGCTACTTGTGCGGGAGAGAGTTCATCCTGGTTCATGCTGCGCAAAACTAATCCCTAAAAGGGAGTCTTTATCGTATCAATACTACGGTTCCTTTTTTCTCTATTACCCTGCCGGTATAGTCAACGCCTTTTATAGAAAACACATAGGTGCCCGGAGGTTGCCGTTGCCCTTTATAAGAGCCGTCCCAGCCTTCGCCATCTTTGGTAGTTTCGTATAAAAGCAAGCCCTGGCTGTTGAACACGCGGAAGAAGAAAAATTGGGCAATACCAGCGTTAATGGGCCGGAAGATATCGTTGTGCCCGTCTCCGTTGGGGGTAAAGGCAGAAGGGATAAAGATGTCGGGTTTCGATCGGTAAACCCTTACATGAACTGAATCGGTGGCAAGGCAACCCTGCGCCGTTCTTGCCGTAACATAAAAGGTAAGGATGCTGTCATATGAATTGCGGATGGTAACCACAGGATTGTAAACAGCACTGTTATCCAGGTTTGCCGTAGGCACCCACCGAAAGAAAGCTTCTTCATTGGCAACGGCCTTAAGCTGTAAAGGCTGCCCGACTACCGCGATGGTGTCATTACCGGCATCAACCTGCGGCAGGGGTACTACCTGTATCAATATGGTATCGTTTACATCTTTGGTACAATAGAATGTATCGCTGATGGTAAGCACGTAAGCCGTAGTTTGCTGCGGACCGGCTAATGGGTTCAGGGTACTGGCGCCGTTTAAAGAAGAGGCAGGGCTCCAGCGGTAGTTAGCCGCCAACGTAGTTGCGTGAAGCTGGATGGTATTGCCATAACAAATGCTGGCGCCATTGCTCACCGTCGCCGATGGGTAAGGCGATACCAACACTTGGGTTTGCGCAGCCGCATTGCAGTGCCCTACCGAAGCCGTTACTGCATACACGGTGTTTTGCAGCGGCGCTGCCTTCGGGTTCTTTATCGTACGGCTGTTCAGTGTTTGCGTGCCGTTCGATTCCTGCCAGGCATAGTACAGCGCATCGCTTGCTGTTTGCAGTTCAACGCTGTCGGTAGCGCAGAGCTTCACTTGCGCAGGCAGGTTCACCGTTACTGAATCTATCACATTTATCCTCACGTTCACACTGTCTACACATTGCTTGTCTTTTACTACCAGTGTATACACCGTAGTATCTTCAGGAAACACAATAGGGTTGGCAATTGATGTGTTGCTGATGTTGTAGGCAGGCGTCCAGCTAAAGCTGTTGCCGCTGCTTTGCACCGGCACCGGTAGTTGATCGTAGCGACAGATAAGTGTATCTGTAAACGGCAGAATGATCTGTGGCTTGTTGTTCACCACTACAGTCTTTGTTGCCGTATCCATACAGCCTTTGGTGCTGGCTATAGTAAGCGTTGCCGTTACATTACCGGGTGTAGCATATTGGTACGACGGGTTCTTTAGATCAGAAGTATCAGCCAATGTGTTTCCATCTCCAAAATCCCATTTATACGAGCTGATGCTGCCATACTTTACATAGCTGGTATCGGTAAACAGGAAGGGCGATTGATAGCAGCTTCCGTTCACCGTAAACCCCGCCGAGAAGCCGGGATAAATCTTCAATACCGAAGTAGCCGAGTCAGCACAGTTGGTACCGCTGGTCACTTTCAGCTTAATATGGTAGGTGCCGGTATCTTTATAGGTAAAGCTGGGCGTAGGTTGTGTAAGCAAAGACGGATCGTTTACTGCAGTGCCCAAATCCCATTCATAAGAAGAGATATTGCTGGCAAACGATTCGTTTTCAAAAGTAAAAGAAAAGCTGTCGCAGTTGGTGTAAGACGGCTTTAGCGAAGCAGCCGATAAAGTACAGTCGGCAACCGTTACTAATATCTCCTTCTTGGTAACGGCTATCGCCACACCGTTGCGGTACTCGGTAATGCAAACCGCGATAGTATAGTTGCCGGTATTGGCAGGTGCAATGCCTTTTATCAACCCGGTTTTTGTATCAATAGTTACACCGCTTCCCAGAGGTGAAAGACTGGAATAAGGAAAAGCATAATTAACCGCTGGGTACGGCGGGGCAAAAGGTGGGTTAGGCTGCCGGTCTCCACGTGTACCTCCGGTAGCTGCGCTGCAAAAGCTATATGTAAGCTGGTCGTTGTCAGGGTCGATAGTGCCAAACTCCAGTTCGAAAGGAGAGCTATGACAGATGACTACCGTATCTTTTATCGCGATATCAGGGCTGCTGTTGTTGTGATAATCTACGCCATTAATAATGCCGGGAATAGTGTTGGAGTTGGTAGTGCCTACCTCGCCCGGGTTTACAATGTTTGAAATACTTTCGGCGCGGCAGCACTCCTGTTCTGCC
>CAZZZH010000324.1:0-4226 GCA_964658445.1 Ilyomonas sp.
GAAATCTTTTACTACACCCACCACATGAAACGGAATGTTAGCTCCCCTATCGCTGTTCACATTGATAATCGTTTTGCCAACGGCAGTATATGTGTTCCAGCCAAGCGCACGTGCTGCACTTTCATTTATGATCATACCTAAAGAATCGGTAGCAAATGCAGGCGAAAAATTTCTGCCTGCCGCCATCTGCATGCCCATCGTTGGGATGTATTGTTCATCTATATGATAGCCAACGGCAGTCAAAACCTGGTTATCATGCCCCTGCGGATAAACCATTGAATTGTTGCTGTTGCTGGGTCCTGCAGGTTTATACCACGAAGCGGTTGCATTTACAATGCGCGGGTCTTTCAGCAGTTGCTGTTTATATACCTGTTCATTTTTTCCTAAAGCCCACGAGTTGGGAAGGGTGAGCAATTGCTCTTTATCGTAACCGAGTTTTTTGTTTTGGATATATTTCATTTGCTGGTAAACAACAATGGTGCTTATGATTAAAGCCACCGAAATGAAAAACTGGAACACAACCAGGCTGCTGCGTAAACCGAAACTTTTATTGTTACTTGTTAGCCTGCCTTTTAATACAGCAATCGGCTTGAACGAAGAAAGATAAAAGGCAGGATAAATACCGGCAATAATACCAACCAGCAAACCCAGTACAAGGAATGCGATTGTGGGTTTGATATCCAGGCTTAATTGCTTGTCTGAAATGTTGTTGAAAAAAGGCAATGCAACTTCTACCAATATTAATGCAATGAGTAAGGCAAACAACGTAATCAACATGGACTCTGATAAGAACTGGCTGATTAGCTGCCACCTTCCCGAACCTGCTACTTTTCGTACGCCTACTTCTTTTGCACGCTTAGATGCGCTTGCCGTTGAGAGATTAATAAAGTTGATGCAGGCAACGATCAACATAAAAATAGCAATGGCACTAAAAATATATACATAGCTTTCGTTGCCACTAGGCTCTAATTCGGTTGTTGTTTGCGAGTGCAAGTGAATAGAAGTTAATGGTTGCAACAAAAATCCCAGTTCATTGCCTTTGGTTCTAAACTGTTCAAGGCTCATGCCCATCGCCTGCTGAATTTGCGGACCCATATATTTTGTAACCATCGAGGGAAGTTTCGATTGCAGCTTTGTATAATCAGTTCCCGGTTTTAATAAAAGATAAGTATAGAACTGTCCAAACATCCACGAATCTGATTTAGCCTCATCCCATCCGGCAAGCGAACCAAACATATCGAAATGAAAATGTGAATTGGAAGGCACATCGTTAATAACACCGGTTACTTTGTATAACTCGGCATTGTTATTAAATGACAGCGTTTTTCCTACTGCTTCTTCTTTTCCAAAATATTTTTCTGCTGTTGTTTTGGTCAGTATAATGGAATGCGGTTGCTGCAACGCATTTTTTCCATCACCTTCAATTATTGGCAATGTAAATATGCTGAAGAAGTTTGGGTCGACCATTGCAAACCGGTCGTCCTTAAAAGTCTTATCCTGATACGTAATTTTAGGTGAGCCAAAGCGCACAAGTCTTGTTGCATCCTGCACTTCAGGAAAATCTTTTTTCATCGCTTGCGCCACAGGCGCCATTACACCACCTTCATCAATTTTTCCGCCATCCATATTTGCATGAAATACGATTCGCGCAATGTTATCTGCGTTTGTGTTGAATTTATCGTAACTCAGTTCATCCTGCACATACAACATAATAAGAAAGCAGGTTGCAATGCCGATTGATAAACCAAAAATGTTGATGAAAGAAAATAATTTGTTTTTACGAATACTGCGCCATGCAGTTTTTAAATAGTTTCTAAACATAACAGCTGATTACAATTTTGATTTATGGAAAGTGACAACAAAAAGTACATGTAACTGTATTGATTTTCCAAGGCTCATACCAATATTGAAAGTCTTTCCTGCACTGGGTTTCAGCACGTTGGACAAACAAAAGCGTTCGATAACGAACACTATTTGTGCGAATGTGATATGGCTGGACAAGGCACTTACTCCGTTCGCAAACTCCTCACCGGATTGGCTATCGCGGCTTTAATTGCCTGGAAGCTGACTGTTATCAATGTTATGAATAAGGCACCGATGCCTGATGTTACAAAAACCCACCACGAAAGCGTTGTTCGGTAGGTATAATTTTGCAGCCAGCTATGCATGAAATAATAAGACAGTGGTACTGATATAAAGAATGAAATAACAACAAGCACCACGAATTCTTTACTTAGTAAATTCCATACGGCAAACACAGAAGCGCCTAATACTTTACGTACACCAATTTCCTTTTTGCGCTGCTCTGCTACAAATGATGTTAAGCCAAATAAGCCGAGGCAAGAGATAACAATCGCGAGAACAGCAAAGAAGCTTGAAAGCTTGCCGATGCGTTCTTCATCACCAAATTTCTTTGCATAGTCTTCATCTACAAAGTTGTATTCGAAAGGCTGATCAGGGTTGAATGACTTAAAGATGGGTTCAATTTTATTGATTGCATCTTTTGTACTTACGGTTGGGCTAAGCCTCAGGATAGCCATATTGCCGCCATCGGTAACAGAGCCATAAATGATTGGACGTGGCAAATCATACGGAGATTCCATTACCATGTTTTCAATTACGCCAACAATGGTATAAGGCTGATTCCACCAGGTAACACGCTGACCAACCGGGTTTTTTAAATTCATAAAACGTACAGCAGCTTCATTCAAAATCAACGATGATGTATCTGCAAAATCTTTTGAAAAATTGCGTCCTTCTTTTAATTGCCAGCCAACCGTTTTGCCATACTCATACGATGCGTTTACGACTCCAAAATCGATTGATTGATTGGGGTCTTTGCCAGGCCAACTAAAGCCGCTCGTACTGTTCCAGATGCCTGTAGTCGGGCTTTGCGATTCGGAGATAGAAACGACTGCACCGGTTTTTATCAGCTCATCTTTTACAGCTTCAAAATGGCTATGAATGTTATTGTTGGATGTTGGTATGCTGATAAGATTATTTCTTGAATAACCCACTGGACGGTTCTTGGCAAACTGTACCTGCTGATACACGATAATGGTTCCGATAATCAAGGTAACAGAAACCGTGAACTGCACTACCACCAATACTTTGCGGGGAACAACAGCAAACCTTCCCGCTTTGAATGTGCCTTTTAAAACACTCAGCGGATTGAATGATGATAAGTAAAATGCCGGGTAACTGCCAGCTATTAAAGCGGTAAATAAAATGAACAGCAGGCATATCAACCAGAAGTATGGCTGGTTCCATAAAATGCTCATTCGCTTGTCGGCAACCGAGTTGAAAAAAGGAAGAGCTAACTGCACAAACAATAATGATAAAATGAATGCAACAAACACCGTTAACAGCGATTCGCTGAAGAACTGCATGATTAATTGCTTGCGTACCGAACCAAGTGTTTTGCGAATGCCAACTTCTCTTGCGCGCTTCTCGCTGCGGGCTGTTGAGAGATTCATAAAGTTGATGCAGGCAAGCAACAATACGAACACGCCGACTATGCCAAACATCCATACATACTGGATGGCGCCGCCAACATTCACGCCATCTTTAAACTCAGAGAACAAATGCCAGTTGCTCATGGGTTGTAAAAACAAAGCAGGTTTCTTCTTTGCCAACTGGGCACTTATTCTTTTCAACTTTGCGTCTCTAATTCTGGCATTCACCGCATTGATATCGGCGTTATCGTTCAACTGCACATATAAAGTAGTAAAGTTTCCCCGCCACGGATCGTCTGTATTTTTTACATCATTTGCTGTGTAGTAAAGCTGCCATGTGCCAACGAAATTCAGATTGTTAAGCGTTGAGTTTCGCGGAAAATCTTCATAGACACCTACCACTTTTGCCGGCGGCATCTGGTCAATCGTAATCAGTTTATTTAATGGGTTATCGTTGCCAAAATTAGCCTTCGCTGCAGATGCCGATAACAACACAGAAGCCGGGTCACTTAAATCATGTGTGCCTGCCAGCATTTTCATGCTGAACATTTCCGGCATTTCTTTTTCAAAGAATCCGCCGGTTTGTTTTATCTTTTTATCACCGATGGTAAGGATGTGGTCACTCCACCCGGCAGCCATTACAATGTGTTTAAAATCGCGACCATAATTGGTACGCAGTTCTTCTGCCAACGGGTATGGCTCGCTGCTCCATGTCTGCAACTCGCCGTTGTTTACTAGGTTCTGTTCAACCTGTGCAATGCGGTTATAGTT
>CAZZZH010000325.1:0-4198 GCA_964658445.1 Ilyomonas sp.
ATACAATGCCAGGTACTGAGTCCGGTGTTTTACCTGTTTCTTCTTCTTAAAATTTCCACCTTACAAAAGCTTCCATCGCTTCGTAGTCTGCCAGCCCGAGCCTGTCATAAATCTTGGCGGTCTCCCGGTTGCGCTCGGCAGCTCTTACCCAAAATTCTCTTGAGTCATCACCCGGAAAAACCGGAATATCTTTCTGCGACTGGTGCTTAAAAATGGCGTTGCGCTTGCGCACTACTTCCTGCGGCGACAGCGGTACGGCCATTTCTATCTCGTAGGGCTCAAACTCGTGCCACGCGCCGCGATACATCCATACCCAGCAGTCTTTTACCCACTCTTCCTTGCTGTGGCGAAGCTGCGTTAAGGCTTCAATGATGATTTTAAAACACACGATGTGCGTACCATGCGGATCGGCAAAGTCGCCCGCGGTAAACACCTGGTGAGGCTTTACGTTTTGCAACAGCTCTTTGGTTTCGTCTACATCCAGCTGGCTTACGGGATTCTTTTTTGTCTTGCCGGTTTCGTAAAAGGGTAGCGCCATAAAATGGATATGATCGTCGGGCAAACCGGCGTAGCGTGCGCCGGCAATGGCTTCCGTTTTCCGTATCAAACCCTTGGCAGTAAGAATAGGAGCAATGTCGATCTCGTTGGGTTTTTTCTTACCCATAAAAGCGCGCATTTCTTTATACAAAGCCTCCAGGTCGTCGCAAGGCTTGCTGATGCTTTTGTTGAAGTCGATGGCAAACTCTATGTAGCGCAGTACATCATCGTCCCATACGGCTGTATTGCCCGAAGTTTGATACGCCACGTGCACATCGTGGTGTTGGTCTACCAACCGAATAAAGGTGCCGCCCATGGAAATGACATCGTCGTCGGGGTGAGGGGAAAAGATGATAACCCTTTTTTTAGCCGGCTCCGAGCGTTCGGGCCGGTTAGTATCGTCGGTATTGGGCTTGCCGCCCGGCCAGCCGGTAATGGTGTGCTGCATTTTATTAAACACACTCATGTTGATGTTGTAAGCCGGGCCTTTCTGCGTGGCCAATTGGCTCATGCCGTTGTTATTGTAATCGTCGTCGGTCAGTTTTAAAATGGGCTTATCCATCTTGAACGATAGCCAGATTACGGCTTTCTTTATCAGCTGGTCGGTCCACTGGCAGTCTTTCACCAGCCAGGGCGTGTCGAAGCGCGTTAGCTCGCTGGCGGCATCGTTGTCCAGCACAAATTCTATCTTGTCGGATAGCTGTAAATACGTTGCCGGAACGCGCGAAGTAATCTCGCCTTCCACCGTTTTTTTTATGATGGATGCTTTGGTTTTGCTCCACGCCATCAGGATAATTTCGCGCGCTTTGAAGATGGTGCCAACACCCATGGTGATGGCTTTGGCAGGTACGTTTTCCTTTGCACCAAACTCGCGCGAAGCATCTCGGCGCGTAAGGTCGGCAAGCGTTACTAAACGTGTTCCGGAGTTAGGCGCAGAGCCGGGTTCATTAAAACCGATATGCCCTGTGCGACCAATGCCGAGGATCTGCAGATCGAGCCCGCCGAGGGCTTCTATTTTTCTTTCGTAATCGAGGCAAAACGCGGGAATATCTTTTTGCGCCAATGTGCCATCGGGTATGTTTATGTTCGCTTTATCTATATCAACATGGTTGAACAACTGCTCGTTCATAAAAGCCACATAGCTCTGCCGCGCATCAGGCTGCATGGGGTAATATTCATCGAGGTTGAACGTAACAACGTTAGAAAAGCTCAGGTCTTCTTCCCGGTGCATCCGCACCAGCTCCTGGTATACGTTGATGGGTGTATCGCCAGTAGCTAAACCCAGCACAGCCGCTTCACCACGATGCTGCTTTGCGGTGATGATGGCTGCAATACGACGCGCCACCTCTACAGAAGCCGTGCTGCGGTTGGGATATACGGTAACAGGCAGTTTTTCGAAGCGCGTTTCTTCCAATAAGTTAAGTCTTGCCATAGATAATTATAAAAAATAGAAAGATAAATGAAACGGTTGCCGTAGCAGAGATGGTTGGTGTGAAGAACCTGTCATTGGCAACAAAAGTAAAGCTTCCGTTTGTTCTGCTTCCGGCTATGCAAAGACAGCCTTTGTTTTGGTAAAAAAACGACAAGCATTTGTAAATTTAGAGTGCCTTGTTGTCTTTCTTTCAGAAAAATGCTATGCAAACGAAAGAGAGTTGCCCGCCGGGATGTGCTTTACCGGTATGCCGGGCACATTCTTTTCCAGCCAGTTCTTCATCCATTCCGAGCCGGCTTCTTCGCTGGCAATATGACCCAACACAACCAGCGATACGTTGTCGCCTTTGGCTCTTTTATCGCGCACATACTCGGCGGTTTCCCACTCGGCTATTTCGCCACACATCAATACATCGGGCTTGTATTTACTCAATCCGGTTATCTGGTTTTTACCGCCGGCAGAACCTGGCATCAGCAAGATTTTTTTACACGATTGAGCCAGGTCACCAATGTATCGAAGTGTTTGTATGTTCATCTTCTGCTTTGCCTGCATTATCAATTGTTGTAGGCTCGTGGCAGGTAGGGTTACTAGGTTATCGGAGGTGCCGCTATCATATTGCTTCCAGCCTAGTTGTGCCAGCACGCCTTCGCGCACGCCATCTTCTTTCAAACTATGAATGTAATCGTGGTTGCGCCAAACGGCGATATTGTGTTGCTGCAACAGATCTCTTTTGTATTGATAGACATTGTCGCTTTCCAGCCAGTCTGTTTTGTCTTCATGATTGTAAAAAGTAGGCTCATGCGCGATGATGAAATTGGCTTTTTCTGCGATGGCTTTTTTAATGACATCAATGGTAGCAAACATGGTGGTAACGATGCTGGTGACTACTATATCCCGGCTTCCCGATTTTAAGGTATCCACTGTATTGTTGATCGGTGCATTGGGCACTTGTTGGATGAATGCATCCATAATATTGCCAACGGTTACGGCGGCTTTCGCGTTAAAAAAATCTGCTGCGTTGCTAAACAAAGGAGTTGATAGAACGGCAGCGCTGCCAACGGTTTTGGATACGGTGGTGATGAATTGTCTTCTTTCCATATTGTATTGATTGATGGTTTTTATACGCTGTTTTTACCACGGGAAAAAAGAGTGATAAAAGATTTGTAGAGCATCCCTTTACGCTGTGTAAACTTCAGTTGCTCTTTACCTGTAGCCAAAATTTAAAAGATTAAAACCAATGTTCCGGTAATAATCAAACCTGCACCTACAGCAGTCTTCAGCGTTAACTGTTCGCCTAAAAACAAAACTGATAAGGCAATGGCAATAGCAACACTTAGTTTATCTACCGGCGCAACCTGAGACACTTTCCCTAATTGCAACGCTTTAAAATAAAAGATCCACGATAAGCCGGTTGCCATACCCGACAACAGCAGAAATAGCAAGTTCTGTTTCGTTAGCGTTCCTGTTGTAGCAATGCCACCGCGAAAGATAGCAATCGCCCAGGCAAGCACTAAAATAACACTGGTACGAATGGCAGTTGCCAGATCCGTATCTACACCTTTGATTCCAATCTTGGCAAAGATGGCGGTAAGCGCCGCAAACAAAGCCGATAACAAAGCATACATCCACCACATAACTCTTGATTTATAAAAGTAAAGATGGCAAATATCTCATCATCTTTACTTTTGCGGCTTAACGATTATCTATGAACGAAACATTTGTAAGCCGTATAAAAAAAGAAGTAGAAGAAGTAGAAGCTGCAGGTTTGTATAAACGTGAACGCATCATCACCAGCGAACAGGGCGCAGAGATTGAAGTGAATGGCAAAAAAGTATTGAATTTTTGTGCGAATAATTATCTCGGTTTATCCTCTCATCCTAAAGTAATTGAAGCCGCTCACAAAGCCATCGATACACATGGATATGGCATGAGCAGTGTGCGTTTTATCTGCGGTACGCAGGATATTCATAAAGAACTGGAACAAAAGATTTCACAGTTTTTAGGAACCGAAGACACCATTTTATACGCGGCGTGTTTCGATGCGAATGGCGGCGTGTTTGAGCCTTTATTTAATGAGCAGGATGCCATCATCAGCGACGCGCTAAATCATGCTTCAATTATAGATGGAGTGCGGCTTTGCAAGGCGCAACGTTACCGCTACGAGCACAATAGCATGGAAGACCTGGAAGACAAGCTCGAAGGACTGGGCGGGCGCGTCGCGGCCTGATG
>CAZZZH010000326.1:0-4176 GCA_964658445.1 Ilyomonas sp.
TATTGATGCCATTATTGCCGCTACCGATGGCGTAATGGTTGCCCGTGGCGATTTAGGCGTTGAACTGCCCGTTGAAAAAGTACCGATGGCGCAACGCGAAATCATCCGAAAATGCATTCACCGTGGCAAGCCCGTAATTGTGGCAACACAGATGATGGAAAGCATGATAGACCGTACCAAACCCAACCGCAGCGAAATTACCGATGTTGCCAATGCTGTTTTAGAAGGTACGGATGCCGTAATGCTAAGCGCTGAAACCGCAACCGGCAACTATCCTGTATTAGTGGTGGAAACCATGAAAAAAATCATCATGGAAGTAGAAGCGACCGAGTATCGTTATAACCGTGAGGAAGATTTAAAACCTATCGCTCATTCGCCTACTTTTCTTAGCGATGCCATTTGCTACAATGCCTGTAAACTAGCCCGCGATACGAATGCACAGGCTTTGATTGGTATGACGCAAAGCGGCTTCACGGCGTTCGTGCTCAGCAGTTATCGCCCTAAGGCGCCGCTGTTTATTTTTACCAAGAAAAGGTACCTCGTAAACCAGCTAAGCCTTAGCTGGGGCGTACGTGCTTTTTATTATGACGAAGAAAACAGCCTTGATGCAATCATTGCCGATGAAATTGCCATTTTAAAAGAAAGAGGCTTTTTAAAAACGGGCGATACGGTAATCAACACCGGCAGCACGCCCATACATTTGCACCTGCCTACCAATGTTCTTAAAATATCTGCGGTGGAATAATATTTACAGTAATAAATTATAAGTAAAAGAAAGCCGGTAAAGATTTGTTTCCCGGCTTTCTTTTACCCGCATTTATTATGCTGCCCACTATAAGTTAATTCCTTCTCTTCAATCATAAATGGGTATAGGCGATCATGACTTCTTTTTTAAGATAAACGAAATACGTCCATTGGTTTCCATGTAAGATTTTTCAACCTCTTCAAGCGTTTCTGCTTTCGTTTCCAGGCGAAGACTTGCGTATAAATCATCTTTACTCATACCGGCTTTCATAAGATTATTTGGAATGATTTCTCCGTTTTGATACAGCAATATATCATTGCCGTTAACCAGCTTTTCAATGCTTTTGTTTTTGATCATAAACCAGCTTAGCAACCGGTGAATAATTACCAGCACAAACGATGCAGCCACCGTTGCACCAAACGATGAAGCGCCTGCAATACCACGCGCCACCACCGACCCAAGCACGATAACAATGATATTATCAAAAGGAGATTTCTTTCCAAATACGCGCCTGCCACTAATTCTGATAAACAGCAAAGTGAGAAAGAAAAACACAAAAGCCCGCATACTCATTTGCAATGCATTGAGATCTTTGCCCTCGCCAAATAAACGATGAATGATTTCCATAACTGTAGTGTTTATAAGTGAAAAATATGAATGTCAGTAACAAAAAAAGCCTGCCATTTTTCAATGGCAGGCTTTCTGATTTGTGCAATTTAATCAGCCAGCGGCTTCACTTTTATGTCTTTAAAATAAACAATGCTATTCGGGTCGTGCCCCTGCAAGGCGAATGTGCCGCTTGATAATACACGTCCTTTCATATCATCGGCGCGCTGTACATTATCGGGTTCGGTATAGTCAACCGTTTGTTTGTCATTTACCCAAATCTGCACATGCTTGCCTTCTACTTTTATTCTTTCGGTAAACCAAACGCTGTCGGGCACCAGCTTTTCTTTTACATCTACTACATTGTATAAACTGCCGGTCCGCTTCCAGTCAGTATGCGAGTTATTTACCTGAACTTCATAACCCTTGGATGGCCAACTTCCTTGCTGAAATTGGGTATGAAAATAAATACCCGAATTAGAGCCCGGCATCGTCATGACCTGTGCTTTTAATTCGAAGTTTTTAAAGTTGTGGTTCTGCACATCGCCATTGTAAAACAGGTGCGCTGTTTTGCCATGCACCACTATCATTCCGTCTTTTACACTAAAGGTTTCTGCGTTATCGCCCACCTTCCAGTTGTTCAATGTTTTACCATCAAACAAAGAAATCCATTCGCCACTACTACTCTGGCTGTGTTTAGTGCCTGAACAGGCAAGGAAGAAAGAGACAACGGTAAATAACAGGAGCATTCTTTTCATATGGTCTTGATTTATTGTAAAACAATTCTGCCGAAGGTAAAAGAATATATTCCCGCCATACAAAGAGAAAGCAAGAATTTCTTTATTTCAAACCGGCGTTTATAACTCGTTACAACAGCACACCATGCAGAAGCGCATAGGCTACGGAAAAGTAGATCACAATGCCCGTAACATCTACCAGCGTGGCCACAAACGGTGCAGAAGAAGCCGCAGGGTCGGCGCCCAATTTCTTCAAGATAACCGGCAGCATGGCGCCGGCAAACGTGCCCCACAACACAATGCCCAGCACCGAAAAACCAATGGTGAGTGCAATAAGGAAATAATGAGGCCCATACAGGTCTTTAATAATGCCATGACTCATTAAGAAATGCCACAGCATTACCCGCAGAAAACCAATCACGCCTAAGATGGCGCCCAGCGTAAGCCCGCTCAGCAGTTCACGCCGCATCACGCGCCACCAATCGCTTACTTCTACCTCGCCTACCGACATGGCTTGTATAATTAATGTAGATGCCTGCGAGCCGCTGTTGCCGCCGCTGCTGGCAATGAGCGGAAGGAATAACGTAAGCACCGGTATCAGCTCCGACTCAAAATTTGCCATGGCGCTGTAAGTAAGCATTTCACTAAAGAAAAGTACCACCAGCCAGCCTACCCGCTTCTTTATCAGTTTATGAAAAGCAATATCAAGATAAGGTTCGTTCAGGGCTTCGGTACCGCCTATCTTTTGCATGTCTTCGCTGTACTCTTCGTTGGCTACCCACAGCATATCATCGATGGTTACAATGCCCATCAGCACATTGTTATCGTCGGTTACGGGCAGGGCTACGCGGTTGTTCATCTTAAACGTTTGGCTGGCTACTTCCTGGTCGTCGTGCACGTTCAGGGCGATGATTCTGCCATCAATAATTTCATCTATCCGCTTGTTAGGCTCGGCTAATATCAGGTCGCGTATCCGCAGGTCATCAACCAGTTCTCCCTTTTCATCAATCACATAAATGACATCAATCGTTTCGGTATTCTTTGCCACTTTGCGAATGATGTTGAACGCCTGCTCTACCGTGTTATATCGGTATACATATACATAGTCGGGCGTCATCAATCTTCCTACGCTGTCTTCTGGATAGCCGAGCATCGAGAGTGTTATTTTTCGCTCCTCGTGGTTCAGCAATTTTATTAAATCTCGTATCGCTGCCTTTGGCAATTCTTCCAGGAAATCGGTACGGTCATCTGCCGGCAGCTCGTTCAGCAACTCGGCTGTTTTGTGCGACGAAAGTTCTTTAATGATCTGCTTCTGCTCGCCGATATCCAGTATCTTAAACACACTGGCAGCGCGGTGTACCGGCATGTTCGAGATAATCTCGGTAGCATAATCGCTGTACTCATACATCAGCTCTGCCACGTCGCTGATGTTGAGAGAATTGATAAACTCATACAGCGGCTGGCGGTCTTCGCCGCTTACCAGCTCTTCAAACTGTTCGTTGATGGATGGCATTTCCAGTTCTGTGCTCATGCGGCGCAAATTAATATATAACCCTTGGCTTCAAAACATCTGCGTACCATTGTTTTGTTTATTTTCGGCTTTTTATACCAACCAACGATTATGATTCTTCCGCACATTGATGTAAAAGCTGCCGGCAACAAAGGCAGAGGCGTATTTACCAGCAAGGCCATACCAGCCAATACCGTCATCGAGATCTCGCCCGTATTGGTGTTGAAACCAAAAGAAAGAAAGACCCTGGAAACTACTTTACTTTACCACTATGTATTTGAGTGGGGCGATACGCGGCGCAAAGCCGGCATGGCGCTCGGCTACATTTCTATGTACAACCACAGCTACGACAGCAACTGTGTGTACGAAATGGATTTCGATGAAATGAGCATGACCATCAAAACCGTAAAAGCCATTAAGAAAGGCGAAGAGCTAACCATTAACTACAACGCCGTGCCCGACGATAAAACGCCCGTTTGGTTCGATGCGGAATAAGGTGGCGAGTGGAGGATAGTGAGTGGTGAGTGCGTCATTCCGGAATTGCCTGTGTCGTCATTCCGCAATTGCCCTCAACATTG
>CAZZZH010000327.1:0-4135 GCA_964658445.1 Ilyomonas sp.
ATTTTTTTAGTAAAATAATTCTTGCTTTTCTTTTTCTACCAAGTATTCCAGCCAGAGAATTTTATAGTAAGCCGGGCAATAAAAGTAGTAGTAAATATAGCTCCAGTGCAGGAAGATTTGCTTCAGCGGAGTAGGATAGGAGAACGCCGCCCGCGCCTGAAAAAACACAAAGTCTTTTTGGTTACTGCTTTCAAAATCAGCAATGCTGAACGATGGCAGAGGCAATGCTTTTGCTCTCAACCGTAGCAAGGCTGTGCGCAGAATAATTTGGTCCATCACATTGTTGCATTTTTCTAACTGCTTATTAATATCTTCAATCAACTGCGGTTGATAAGGTGCTAACTGAGGGATAGAAAACCGCCCCATCAGCCTTGCAATATGATACAGGAGAACCGATGGACGTACATAGTAAGGCGAAACATAAACAGGCGATCGTACATAGTCCCTTGCTGCAATCATTTGCCTTAACAGCTCGATGGTAGCACTGTCCTGCTTTGCCAGCGGCAGTTGTTTATCCAGCATAAAATACAGGATGTTACAATGCACGCCCAGATCGAAATCTACCGGCATGCGGTAGCCTGCCCAGGTAGAGTAAGCCGCTATGGCGCGGTACTTTTTATAAGTAGAAATCACTCGTTTCCTGCCCCGGTTGCTGGTTTCTATCAGCCGCTTTTTCAGTGTTAGGTTATCGCTGTCATTGTTATTTAAACAAAGCAAAGCCATCACGCTGTCATCCGCATCTTCGCTTTGTCCAAACACGGTTTTCAAGTATTGAAACACTACTGTATGCGGCATGATGGGGTCTTTATCTGCCCAAAAGCCATAGAAGGGAAGATTATTTTTGTTGCGATACAAAGAGAAATTTCCGATTCCTTTTGCGATGATCAAACGAAGCTTTGCCGCATTTGATTCGCTCACATACGGCAGCATGTTTTTTAAAGTAAACAGCGATACTGCAGTATAGAAAATATTATTGTCGGGCTGATAGTTGTGCGGGCTTCCGCCACACTGGCGGTACGACGGAAACATCCCCGCGTAAAAGTTCTTGCTTGTCTCTTTTACCTGCTCTCTTGCAATGTCATCAATCAATTGAGAGATCAACGCAGTATCGCTTTGCTGCGCACTAGCGGCGCAGCAAAACAAAAAAGACAATACAGAAACCAGCAGCCATTTGTGCATGATCAGATGCGTGATTTTTTCTTTCGCTTCGGAGCGGGCGTTTCAAGAATGCGAGGCAATTTATAAATATAGTACAGCCATTCCAGGAAATTAATTGGCTGCTCCATATCTACAATCATATTCTTTCGTTTTAGTTTCCACCAGTTTACTGGTTGCACGGTTTTCTTTTGTGTTCTTATAAACTGGTTAATGGCTACCAGGCTGCGCGCGTTAATAGTATTCATAATAATGCAGAAATCTCTTTTCCTTTCCTCATCATAAGGCAGCAACGCTATCTTTTCATTCTGCATCCTCACCCGGTCGAGGAACTGTTGTTTAAACAAAGTAAAATTGGTACACGTATTCACCAGCGTATAAATATTATCGCGCACATCTTTATACAGGTCAAACAGATCGTTGCCCACCTGGTAAAGACTGCCAATATAAAACAGCGCATCCAACATCGGTTCGCTCGCCACTTCGTCTAAACACTGGTGATAGATCACCACCGATACCGCGCCCTTTGTGTACGTAATGCGTCTTAGCTCTGCAAGGTCTATATTTTTATCAGTCTGCTTCACGGTTTCAGCTTGCAGGTTCAGCACGTCTGCCGATGCCTGCAGATACTCATCTATGTGGGGAACTTCAGTCAGCAAATACGTTTGTATTTCCTTTGCCACCTTAGCCGAAAACGTAGTGGCAGCAAAGGTTTCCGGCGCAAAGGTTATCGCTTGTATACTTGAAAAATCCAGCTTGTCTATATCGAAAAGATCGTCGCCCACAGGCGTAAGAATGCCAAACAGCGTAGCGCGTTTTCTTTCATCTTCAGTCAGTGTTTTTCCATACAATCTCTTATAGCTGCAGCACAAGAAAGAGGTAATGAACAGTCCGTAATAATCAATAATTTTTTTCTTCTGTTCGGGTGCGAATGTGCCATTATACTTCCCCTCCAATTCATTCAGGTAAGGAATAAGAAACGATTGGTTAAACCGCTTCTGCTGTTTCAATTCCTTCCACACATTTATAAATGCACTGACATAACCCATCTGCGCAAAAATACAATGCTGCCTGTAAGATGCGCGAGGCGGCAAAGCGATTTTATACATGCCTGCCAGCACGTCCTTTGTCAAACCCTTCGGCTATCCCGATGTCAAAACAAAAACGTCCAATGTCAGACTCAAAACATTTGGTGTTAAACTCAAAACATCTTATGCCAAAACGAAATGTCCAATAGCAAAACAAGAACGCCTTATGTCAAAGTCACAATGCCTTCCTCCCAAGTACAAACATTCTCTCCAACAGCACCATCATTTTCCACCAACACTCGCGCATACGGTATCAAAAAATGCGCATTGCCTACTCTGTTCCTCGCGCCTCATCATCCATATCAATTCTAAACCCATTCACCCCATCATTCCGCAATTGCCCCAGCCAGTGTTCAACACAAACCAATCTCCCGGGCTTTGTGCGGAATCTGCTGACTGAATAAGAATGCAGTTGCAAAGGGTTTAACTTTATTCGCCAATCATCTTCAACTCTACTCATCACCACTCACTCCCTCAAAAGCTTTCTGCAAAATCTTCTAACGAAACAACGGAGTCATTGCAAAATGTTTTGCCTCATTACACAAAATAAAGCTCCTCTCTCCACAATCCGCTGCATCACGCACTATACATACATCTATTAACACCATCTCCCGCTTCTCTGGTATAATTTTTAAAGCAGGTAAGCTAAATAAAATAACCTATGGAACAAACGAATGTGGGTCAGGATTTTAGTGGCTCCGAAGCAATGAAAGGATGGGACCGGAGAGCGTTTATCAGTCGGGCAGGCAAAAGCATTATTGCTACCGGTTTAGCCGGTGGGATGATGTACGGCAATTCTTCTGAAGCAGCGGTAGGCAGCAGCGCGCCCTTACCCGAACCTACCCCTATCAAACTGCCTTCTTTAGACGACCCGAGCGAGCAGGAAAAGCCACCCGTACCTACCTTTTCCAAGCCTGACGATCGCATCGGTTATGCCGTTGTCGGTCTTGGGCATCTTACCTTAAACCAGATTTTACCTGCCCTCAGCAAGTGCAAGAAGTCTAAGCTCGTTGCTCTAGTAAGTGGCGATGCTGCCAAGGCGCAAAACATAGCAGCGCAGTATGGCTTAAATCCCAAAAATATTTACAACTACCAAAATTTTGATAGTATTAAAGACAATAAAGAAGTACAAGCTGTGTACATTGTTTTGCCCAACAGCATGCACGAAGAATATGTAGTGCGCACTGCCAAAGCCGGCAAGCATGTGCTTTGCGAAAAACCTATGGCTACTTCCTCCAAACAGGCGCAGAACATGATTGACGCCTGCAAGGCTGCCAATGTAAAACTGATGATTGCCTACCGCATTCAGTACGAGCCGAAAAATAAGTTTGTGAAAGATTGGGTACGAAAGAAAGAGAAAGGAAATACAAAGCTCATTGAAATGGTCAACACGCAAAACATCGGTGATCCGGCACAGTGGCGCTTACACAAAGACTTATCCGGCGGTGGCTCCCTGCCCGACATTGGTTTGTATTGTCTGAACACTTCCCGCTACCTTTTAGGCGAAGAGCCGCTTTGGGTAAAAGCCACCACCTACAGCACGCCCGGCGACATTCGGTTTAAAGAAGTAGAAGAAGCGGTGCTATGGCAAATGGGCTTCCCCAGTGGTGCCTTAGTCAATTGCAGCACTTCCTACGGCGTGCACGAAACACGCCGCTACCGTTGCGTTACCGACAAAGGTGCATGGATGGGGCTCGACCCCGCTTTCCCTTACGAGGGTTTAATGGTAGAAGGTGAGTATGCAGAAGGTAAGAATGTTTTCAAGCATCATCCTGCCATACCCGACAAAGACCAGTTTGCCCTCGAAATCGATCATTTCTCCAACTGCGTTACCGCCAACGAAACGCCCTACACACCCGGCGAAGAAGGTCTGCAGGACATGAAGATTATGG
>CAZZZH010000328.1:0-4084 GCA_964658445.1 Ilyomonas sp.
TTGAAGGACTTAAACAGTGTGTGGAAGGTATAAAACGGTTTGTTTTGAGCAAAAACAAACTATTGGAATGGTTCAACAAGAAGTTGATAGTAAAAAGTAACGGTTGATAAGCCGAAGAAGTTTGGGGTCGGTAAAAGGTAGGGATTTAGCGGAAGGGGAAATTTGCTTGCTTGCCTTTCAGCTGCCGGTAGCATGGTAAAAAAAGACGCTCTGTGCATTGGCGAACCGAAACAATGTAAAGAGCGAATGGAAGTGTGCTGATTATCAACGAAGTTATATTGGCCTTTTGTATTGTTGGGTGCGTATAATATATTTGTTGTGCGCAAACTTGAAACAAACTATATGAAAAGAATCATTGTTCTAGCTATTGTTTGTCTAAACCTTTTTGCAGCTATTAGTGGATATTCCCAATCGGTTGCCTCCAAGACCACTTTGTATGATGATACAACTCAGTTTAGCACCATTGAAGATGTATTGAAAATTTCCTCATTACAGGGTAAGGTTGTTTACATTGATATGTGGGGAACAAGATGTGGTCCCTGTTTAGAAGAATTTGATTACTTAGCTTCTCTTAAAGACAGATATAAAGGCAAATCGGTAGCCTTTGTATATTTGAAAGCTCCGTACGGTTTTGATGATTCAAAAGAATGGAAGGAACTAATTACGAAACACCATTTGGACGGCATAAATATTTCGATGTCAATACAGTTTTATACACACAATTTCTGGATGAGATACACCAATATCTATTCAAAAGACAGATTGTTTACGATTCCAACATACCTTATCGTTAATAAAGCAGGAAAAGTTGTTGATTATGACGCTCCCCGCCCAAGTGACACACAGAAATTATATGCACTTATTGACAAAGAGCTTTGATGCGCACAACACATGCTTGCTGCCATAGCGGCTGACACCAAGCCATTCAGCAGTATTTCTCTTTTCATCTTTATCTCTACATTTGAGCTGACGAACTGCTAATGCCGCTACGGACAGCAAGCAGTGGTCCGTTAGCGGCAAGCAAGACAACCATTATTTATTATGAGGAAAAACACACTGACTATTCTTTTTTTTATGGTTGCTTTTCTTTGCTCATGCGACCCAGGACATGCGGTTGTTATAAGCAACCATTCTACAGACTCAAAACATGTTGCAATTGTGCTGACAAATAAGCCAAGATTTCAAGCTTTAGATTCCATAACTATTGTTGACTCACCAAACAGATACCAAATATCCGTTCTCAAAGACGTAAGTACACACTCTTATTCCTTTATACTAGAAAAAGGAACTGATGCAATTCTGCAACAAGGAATTGGAGCGCCGGATTTGTCTGACAAAATTATTATCAACAACAATGATACAATTACACTCGACAATAAGTATAAGGTTAGAATACAAAAACAAGGGATTAGCACTTTAATAAAAGTTGACCTTGAATAAAGCTTATGATTGAAAGCCAGCTGCTAACAATTGCTTGTTGCCATAGCGGCTGACGGAAGCCAATCAACTGTATCTATCTTATCCTCTTTATTTCTACATTTGGGCTAACGGTTCGCTAATGCCGCTACGGCAGCAAGCAGCGAGCCGTTAGCCGCCATTTTATGAAGAGCCTTCTAACTATATTTTTACTCTTATTGATACATATTGTGTTTGCACAAGCTGACTTTCATTTATCATCCGATAGTGACACCGCTTTTTGCTATCGCTATAAAAACGATTATGTCAAGCAATTTCAATTGAGTCTTATTGAACAAGACACAGCTGACTACTCATTTCGTTTCTGGTCAAATGGATTGGTTGTAAAGGTTTCCAGAGCTGGTGACAAGGCTTTTGGTGATATAACACGTTTTGTAGAAGAATATCCTGCAACAAGAAAAAAAAGAATCTTCAAAAGACAGTATATACTTTCTTCTCAAAATGCAGAGAAGGTTTTGAGTCTTGCAGATAGTCTAAATATAAATGGCTTGCCAAGTGACAAGGATATCAAAGGATGGCAGCAGGGACTTGACGGCATTGCATACTTTGTTGAATCTAAAAAAGATAACCAGTATAGCTTTAAGCATTACTGGACGCCAACCTCCCAAGATTCATTGCCAGAGGCGATACGACTACTCAACTTTATAACCGGATTAGAAAATATAATGAGCGACACGAAAGGATATAAAAGCTTTGGAAAAGAGATTCCGTTTGACAGCTGGTCTTATCCGGGAAGCGGTCAAGCTGTAACGAGAATAAGACAGATATCAAACGAATAAACTGCGGCTAACACGTGCTTGCTGCCATAGCGGCTGACGGAACTTAGTCACCAGCATCTCTCTTTTCATCTTTATCTCTACATTTGAGCTGACGATTCGCTACCTCCGCTACGTTCAGCAAGCAGCGAGCCGTTGCCTGCTACTAAACAATGGTATTCCTTTCAAAACAAAAGACAGCAATGCAACGTCAGGCTCACCGGTACCCTCAAAACTGAAAATTTGACTTTTGGAACAATGAAAAAATTTCACTTCCTGCAAAAATTTCACGGTTAAAGACTGCGGACCGGCAGTGGCATTTCCTTTGTTTTTTGCTTCTGTAAATTATTTAATAACCAATTCAAAAAGGAGGCAATTATGACAATGGTAAAGAGAAACAGCAACTTGCTGACTCATTTCCCTACACTTTTCGATGATTTCCTTAACCGTGACATTTTTAATTGGGGGGTAACGAACTTTTCGAACACCAACACCACCATCCCTGCCGTGAACATTAAAGAAACGCAGGACAACTATGAAGTAGAAGTGGCAGCGCCAGGCATGAGTAAAAAAGATTTTCGCGTTCAGTTGGAAGGTAATGTGCTTACCATCAGCTCTGAAAAGACGGCTGAGAAAGAAGAAAAAGATGAGGTAAGGTATAGCAGCCGCGAATTCAGCTATCAATCGTTTTCCAGAACGTTCAACCTGCAAAAAGATGTGGTAGATACTGAAAACATCCAGGCAAAATATGAGGATGGCGTTTTGCACTTATTGATTCCTAAAAAAGAAACGGCAAAACAAAAACAGCCGAGGCTGATTGAGATTTCCTAATGGCTTTAGTTGATCGAAACAAAAGTTGCTTTTTCTAAAAGCAACTTTTGTTTTTATAGTACTCTTCAGACGAACAGTTCCTCAGCGTATGGATAGCAATTCAGGTTGATAGATTTGTAGTTTCTTCTACCCTATTGCGGTCAAGCTTTCTACCTTTTTTGTGATCCGCAATTCTTGTTCGCTACATCTTATTTTACATTACAAGCATCGTAACACAAGCCTTCTTACATTTGCTGTAACCTTTGTTGTCCATATATGAGCATTAAATCTTCTCTGGCAAAGCCGTTTGCCAATTATGTCTATAATAAGATTCAGAAAGGCTACGCAACCGCCCTGCAAGACCAGGACAACATCCTACAGCAGTTAGTAAAATCGGCAAAAGACACCCTGTTCGGGAAAGAGCACGGCTTCAGCAATATTAAGACTTACGAAGATTTTAAACAGCAGGTTCCGCTTCGCGATTATGAAGGATTGAAGCCGTACATCGCAAAAATAAAAGAGGGAAAACAAAATGTTTTGTGGCGGGGCAAGCCGCTTTATTTTGCAAAAACCAGCGGCACCACCAGCGGTGTAAAATACATACCCATTTCTAAAGATTCGATAGACAACCACATTGATACCGCGCGCAATGCCTTGCTGTGCTATATCGCCCAAAAAGGCAATGCCGATTTCACAAATGGAAAAATGATCTTTTTAAGCGGCTCGCCGGTGCTGGATAGAATTGCCGACATACCTACCGGGCGGTTGAGCGGTATTGTGAACCATCATGTGCCGCGCTATCTGCGCACCAACCAGTTGCCTTCCTACGAGACCAACTGCATTGAAGATTGGGAAACAAAACTGGATGCTATTGTTCAGGAAACTATAAACCAAAACATGACCCTGATTAGTGGTATTCCACCCTGGATGCAGATGTATTTCGACCGGCTGGTGCAGGTGAGTGGTAAAGAAATAAAAGATTTATTTCCCGATTTTTCGGTGATGGTGTATGGCGGTGTAAACTTTGAACCGTATAAAGCTAA
>CAZZZH010000329.1:0-4037 GCA_964658445.1 Ilyomonas sp.
TTTCTCTCAGAAGCTTAAGCTTTTTCACGAAAAGCTTCTGGTTTCTACACAAAAGCTTTTAAGTTTCAATACCAAACTCTTAAACTGAAAAAATTGCTGCACACCTCTAAACAAGAGATGTATCGTCTTTCCTATTTCATTCTCCACTCATTATTACTGGTATCAGCATCTTCAAAAATGCCGCCTTCAATCTTTGCCGAAACTACTTTTTTAGCAGAAGGAATGGTAACGGCTGCTGCTTTTTGGTTCGCGCTCCATATTTCCGATGTTTCTCTAAGTGTATCGGTACTGCCATCGCTGTACGTTATTATCAAATCGAATGGAGCTGCATAGCCGCCAATGTTTTGAATATAAACCGTGCTGGTTTTTTTATTCGCCACCACGTTTTGCAAAGCCAGGTCTATGTAGCCGTTGGAGAAATACCAGTTGCTCCAAAACCAATTCAGGTTTTTGCCCGATACGTTGTTGAATGTATAAAAGAAATCCCACGGAATAGGGTGTTTGCCATGCCAGCGATCCATGTATTCCAGCAGGCATTTTTTAAACAGCGTATCGCCCAGCATCTCTTTTACAGCAAGATAGCCAAGCGATGGTTTTACATAAGCGTTATTGCCATAGCCCTGACCCGTCAGCGCATTAGCAGGCGTGATAATGGGCATATCTTCTTCGCTCGATTTGTCGTAGATCCAACCATTCACGCGGAACTGTTTATAAAAATTTCCTGCTGCTTCTTTGCCAAAATCATTAATGCCAATCAGGTATTCGAAAGTAGTCGCCCAGCCTTCATCCATAAAAGCGTATCGGCTTTCGTTGATGCCCATGTAGAAGGGCATCCAGGTATGGGCTATCTCGTGCTCTGCTACAAAACGACTGAACTCGGGCTGTTCGTTGTGGCTATCATTAATCATCATTGGGTATTCCATATCGGCCTGCCCTTGCACGGCTGTCATTTTTGGGTATGGATAAGGTTGTCCCGGCCAGTTAAGCGAGAGCCATTGCAATGCATGAGTCTCAAACGATGCCATTTGATGAAAATCCTGCGCCGTATCGTCGAAGGCCGCTTGTGCACTTGCACGCCGGTGTGTTACATCGTCCACCACCACGCTCGAAGCATCCCACACATAATGGTCGCTGATGGCAAGCGCCACATCGGGCACGCCGGTAGCCGTCCATCGCCAGGTGTTCATCTTGTTGGCAGACGTTACTTTTTTACCCAGCATATCCTGCAGTGTAGCCACATGAACCACCGAGTCGGTCATCATGGATTGTTGCAGGCGGCTGGCATATTCTGGTTTCAAAACGGCATCCGCATTTTGCAGAGTACCGGTTGACCATACTACAAAATTCTGAGGCACGGTAACACTTAGCGTATAGTCGTTGAAGTCGCTGTAAAACTCCTGCAGGTCGGTAAAATTGGTTTTGTCCCAGCCGTTATAATCGTCATACACCGACACTCGCGGGTAGAAGTAAGCCAGGTAAAAAGTAGTTGAGTCAAGCATGCCTTCCCTGCCGCTTTCTTTTGATACGTCGTAGTGCCAGGCGATGTTTATTTTCATTGAATCTTTCGGGTACAACGTGCGGGGCAGCGGTACATCGTACCAGGTATTGTGATAGCCATCTTCCTGCCAGGGCAGCATCATTCCATTTATCATCAGCGAATCTATACTTACGCCCGCGGTCAGATAGTCGGCGCTAGCAGGCGACAAACGGATGGCGCCAGGTTTATGGATGTTGGCAATGATGCGGATGACAATTTTCTTCAGCGTGTCGGGGCTGTTGTTGGTGTAAGAAATGCTCTCACTTCCTTTGATGGTTCTGCCCGGCGGCATAGCCGTAAGGCTAATGTTGTAGCGCCCGTAGTTCTGCCAGTATTTTGCACCAGGGCGTCCATCTATCGAGCGGCTTTCTTTGTTGTAAGCCTGTTTGATATTGCGCGGCAGATATAAGTCCTGCGACTGTACTGAAAGACATCCCAACAAAAAGAAAATGACTAATCGTTCTTTTTTCATACTGTTTATTCAGGTTGCTAACTTAAGGCACCCTTGCCTTTGGTTTCCTTTTTTTATTTTAAACAATTAAAATGCCTTTTACGCGCTCTTTCTATAAAGCAAAATTATTTATGGCTGCTACCCAGAGGCAGAAGATTATATTTACGCAGTAATAAGCTGTAGCATAATACCACCCTGCGCATTTTTTAAACACCAGCAAGCTCAAACGTAACATGAAAAAGATATTACTGTATGTAATGTCCATATTGTATATAGGGGCAGGCATCAACCATTTTATCTTTACGGAGCGATACGTTGCTATCATGCCTCCCTGGCTGCCCTGGCATCATGCCCTGGTTTATATCAGCGGTGTGTTAGAAAGTGTATATGGCTTGTTGCTGTTGCCACAGCGCACGCGCCGATGGTCGGCTTTGCTGATTATGTCTTTATTGATAGCTGTGTTTCCTGCCAATGTGCAGATGGCAGTAAATTATTTTAAAGAAAACAATCCTTATCTCTGGCTTGCGGTGGTGCGGCTGCCGCTGCAGTTGGTGCTGCTGTACTGGGCTTATGTGTATACAAAACGCGTGGATGAATGATTATCCTTTATTAATCAGCGCAGCTATTTCTTCCGGTGTTAACACTGCATCGGCCACGCCGCTCTGTATAGCTTGCCTGGGCATGTAATCAACGGTTGCCGTATCGGGCCGCTGCGCTATGGTAAAGCCGCCGCAATTTTTTATTTTACCCAAACCCACAACACCGTCTGCATTAGCGCCGGATAAAAGAATACCAACGGCTCTTTTCTGAAAAACCTCTGCTACGGTTTCCATACACACATCAATGCTGGGGCGGCTGTAGTTTATTTTTTCAGAAACATCGAGCGAGAGCGTCTCATCTTTTTCAACCAGAAGGTGATAATCGGCGGGTGCAATGTAAATGCCACCGGGCTTGATTTTTTCTTTTTCTTCTGCTTCCTTAATAAGTAAAGAAGAACGCAGAGAAAGTAAATCGGTTAATACCGAATCCCACGAATTTTTGCGATGCAAAACAATAACCACTGCTGCATGAAGAAGCGGTTGCAAAAGAGGAAGAATAGCGAGCAGTACATCGAGACTGCCGCTGGAGCCGCCGATGACAAAGAGCTTGCTTATTCTATCTTTCTCCATATTTTTTCCTTTGTATCAATCTGTTTAAAGTGTTTGGCTGCTTTGGTAAAGCGTAAGGTTTCTTTGGTGCCTAACGCTAAGAACCCAAGTTTTTCCAAACTGTTATCGAAGAGTTGAATAACCGTATCCTGCAGGTCTTTATTGAAATAAATTAAAACATTCCGGCACAGGATCAACTGAAATTCATTGAATGAGCCATCTGATACTAGATTGTGCATAGCAAACACCATTTTGCTTTTCAGTTCATCGCTCAGTTTTGCACGGTCGTAGGTAGCCGAATAGTATTGACTGAAAGCGCGCGTGCCGCCTGCCTGAATATAGTTTTCAGAGTAAAGCTTCATGTTGTTGAGCGGAACAATGCCCTGCCGGGCTCGCTCCAAAACTTCCTGGTTAATGTCGGTGGCATAGAGCAACGACTTGTGCAACAGGTTCGTTTCTTTTAGCATGATCGCCATAGAATACACTTCCTCACCCGTGGCGCAGCCGGCATGCCAGATGCGGATGTAAGGATAAGTAGCCAGTTGCGGCAGCACCACATTGCGCAGCATAAGGTAAAACTGCGGGTCACGAAACATCTCCGTAACATTCACACTGATAGCTTCTACAAAACGGGTAAGGTAAGAAGCATCGGTACGCAGCCGGTAGCGGAACTCGGCAAATGAAGGAAAGCGATCAACCGTGAACAAGCGGTTGATACGGCGCTTGATAGAAGCCCTTGAATAGTTAGTAAAATCGTAACCATATATTTCAAGCGCGTCCGACAGCAGTTCTTCTACATGCTCGTCGGTAATCATATTGTCTTCGGTAAAAATCTGTTTTGTCTCCATATTATCTCTCCATTCTGCAAGCTCATTGCCCTTACACAAAACGGCATCTGAAT
>CAZZZH010000330.1:0-4020 GCA_964658445.1 Ilyomonas sp.
GGGTATGCTTACAGAGCATCAGGCGGAAAGGCTTGCTGCGGCTGGTTTGCACGCTTATAACCACAACCTCGATACCTCTTCTGATTATTATAACGAAATCATAACTACCCGCACTTACAACGACCGTTTAGCAACATTGGATAACGTTCGCAAAGCCGGCGTTACGGTTTGTTGTGGTGGTATTATTGGTTTAGGCGAAACTCATGAAGACCGCATTAAAATGCTGCACACGCTTTGTACATTAGAACAGCATCCCGATAGTGTTCCCATCAATGCATTGGTAAGGGTAAAAGGGACGCCATTGGAAAACAATCCAAAAGTTGATATTTGGGATATGGTACGTATGATAGCAACCGCAAGAATATTGATGCCTCAAACGATGGTAAGGCTGAGCGCCGGGCGTGCAGAAATGAGCGTAGCTGAACAGGCGCTATGCTTTATGGCAGGCGCCAATTCTATCTTTACGGGTGAGAAGTTATTGACCACTCCTAATCCTTCTTTCGATGAGGATAATTTGATGTTTCAACTGCTGGGATTAAAGCCCAGAAAAGCTTTTAAGGAAGATAAAGTTTCTGAGGAAGAGACTGTCGAAGTAATGTAGAATTGCCGGTATTGTTTACTAGTGAATTAGAAATTATACTAACGATTGCAGAACCTGTAAAATGATTGTATGGCGATATTGAAGTTTAGAGTGTATTTGGAAGAAGACGAAGCTGTGTATCGCGATGTGCTTGTTAAGCATACACAATCGTTTGCTGATCTGCAGGATATTATTTTAAAAAGTTTTGAGTTTGACAATAAACATCAAAGCACTTTCTATCGCAGCAACGACAACTGGCAGCGCGGTAGGGAAATAAGCCGCGAGCGCTACAACAAAACCTACCCTGTGGAGCCGTTAATAATGGCTGATACCACCGTTGGCAGCGAGATAAGGGATACCAACCAAAAGTTTATCTACCATTACGACTTTGCGAAGAACTGGATTTTTTTATGTGAGCTGATTCACGTAAGTAAAGAAGCCAATAGCCGCCTTGCCTATCCTTCAGTTACCCGGGTTGAAGGTATTGGACCGCAACAATACGGCACCAAGAGTTTATTGGGTAATAAGTTTGTAGATATCGAGGAGAAATATGATCTGCCCAACAACACAGAAGGCTTTGGTGAAGAAGGTGACGACGTAGGTTTGCCGAATGAAAGTGAAGAGGGTGAGTCTGAATCTGCTGCCGGCTCGGAAGAGGATTATTGATTCAGGTAGGGTATTAACTCGTTTTTGCCACTCAAAGTTCCGCTCGTCCAAAGTATTCTAAATCTTACGAACATCTCCTCTTTGTACCAGTTTTCTTTTCTTGTATTTTGTATCACCTGCCGGTGTTCTTTTATGTGGTAGGCATACGCTTTCATTTGTTCTTTGCTTTGCCAAATGCTAAAGGTTGCCTGCTTTATCCATGGCGCTTCGCCAATGCCGAACGACGTTATAAAACCTGGCGCACTCTTTACTGCACCTGAGGCTGCGCCTACATTCCTCCAGAAAGACCTGACTTTATTAACCCTGATAGTGGCTCTCGTTAACACAGCAATCATACCTTCATAAGCAGAGGTTTTTGGCAGCACACCAAAGCATTCGGCACCATCCCATTTTCCATGACCTTCTATAGCCTCCAAAGCTATAGTCAATACCTCGCAATGGCACCTTCGCCACCAGTTGGCAATTTGTTTTCCATATAAATCCTGGATTGAAACCGGATATGTGTTTTCTGAAGAAAATACAGCCATGATTGCCCATTGCCGTAAATCGGGAACGATATCAAATGTGCCATTCTTACCGCATCCCATCAGTTTATAAAAAGTGATGGATTTCTTTTTCCATAGAAAAAGATGAAACACAGCCATCGAAAAGAAACCCATAAAAGCGAATCGTTTGGGATAGCGGACAAGGGTCAATGTGCTGTGCATAAGGTATATGGATAAAGATAAAGCGGCTACATAAAATAGATTAGAAGACAAATGATAAGCGTGACGATAAGCACCCACCAAAACTTATATTTCTGCCAGAAATAATCCTGTTTCTTTTGCTTAATGGCTTGCTGCACCGAGTTGCGCATGATGGCATCGTTGCCAGCCAGCTGGTAAAGCCTTGGCGTAATGGCATTGAAATAATTCTGTGGCAACGGCCTGCAGCTGATTAATATTTCGTGCAGTACGCGCGAAGTAATGATGCGCTTGTTCTCGTACAAAAGAATGTGAATATGCGCATCAGAAAGAATGTTTTCTATTTTGGCAAACAGGCTGTCAGTATTAATGGCAAACGGGTTTGCATTTTCTACCACATTGCGCAGATGCGTGCTTTGAAATAAGACTGTTTTACCGGTTATCGGCGGCCGGTTATGTTGTGTTTTTTGGGTTTGGCTTGTGTAACTGGTGTTGGTGGTAGCCTGCCCTTTATAGGCATCTCTCAGCCGGTTATAATCATCTCTTTTTTGCTGGTTCGATAACACGCCATACGCTTCGTTAATCTCTTTAAACAAAGCCTCGGTATGTATATCGCCGCCGGTTCTGTCCGGGTGATATTGAAGGGCTAACTTGCGGTAAGCAATCTTAATCTCTTCCGGCGTTGCCTGGGGTTGCACATTCAGCACCACATAATAATCTCTTGAGGGCATCGCACGCATACACAGGGCAGATAAAATAGATTAATTCGTTGCGAGAGCAGCTTTTTCTTCTCTCCATTTATTTCTTCCGTATCCTGCAATTACATGCTTATCGCTGTGGTATGAAGAGCGCACCAACGGGCCACTTTCTATATAGTCAAACCCAATCTCATAGCCGATTTCACGTAGATCAGCAAATTCGTCAGGATGCACAAAACGCTGCACCGGCAGGTGTTTGATAGTGGGTTGCAGGTACTGTCCTATAGTAATGACATCTACATTTACGGCTGCTAAATCTTCTAGTGTCTGCACCACTTCTTCTTTAGTTTCGCCAAGGCCCAACATGATACCCGTTTTTGTTCTCATACCGGCTTCTTTCAGCATGCGAAGAACTTGCAGACTGCGGCGATATTTGGCTTGTATTCTTACCTGCTTTGTTAACCGTTCTACGGTTTCCATATTGTGGCTTACCACTTCAGGAGCTGCGGTGGCAATGCGTTCTATGCAAGCAATATCACCTTTAAAATCGGGGATTAATGTTTCTAATGTCGTATTCGGGTTTAGCGACTTAACCGCGCGGATGGTGTTGTACCAAACGATAGAACCGCCGTCTTTCAGCTCATCTCTGTCCACGCTGGTTATTACAGCATGTTTCACTTTCATTAAGTGAATAGCTTCCGCTACGCGCTGCGGCTCGTCCCAATCAACTTCCAGTGGTCTGCCGGTAGCTACAGCGCAGAAGCCGCAACTGCGCGTGCAGATATTTCCTAATATCATAAAGGTAGCTGTGCCTTCGCCCCAGCATTCGCCCATGTTAGGGCAGTTGCCACTTTCGCAAATGGTATGAAGCTTATGCTTATCTACCAGTCCGCGCACATGCTTATAGCTTTCGCCGATGGGCAATTTCACGCGCAGCCAGTTTGGCTTTTTTGTTCTCTCCGGTATCGCTGAAACAACGGGTAATTCCTGCATGTAAAATGGATTTCTAACTCACGATTTTTGTTATCCGCAAATGAGCCAACTCAATACAGACAATAAAAATAAATCTGCTTTGCGGCGTCTTTTGCGGGCTTGTTTATTCTCAGCAAAAGTATCTCACTTTCGCTTACCGAATACCAGCGCTACATAGGCGTTGAAGAAAAACTTCTTGCCCGGCTGGTCTATCATCATTTGTATATTCTTAGTATAATACTGAGCCGTAACGCCGGCTTCAATGGCAGAGAGCAATTCGTTGTAATGACCATAATCGAACCGCAATGCGGCGCGGGCAAACAAACCCGGCACAAACTTAAGCTCGTTGAAGCCTTTGCCAAAATTGCTACCGCCATTAATGGGTCCTAAGCGGAAAGTAGAATCGGTAACAGGGGAATAT
>CAZZZH010000331.1:0-3958 GCA_964658445.1 Ilyomonas sp.
AGGCAGTTGCAGTTTGTAAAATGCGTCTGCCAATGCAGTTACGTCCAGTGTCGAAAACACGGCGTCTCGTGCATGGGCATGTGCCATTTTAAACTGAAGCACTTCTGCAACAGGTAGTGAAATTCCGGTTCTGCCCAATGCAATGCGCGCCGCCGTATATTGACGTAGCGAAAACAAAATATTGTTGCCCGTGATGCTTTCATCGTTTTTCATATAGCATTACCGGATAAAGTTTTCAATCAACTTTTTGTTAAACGAAATGCTTTGCAAAGGATTTGCTTTTTCATCCATTAATCCCTGACCAATTAGCCACGTTTCAAATTCCGGTGCTGGTTTCAATCCCAGCACTTTTCTTACATACAAAGCATCATGAAAAGAAGTGGATTGGTAGTTCAGCATAATATCATCAGCACCCGGCACACCCATGATAAAGTTGCATCCTGCCGCGCCGAGAAGCAACAACAGGTTGTCCATATCATCGCCATCGGCTTCCGCATGGTTGGTATAGCAAACATCCATACCCATTGGCAAGCCAAGCATCTTGCCGCAGAAATGATCTTCGAGCGCGGCACGTATGATTTGCTTGCCATCATACAAATATTCAGGACCGATAAAACCCACCACAGAATTGACCAGCAGCGGATGATAATGCCTCGCTACGGCATACGCTCTAGCCTCGCAGGTTTGTTGGTCAACACCTTCATTCGCATTAGCGGAAAGCGATGAACCCTGACCGGTTTCAAAGTACATAACGTGATTGCCAATGGTGCCACGATGCAGTTCCAGTGCGGCTTCCCGGGCTTCGGTAAGTAACGATAAACTGATGCCAAAGCTTTGATTTGTCTTCTCGGTACCGCCTATCGATTGGAAGACGAGATCAACTGGGGAACCCTGGCTGATGAGCTGCAATGTTGTACTGACGTGACATAACACACACGATTGTGTGGGTATTGAAAAACGTTCTATCACTTCGCTCAGCAAGTGCAGCAACGTATGCACATGAGCCGGGTTATCGGTAGCGGGGTTAATGCCAATTACAGCATCGCCACTGCCATACAATAAGCCATCGATCAGGGAAGCAGCAATGCCTTTGGGATCATCGGTGGGATGGTTGGGTTGCAGCCGTGTTGAGAACCGGCCGCGCAAACCCAGTGTATTCCTGAACTTAGTGATCACTTCACATTTTTTTGCCGCAAGAATTAAATCCTGATTGCGCATGATTTTGCTGACAGCGGCTATCATCTCCGGCGTAAAAGCATAGCGAAGTTGTTGCAATGTTTGGCTGTCGACGACATCGCTAAGCAGCCAGTCTCTTAACTCACCAATCGTAAAAGAAGCGATAATGTGAAAAGCAGATGTATCATGTGTATCAATGATCAGACGGGTTATGTCGTCGGTTTCATAAGGTATCACGGCTTCATTTAAAAATCTCTGCAATGGCGTATCGGCAAGACATATTTGCGCAGCAATTCTTTCTTCATAACTATCGGCGCATAAGCCTGCCAGAGCATCGCCGCTGCGGTAAGGCGTTGCCTTTGCCAGCAATGTTTTCAGATCATTGAAAAGATAAGTATGATTTCGAACGGTGTATTTATACATAGTTTATAAATAGTACTCGCGCTTAAGCTTAACTAATAAATGCCGTACAAGAGTGATTCTTTTTCTCTTTATTTAAAAGAAAAGATAACAAATCTGCGATTGTAAAAATGCCTAACCGGAGACTTATCGTTTCATCCAAAACGGCTGTTATGTATTTTGTATTTCTTCCGTAGCTGCCGACCATTCATTGTTTGCTATCTTCTTATATTTTCCTGATAAAATAAACAGAGCGAAAAGGAACAGCATGATTGCAAAAAAAATAAGGCTTAGCAACAGGTTGTACCACACGATAGAAGCTAAGCAAACCAAAGAAATAAACAGTGCAATCAACGGGAACACAGGATAAAATGGTGTTCGGAAAGAAGGGTTGTGAGCCTTGCTCTGCCTGAGTTTCAGCAGACTGACCATACTAATGATGTACATGACAATAGCGCCTAACGCTGAGAGGATAATGACTTTATCGGTAGTGCCTGTAAATATGGAAATTATGCCAACGGCTGCTCCGGTTATCAGAGCCCAATGTGGTGTTTGAAAGCGGGCATTGATGCGACTTAAAACAGTGGGTAAAAAGCCGCTTCGCGCCAGTGCAAAGATCTGCCTGGAATAGCCAATAATAAGGCTGTGGAAGGAAGCAACGAGACCAAATAGACCGATGCCTGCAAAGAGACTTATCCAGCTATTGCTTTTGCCTAAGACTATGCTAATAGATTCAGGCAGGGGATTGTCTATGTTGCTAAGCGTTCGCCAGTCGCCAATACCGCCTGAAAAAATCATGACACCTAATGCAAGCAGTACCAGAGTGGCAATCCCCCAGAGATAACCTTTGGGAATGTTGCGGTGCGGATCTTTAACTTCTTCGGCTACCATAGCCACACCTTCAATACCCAGATAGAACCATACAGCAAAAGGCAACGCGGCAAACATGCCCGAAAGTCCATACGACGTATTGTTTTGCACAAAGTTTTTTACTTCAAAATGCGGCGATACAATACCGATAAAAATGAGCAATTCTGCTACCGCTAAAACGGTTACCACGAGGTTAAACACAGCCGATTCTTTAATGCCAAACAAGTTGAGGATTGTAAAGATGATATAGCATACAGCTGCCGTAAATTGTATGGGAATATCAGCATCTAAAAAATGAACATAACTACCCAATGCAAAGGCAATAGCAGGCGGCGCAAACACAAATTCAACGAGCGTAGCATAGCCTGCAACGAATCCGCCTGCCGCTCCGAAAGCCTTGTACGCATAGGCAAATGGACCACCCGCGTGAGGCAGGCTCGTGGTAAGTTCTGTAAAGCTAAAGATGAACGTAATGTATAAGACCGTAACGAAAAGCGTGGCGATAAGAAAGCCGATCGTGCCAGCTGCTTGCCAGCCATAATTCCAGCCAAAATATTCGCCCGAAATAACAAGCCCTACCGCCAACGCCCAAAGATGAATTGGCTTCAGTACTTTTTTCAGAGCGCCGGTTGCTTCGTTGCCCATTGCGGGAAGCTAAGAAGGAAAAGCGAGGGAGAAAAATTAGTTGAATTACCTTTTTATATTTCTTTGGTTTGAAGAAGCTTTTTTATTTCGCGATTGATACACCTTCTGCATTAATTTTTGTAACGTAAGTATGGTAATCGATCTTTAAATTATCGAACACATCTTTCATTATCTGCTCAACCCTGATGGCTGTATTTTCTTCTACACTCAACATAAAAACGGAAGGACCACTGCCCGAGATGCCACCCCCTAAGGCACCGGCTTCTTTGCATTGTTTTTTAATGGTATCAAAGCCGGGAATGAGCATGCTGCGCACCGGCTCGATAATAAAATCTTCCAGCGAGCGGCCAATCAATTCATAATCGTTCTTTAAGAAACCAGCTACCAGCCCGCCTACATTTCCCCACTGCCGGATGGCATTTTTCAGCAGCACATTTTGCTTCAAAATGGCGCGGGCATCGGCGGTTCTTACTTCAATCTGCGGATGCACGATGGTTACATATAAAGGCGGTGAAGACAGGGGTATAATGTCCAGCGGAAAAATGGAGCGAATAAGTGTAACGCCGCCATAAATGCAAGGCGCAATGTTATCGGCATGTTTAACACCGCTCGCTACTTTTTCGCCAAACATCGCAAACTGTATCAACTGTTCTTTGGTGAAATAATTATTGAGTAAGTAATTTGCTGCCACTACAGCCCCGGCGGCACTTGCTGCACTGCTGCCCACACCGCTTCCAGGCTTGATACGCTTATGGATAAGTACTTCAAAGCCGATGTTTTCATCCAGCTCATTCAACATCTCTATCAATGGCGCGCCGGCTGTATTCAGCGCAGGGTCTTCAGGTAAGGGATAGCCATCAGCACTTCT
>CAZZZH010000332.1:0-1902 GCA_964658445.1 Ilyomonas sp.
ATAACCGTACTGCACGCCATTGCACCATTGCCCTTTGTTCATCATAATGGCATCATGGTCGGTCTGCGCCTGCAGCTTCGAGCCAAGCAGCAGAGCCAAAAATGCGAGCGTAATGGTTGTTAATTTCATAAACGACAGTTGTTTTGTTTTGATATAAAATCCGTATCTGATTTACAGTTTAAAAGCAATATTTAACCGTTCAAAATGTTGACGCTTTTGTTTAATAGTAATGGGTGGTATCCGTTGCTGGAGCTATCGTGGGTTCACCCTTTTTCATATGCAATGTATTGGCAACAAAATCGCCTACTTTACGACCATATTTGGTAGCCGTAATGCAGGAAGAATGATAATGAATGCCACCATAAAAACGCGCCCAGTTGTTCTCTATCGCGGCTGCGCGAAAAGAAGGAAACGAGCGGCTGTCGATACCAAACTCCAGTTCGGTAGTGTCTTTGTAATGAAAGTTGTCTCCGTAAACACTGGTTAAAGCTTCGGCGGCGGCAGAAGAAATGGTAGAGTGTCCACAGGTATATTCAGGAAAAGCCGGTGTTTGTAACAAAGGTCGCCAGTTAGGATCGAAGTACTTATTGATAACGCTTTCAGGACGAATAGTATTGTACGTATATTTTGCATCCCAGCACTCAATGAATGCCTCAAACATAGCAATGGATGTTTTGGTATACGCATATACTGTTTCATTGAAATCTGCCTTTGCTTTTTGCGAAGCAATGCCTACAATGCTCATCCAATGACCCGTTGGTGAAAACTTCTTCGTACCAAACATTACGTGTCCGTTCACGTTTAGTTTAAAAGGATTATCATCCCAGAAATTAGCAATGGCTTGCTGCTCATCGGTCAAACTATCTACTGCATTTTTTATCAACATTACCTGTTTGTAATAATCACTATTCTTATCGGTTACATTAAACTTCAACGGCGGCGGCACGCGAAATTGTGCAGCACTGTCCATCACCATAGGGCGTATCTCGCGCCAGTGTGGCTCTACAGCCTGGGCATACATGGGCGGTGTTGGTACCCATCGGCCTTCTTCCTGTGTAACCGTAAACTTGCTGGCGCTGCGCGTTTGTAAGTAGTTGTCTTTTTTCGCCCACTTTAAGATAGTGCTGGCAACTGTATCGCCAAATGCAACGCTTGCATCAAACACATCGGAAGGCATGTCGGCATCCTGGGCTTTTTTCTTTAACCCGGCTACATATTCGTCCATGCTACCTTCGGGAAATGTGACTGCATTGCCTACTTTGCAATACGCCAATAAGGAAGCGAAAGGAAAATCAGTTTTGTTATTGGCGGAAGGTTTGGGAACTTCTTTTAAACCATGCAACTGACCGGCTAAGGAAGTATAGTTTTTAGGATCGCCGGCGGCGATAACTTCGTAGGCTGCGATGTTGGCATAGGTGTAATTGCGCGAGGCAACAACGGGCGTAAAATTATTACCCATTACAATGTTGTTCAACTCATGAACCGTTTGCGAATACAGCAACGGATCGTGCATTGTTTTTTTGTATTCTCCATTGTTTTTACAGGAAGACAAGAGAACCACTATCGAAAGAAAAAAGAAACTGTTTTTCATAATCACTAACCTATACGCACTGTTTGACTGAGGCGAAAAAAAGGGATTTACCAACTTTAAAATTTTTAATAAAAACTGCATTACTACTATTTATAATCGTTATACTGATTCTTTTTTATGGGGTTCATTTTTTCATTCCCATACAACCGGCATTTACTTTTTAAAACATACTTTTTTCCATAAAGCACACGAAGTATAAATCTGCTTAGAACTACTCCAGACTTCGACAAGCCCTGATGTTGCTTTGCGGAACCGAATGCTGCCACTGGCTTCGTAAAATGATTAGTTGTCGTTTTTTATACCATTATTTA
>CAZZZH010000332.1:1912-3953 GCA_964658445.1 Ilyomonas sp.
AGTCCTGATGCTCTCTTACTAAATTGTATACTGATGAATGAAATCTGCGCCTTTTAATAGACAGAAACGAAGCAAATAGTAATAATGCAGTTACATGCGTTTATGTCTCTGCATTGCAGCCGTTATAAGGGCTGCCTGCTATATCATTCTATCGGGCGGCTGCACAGGTGGCGTGTGCGGAGAAGAGAGCAGCTTACCGGTTTTGGATAAGTTGCTATTGTTAGTTACTGCATTGAGAAATGCAATATGGTAAAGAGCAGCATCCTGCTCGTAATCGCTTGATAAATTCTTATGAAAATCGGTTTTGGAGCTGTTGTCTTTTTTCGAAGTATTGTTCCCGGCAATATCATTGGTGGTCTTAAAGAAATCATCTTTGGCAGACTGGATGCGCATCTTGTTATTGTCGGGCAAACACATCAATACCATTTCGCCATTTACAATTTTGCGCTTTACGTATTTGAATACGGTGCCATTGATATTGATTTCGCCATCTACCCTTTCGAAGTCTGACTGCACCGTTTGGTATGGCATGGAAAGCGGTACCTTGATGGTGATGAGATCGGCATCGTTGTACTGATGTTTATCCAAAGAAGCGGTAACCTGAACATCGGATTGCTGCTGCGCATAATTGAACACCCACCTATAGCCCACTAAGTTGAACAGGAAGATAAGGAGAAGCAGTATGGCAGCAAATTTTCTCACGATTGGTGGTGCAATATTAGGAAAAGAATTGATTTGGTTTATTATTTTTTGGAAGATTCTTTTGACAGGAAAGACGAATCGGTTCATCTATTAGTAAGAAAGGTTTGCCGGCAGAGCAAACCTTTTTGTGTTTTACTTTACTGATAAGCCATAACCTATGCCGTAGCCATGGTGAAGACCTGTGACTGAAGACTAGCGAGACTGATATCGAGCTTACTAATTTTGCCGCGGAGAATTTTTACATTTATTATCCTTGTTTCGTAGCCGGGAGCCGTAACGGTTATCTTCATATCGGTGACTTTGAGCTTGACGAGTTTGTAAACGCCATCTTTATTGGTAACCGCCTTTTTCTTTTTGCCCTGACCGGTGATGGTGGCGCCTTCGACGGGCGAGCCGTTGCGCGGATCGGTAATAACGCCTTCGATACCGCTGTGGTGAACGTTGGAATAATCTAACGCAGCGGCTTTTTTAAACCCGATTACAAAAGATGGATTCGTTTTATTAAAATAATTGAGGAGGAGATGAAGCCGGCTGATGCTGCCGCGGATGTTTTTAAAAATATTGTTTAAATCTCCGTTGGCGATGCTGCTGTCTATATCTACAACAGATGCTTTGCCGCGGGTATCGCTAAAGGCTTTGGCGCCATCGGTGAGGGCGGCGAGCGTATCGGCGGTGATTTGGTATTTTTGAAATGCTTCTACGGTAAGAAGGGGCGTAACGGCATCGGTGATGGTGGTAACGATGCTGACGACATTGCCGTCTTTTGCGCCGGCAATATCCCTGGTGCGAAAACGAACGTTATGAAGCAAATCTTTATCGCCAATGCCAAGGGCGTAGGCGGTTACCGTGGTGCAGACGTCGTTTACATTTTCTGCCAGCGCGGTTTTAAGATTCTTTTTTTCTTCGGTGATAACGATGCCTCTTTTGCCTTTTACCGGAATGATGGCTTCTATCTGGCCGAGGTAGCCATAGAATACATTTACTTCATCATTGAACGGAATGTAATTCTGAAACTCTTTGTTTTTTTCATTGAGATACTCCTCTAAATTGAAATCGCGGTTGCTTTCGCGTTCCTGCTCTGCATTGAGCCTGTTAACTGTCATAGACATTGGATTAAAATAAATGAATTTAGTTAATGGGTGCAAGTTAATAATTAATTTTACGTATGAGGAATTTATGCCATTAAAAATAAATTAAAAGATTTGTGGCTGGCGGGACCGGATGATTTTTACTGAGACCAGGATATAGCTTACCTCGATTAAAGTGTGTGTAAATGCAAATAGGGCGAATGTTTTTGGTATTGGGATGAGTGTTTTTGGAATTAAGATGAATGCTTTTG